>JBBQUB010000143.1:0-7893 GCA_038212865.1 Actinomycetales bacterium
GTGCAAGTACACCGAGACGCGCTCGGAGTCTCTGGTCGCTGCCCACCACGGCCGCGACCAGCTGCAGCGGCTGACGCTTGCCGCGACCAAGGACGGCACCGTCACCGGGCTCAAGGTCGATCTGCTCGCCAACATGGGTGCATATCTGGGTCTGGTCACCCCGGGCATTCCGGTGCTGGGCGCTTTCATGTTCAACTCGATCTACAAGTTCGCCGCCTACCGGTTCTCCACCACCAACGTCTTCACCAACACGGCGTGGACCGACGCCTACCGTGGCGCGGGCCGTCCAGAGGCAACCTTCGCGATCGAGCGCCTGATGGATGACCTCGCTTCCGAGCTGGGACGTGACCCCATCGAGCTGCGGGAGCAGAACTGGATCAAGCATGAGGAGTTCCCCTTCTCGACCGTCGCGGGTATGACCTACGACTCGGGCAACTACGAGGCGGCCACCGTGAGGGCCATGGAGCTGTTCGGCTATGACGAGCTCCGTGCCGAGCAGACACGGCGCCGCGAGTCCGGCGACCCGGTCCAGCTCGGCATCGGCGTCTCGACCTTCACCGAGATGTGCGGGCTGGCGCCCTCTCGCGTACTCGGCGCCCTGAAGTACGTGGGCGGCGGGTGGGACCACGCGTCGATCCGCGTCCTGCCCACCGGCAAGGTCGAGGTCGTCACAGGCACAAGCCCGCACGGGCAAGGGCACGAGACGGCATGGAGCCAGATCGTGGCCGACCGCCTTGGGGTGGCCTTCGAGGACGTCGAGGTGCTGCACGGGGACACGGCAATTTCGCCGAGAGGCCTTGATACGTATGGCTCTCGCTCGTTGGTCGTGGGCGGCATGGCTGTCGTGAAGGCGGCTGACAAGGTGATCGAAAAGGCGCGCACGATCGCGGCGCACTTGCTCGAGGCCAGCGCCGACGACATCGAGTTCACCGGTGGCCGGTTCACCGTCAAGGGCACCGATAAGGGCATGGCCCTCGGCGAGATGGCCTTTGCGGCTTTCCAGGGCCACAACCTGCCCGACGGTTTCGAGCCCTCCATCGACGCCGACGCAGCGTACGACCCGGTGAACTTCTCCTTCCCCCACGGCACCCATCTCGCGGCAATGGAGGTTGACACCGAGACGGGCGCTGTCACCCTGCGCAAGTACGTCTGCGTGGACGACATCGGAAACGTCATCAACCCGCTCATCGTCGATGGTCAGGTGCACGGTGGCCTGACCCAGGGCATCGCGCAGGCGCTGTTCGAAGAGGCCGTGTATGACGAGAACGGCACCTTGGTCACCGGTTCCTTCGTCGACTACCTGGTGCCTAGCGCCGCCGATCTGCCGTCGTTCATCACCGACCGCACCGTGTCGGTCTCGACGACGAATGACCTAGGGGTCAAGGGTGTTGGCGAGGCGGGCACAATCGCATCGACCCCGGCCATCGTCAACGGCATCCTGGATGCGATCAGGCATCTGGGCGTCCACGACCTCGTCATGCCGTGCGCTCCGCAGACTGTGTGGCGCGCGCTGCAGGCAGCCTCGACAGCAGGTTCACCTATGACCAACAAGGGTGGTGCGCAATGATCCCGGCAGCCTTCGATTACCACGCCCCGACCAGCGTGGAAGAGGCGCTGCGGCTGCTCGGCTCGTCCGACGACGTCAAGGTCCTGGCCGGCGGACAGAGCCTGATCCCGGTGCTCAAGCTGCGACTGGCGGCACCGGAAGTCATCGTCGACCTGGGCCGGATCGAGTCCCTGCGCGGGATCCGCGAGGACGGTGATTCCCTGGTGATCGGCGCAATGACGTCGCACGATGAGGTGGCCCGATCGTCAATGGTCGCAACCCATGCGCTGCTCTTGAGCAAGGCCGTCCAGACGGTAGCCGACCCACAGGTCCGCCATCGCGGGACCTTCGGAGGGGCGCTGGCCCACGCCGACCCAGCGGGGGACCTGCTGGCTCCGGCGCTGGCCCTGGACGCCACGTTCGTCATTGTCGGCCCGTCCGGAACCCGCACGGTGGCGGCCTCGGACTTCTTCCAGGACCTGTTCACGACCGCCATCGGCGAGGGCGAGATCCTTACCGAGGTCTGGGTGCCCAAACACACCGGCTGGGGCGCGCACTACGAGAAGTTCACGCGGATCGCCCAGCAGTGGTCGATCGTCGGCGTGGCCGCGACAGTACGTGTCGAAGGCGGCACCATCGCGGCGGCCCGGGTGGCGCTGACCAACATGGGGTCCGTCCCGATCCGTGCAACCGCCGCCGAGCATGCCCTGCAGTGCCTGGCCATCGACGCCTCGGCGATCGCCGAGGCCGTCGCAAATATCGCCGAAGGCACTCGGCCGCCCAGCGACCTCAATGGTGACGCCGACTACCGCCGCCATCTGGCATCTGTGCTGGCCCGCCGCTCCGTGCTGGCCGCTGCCGGCTGAGCAAGGAGATTCCGTGGAGCTCGAACACCACTTCACCGTCCCGGCATCGGTCGAGGAGACGTGGGCGGCGTTCAACGACCCGCAGCGGGTCGCGCCGTGCTTCCCCGGCGCGACCCTGATCTCGGTGGAGGGCGACCAGTTCACTGGATCGGCCAAGATCAAGCTTGGGCCAATTGCTATGCAGTACAACGGGATCGGCACTTATATCGAGCGTGACGAGACTGCCCACCGGGCGGTGATCGAGGCCAAGGGCAAGGACAAACGGGGCAACGGTACGGCCAACGCGATGGTCATTGCGCAGATGGCGGCTGATGGGGAGGTGACGGTCGTGCACGTCACTACGGATCTTGCCGTCACCGGCAAGCCCGCTCAGTTCGGCCGAGGTGTCATGCAGGATGTCAGCGACAAGCTGCTTGAGCAGTTCGTCGCCTGCCTGAAGAACACGCTGGGAGCGCCAGGGACGGCCCCGTTTTCGGCTGCCGACGAGGCCCCCGTGCAACCAGCGCAACCCGCGCAACCCGCGAGCGCCCGGGGGGCGGATGTCGAGCAGGTGGCGGTGAAAGCCTCGGCGACGACCCCACGGGGGAGTACCACCGGTGGTGCGGCCGCACCACGCACCCAGTCTCCGCCATACCGGCCAGCTCCTGCGGGAGGCGCCGAGCTCAACCTGCTCAGCACCGTTGGCCGTGTTCTTCTCACCCGTTATGCGGCCCGCGCCCTTGGCCCCGTGGCTCTGATCGTGGGCTATCTGCTTGGGCGAAGGTCGCGTCGGTGACCTGGTGGCCTGATCTTGGTTGCCGGACTTCGCGACAGCTCACCCTCGGTGGGGGAGTCGTCGCCTAGTCTGGGGCGCATGCCGCTCGATTATCAGATTGCCGAACGCAGACTGGGCAACGGCCTTCGGGTCATCGTCAGCGAGGACCACAGCGTCCCGATGGTCACGGTCAATCTGTGGGTCAATGTGGGCTCGCGCCACGAGGTCGAGGGTCGCACCGGTTTTGCGCACCTGTTCGAGC
Source organism: Actinomycetales bacterium (assembly GCA_038212865.1). Taxonomy (GTDB): domain Bacteria; phylum Actinomycetota; class Actinomycetes; order Actinomycetales; family Dermatophilaceae; genus UBA4719. Next base: position 3,429 of record JBBQUB010000143.1, read on the forward strand.
ACCTGATGTTCCAGGGTTCACGCAATGTGGCTTCGGGTGAGCACTTCGCTGCGCTCATGGCGGCTGGCGGGCGTCTCAACGCCACGACCTGGTTCGACCGCACCAACTACTTCGAGACGGTGCCTCGCGGCGCGATGGACCTGGCCCTGTGGATGGAGGCCGACCGCCATGGCCACCTGCTGGACGCGGTCAACCAGGAAAACCTCGACAACCAGCGTGACGTGGTGAAGGAGGAGAAGCGACAGCGCTACGACAACGTGCCCTATGGCAACGCACTGATCGACATCTACGCGGCGATCTTCCCCAAGGATCACCCCTACCACCACGTGACCATTGGCTCCATGCAGGATCTGGACGCTGCCAGCGTGCAGGACGTGCACGAGTTCTTCCGGCGCTACTACGGGCCCAACAACACCGTGCTCACCTTGGTCGGAGACCTCACGCCGGAGGAGGGGTTCGCTTCAGCAGAGCGGTATTTCGGCCCGTTGCCTGCCACTGCGGCCTCCCCTCGCGATCCAGTTGAACCGCTCCTTCCCATGACCAAACCGCAGCGTGACGACCACGTCGAGGACGTCCCTTCTGACCGTCTTCATATTGCGTTCCGGCTGCCGGTGGACGACACCCCCGAGTTCTTTGCGTCCTCACTGGCGATGGACATCATTGGTGGTCTGGCGACGTCGCGGCTCTATCAACGGTTGGTCCGGCGCGAGCAGATCGCCAACGGCGTTTCGGCCCACGCAATGGGCCTTGTGGACGGAGTTTCACTGGCGTTCCTGGGGATTGACGTCGCCAGCGGCTGCAGCGCTGACGCTGTTGAGGCAGCGACCTGCGAGGAGCTGGTCAGGTTCGCCACCGAAGGCCCAACCGAGGTTGAGATGGAGTCGGCGATGGCTCAGACCGAGCGCGGCTGGCTCTCGTCCCTGGCCAGCCAGGAGGAGCGCGCTGACCACATCTGTCATCACGCCACCCTCCAGGGCGACTCCGGCTACATCAACACCTTCCTGGATCGCCTCAGCGCGGTGACACCTGCCCAGGTGAAGGAGGCTGCGGCACGCTGGCTCATGCCCGATTCACGCGCTGTCGTGGCCTACCTCAAGCAGGAAGGAGACACGCAGTGACCCGACTGGAGAGGGTTGTTGAGCGGCCCGAGGTGAGAGCCCCCGAGCCATGGTCGTTCCCTGAGGCTCGGAGAGCTGAGCTGGTCAACGGTCTGAGCGTGGTCAGCTACGACATCCCCGGCCAGTACGTCATCTCCGTGCGACTCGCAGTGCCGACGCCGCTTCATCGCGAGCCCAGAGAGCTCGAAGGCCTCGCCACGATCATGGCGCGAACCCTTGATGAGGGCACCGCAAAACATACGGCTGAAGAGTTTGCAGAGCTGTTGGAGCGTAAGGGGATTGCGCTCGGCGCTGGCGCCAGCGAGTCGGGCCTGATCGTCGACGTGGACGTGTCGAAGCGATCCCTGCGGGAGGCGCTCGATCTGCTCAGCCAAGCCGTTCGCGAGCCAGCGTTCCCCGCCAACGAGGTCTCTCGCCATATCAAGATCAGACTGGCAGAGATCGACCACGAACGGGCGCAGCCAGGTCAGCGAGCGGCCCTGGAGTTCATCACGACCTACTTCGACGCCCGGGAGCGAGCGTCCCGCCCAAGTGCCGGGACCAAGTCGACCATCTCGGCGATCACCCCTGCGGATCTGGCCGCGTTCCACAGCGCCAATGTCGTGCCCTTCGGTGCGACCCTGGTCGTTGCCGGAGATCTGAGCGATCTGGACGTCGTGTCCGAGGTTGAGCGCGCCCTGGGGTCCTGGAGTGGGGCAGCCGCCCCGCTGGCCGAGCCGCCCGAAGCTGCCCGGGCCGGCGACGCCGCACGTATCGTCTTCCTCGATCGTCCCGGCTCGGTCCAGACCGAGTTCTACGTCGGATGCCCGGGACCGGACCGCCACGTCGAAGGCGGCTGGGCGGCATACCAGGTGCTGGGTTTTGCCGTCGGCGGTTCGCCGAACGCCAGGATCGACGCGGTGTTACGTGAGGACAAGGGATTCACCTATGGGATTCGCTCGGGCTTCCGCCCGCGCCGACGTGGGGGCGTGTTCCTGACCAGCGGCTCGGTACGCGCGGACTCCACCGTCGAGGCGTTGGGGCTCCTGCTCGAGATCCTCGACAAGGCCCGCGACGGCTTCACCGAGGAGGAGACCCGGGCTGGCGTCGACTTCATCGGTAAGACGGCGCCCGGTCGCTATGCCACAGCCGACACGGTCGCGGACGAGGCGGCCGGGCTCTCGCTGGAAGGGCTGACCACGGAATTCACCTCGGAGAGCCTGCGCGCGCTGACGGACATCGACGGCGAGGTCCTGGCCAAAGCCTATGGGCGCTACGTCACCGGTGAGTGGACCGTGATCATCGTCGGGGACGCCAGCAGCTATGCCGACGGTGTGCGTGACCTAGGCCGCGGCGAGGTCGTGATCCTCCCCGCCTAACCGCAAACCCAGGGGCCGTGCGGGTCAACCGTCGCAAACCTAGGTGAGTGGCCCCGAAGGGGACCGACCCGCGACGCGGTTCAGCCGAGGCGTGGTTCAGCCGAGGCGGGCAAGGACCTCGTCGTGCAGCAGGCCGTTGGTCGCTACCGCGTTGCCACCCCACGGGCCGGGCGTTCCGTCCAACGAGGTGAACCGCCCACCGGCCTCCGTGACGATGGGGACGAGCGCTGCCATGTCATAGACCTGCAGATCCGGCTCGGCGGCGATGTCAACAGCACCTTCGGCGACGAGCATGTAGGACCAGAAGTCGCCATAGGCACGGGTCCGCCAGCAGTCATCGGCCAGATTCAGGAACTCTTTGTAGCGGTCATGCTGCTTCCACCCACCCATGCTCGAGTAGGACAGCGAGGCATCCGAGATCTTCGAAACCTTGGAGACACCAACCCGTTTCGCGCTCGCGAGACTACGGCCACTCCACGCGCCAGAGCCGTTGGCCGCCCACCAGCGTCGGCCCAGTGCCGGCGCCGCAACGAGGCCGAGAACCGGCTGACCCTCATCGACCAACGCGATGAGAGTTGCCCACACCGGGACGCCTCGCACGAAGTTATGGGTTCCGTCGATCGGGTCGATGACCCAGCGTCGCGGGCCGCGGCCGGTGGTCTCGAACTCCTCGCCCTCGACCGCATCGCGGGGGCGGGTGCGCTTGAGCTGGTGGCGAACGACCTCCTCCGCGGCGCGGTCGGCATCAGTGACCAGCGTGAGATCGGGCTTCGACTCGACCATGAGATCTTCGGCTCGAAAGCGCGCCACCGTGATTCGCTCCACGGCATCGGCAAGCACGTGCGCAAGGCGCAGGTCATCGTCATAGGCGGGCACCTCGCCACGCTAGCCGCTGCGGGGCACCAACGGGGAGACCGCCACGGTCGGGGTGAGCCGGCGATGTCGCAGGGGGTGACGGCTCTCCACGTCGACCGGCCCAGGTGCGCTCGATGCCACGGTGAACAATTGGACCAGCTGCAACGTGGTGACCGGTGTAGGAACTTCGCAGCCTGCCATCTATCGAAGGGTGACCGTTGTGTTCGACACCGTGTTTGGCCTGCCGATCCACGCATTGGTTGTCCACGGCGTGGTGGTGCTGTTGCCACTCATGGCGCTGGTGACCGCCGCGGTCGCATTCGTCCCCCGATTGCGCGTGCTTGCTGCGTGGCCGGTGGCGGTCATCAATGCCGGCATGGTCGCCATGACGTTCGTCGCACGGCAAAGTGGCGAGGCGCTGCAGACGCGGCTCGGAGGGCAGGTCGCTCAGGATCACGCGGCACTGGGCAGGAACCTGATCTGGTTCGCGCTCGGCATGTTCGCGGTCTCGCTCGTCGTCGCGGTGAACCGCCGGTCGGAAAGGGCGACCTTGGGTGTGGTTCTCGCGGTGGTGGCTGGGGTGTTGGCAATCTGGTGGACGGTCAGGGTCGGTCACTCAGGGACGAGCGCGGTCTGGAGCGGCATCATCACCAGCACCAACAAATGAGTCGAGTGGACCAGACCTTCCCCTAGTCATCGGACTGCGGGGTGCGAGCGCGAAGCAGTCGGCGCAGCGAGTCCAGGCGGGACCGTCCCGCGGCGCCGGCTCGACCCGACTCGACCCAGGCATCCAAGCCGCACTCCTCCTCGTCATGGGTGCACCCTCGAGGGCATTGTTCGGTTCCGGCTGCGAGGTCGGGGAAGTGCTGGATGATCCTGGATAGGTCGACGTGTGCGAGTCCGAACGAGCGCACACCGGGAGTGTCCACGACCCAACCTTTTCCGCCGGGCAACCTCAACGACACTGCCGAGGACGAGGTATGCCGGCCGCGGCCCGTCACGTCGTTGACCACCCCTATGGCGCGATCCGCACCAGGCACAAGGGCGTTGACCAGCGTCGACTTGCCCACCCCTGAGTGGCCGATGAAGACACTGATCCTGTCAATCAGCTTGTCCTGCAATGGTTCGAGCCCG
>JBBQUB010000144.1:0-7885 GCA_038212865.1 Actinomycetales bacterium
TTGCCACGCGCACAGATCGCGCCCTTGGTCGACTTCTCCTTCGGGTTCCCCTCGATCCGCACGACCTTCCCGTCGCGCACCCGAACCAGAATCGGGCAGCGCACGGTGCACATCTCACAGACGCTCGTGACCACCTTCTCAGTGCCTGAGACCTCCGCGGCTACTGCAGCGGGCGAGGAGGCCACCTGCTGCAGTCCGACCGGTAGCGCGGCCACCGCGGTTCCGGTGGCGGCGACCTGTAGCAATGTTCTTCGGCTCGGGGTGACGGCCATGGCGTGAGCAGCTCCTCGTGGGAGGGATACCTGACGGTTGCAGGTCTCACCATCGGAGCCCCCTTCGCGGGAGAAGCCCATCCTGCGCACGATACATAGTCGGTACACGTCCCAGCTGGGGCGCTGCCCCGGATGTACCTCGGGCTCTTGGCCCGGTGACTTACTCGGTCGAGGCTGGCCAGGTCGCGGCGAGATCCTGGATCTTGGCGGCTGCCTCTTTCAGGTCCATTCCGCCGGCGACTGCGACGCCGAGCAGGAAAGTGGTAACCGGCGCGGCCGGGCGCTCGATGCTGTGCGCAGCCACCCGGGCCACATCCAGGATCACTTCAGTGTCGACGTCCGCAGGCAGGTTCAGCTCTGCGCAAACGGCTTTGGTCCAGGTCTTCATCATGGTTTCGCTCCTTGTTGATCGGTAATGACGCTCGGTCCAGCTCACCCGCCAATGTAGGACATCTCGACCCTCTTCTCGCCCGCCTCCTGGAGGTGACTGGACTTCGCACTGCGCAGCTCCGAATAGCGGTCCGCGCGCTCTCGCCAGATCTGGGCCATGACCGTTGAGAGCTTTTCATCGGAGCAGCCGCCGCGGATGAGGGCCCGCAGGTCAGATCCGCCCGTGGCAAACAGGCACGTGAACAGTTTCCCTTCCGTCGAGATCCGCGCCCGCGTGCACGAGTGACAGAACGACGCGGTGACGCTCGAGATCACGCCGATCTCACCAATCCCATCCCGATAACGCCACCTCGCGGCGGTCTCGCCGTCCCGGTTCGGAGCGACCTCTTCGACGGGCAGCTCGGCGTTGAGGCGGCTGATCACCTCGGCCGATGGGACTACCTCTCCCATCTTCCAGCCGTTGCTGCTGCCGACATCCATGAACTCGATGAAGCGCAGGATGTATGGCGAACCCTTGAAGTGGCGGGCCATCGGCACAATGTCCTGGTCATTCTGGCCACGCTTGACGACCATGTTGATCTTGATCGGGCCGAGGCCCGCCTCATGGGCCACCTCGATGCCGTGCAAGACGCTGGCAACCGGGAAGTCCACATCGTTCACGGCCTTGAAGGTTGCGTCGTTCAGCGAGTCGAGCGAGACAGTCACCCGTTTGAGACCGGCGTCCTTCAACGACTTTGCCTTGACGGCAAGGGCCGATCCATTGGTGGTCAGGGCAATGTCGACATGGCGACCATCGGGCGTCCTGAGCTCGGCGAGCATGCTCACAAAGTCCTCAAGACCTTTGCGCAGCAGCGGTTCGCCACCGGTGAGACGGATCTTCTCGACGCCGTGTGCGACGGAGATCCTGGCGAGCCGGGTCATCTCTTCGAAGGTCAGTAGCTCGTCCCGCTCCATGAACGTGAAGTCCTTGCCGAAGATCTCCTTCGGCATGCAGTAGACGCAGCGGAAGTTGCACCGGTCCGTGACCGAGATGCGCAGATCTCGTAGCTGGCGGTTGCGGCTGTCAGAGAGCGCCACGGTCGGCTGGCTCATAGGACGTGACCAGGCAGTGCCCACGGCTTGAGACCTTTCGATGTTGACGGATGCAACCACAGCGTATGCGGCACCGCTCGTCGACCGGGTTCCGGGATCCGAACGCGTGCCGGTGTGTGGGCGGGTACTACTGCCAAAGTCCGATGGCGCGGCATACCAAGGAGAGAGGACAAAGGAACCAAGCAAGCAACGAAAGGAACTGACATGAAGCGCATCGTCATCGCGGCGGCGGCTCTGCTGGCGGTTGTGCCGGCCAGCCTGGGGCTCATCGGCAACGCCTCCTTCGCCCAGAACATCCCGGTGAGCGTTCCGTCGCAGGCCAGCGTTCTGAACGACAAAGGCGGCATGACGGCCCACCTCGAACCCGGCGACGACAACAGCGGCCGGAGCGCACCCGCCGAACCCGGCGAACACAAAGGCGGGGACAGCGGCTCGGGCAAAGGCGATAATGGCGTGGATGACAGCCTCAAGGGCGGCAAGGATGGCGGTTCTGGGCACTCATGAGCATTGACCAGGTCGTTCGCCCGCCGTGGGTCAGTGTCGCGGCGGGCACGTCTGTGCGCTCGGGTGAGGCACCGGTGCAGCCTCGACGTGTGTTCGTCCAGGTCATCGCGGGGGCGTTGGTCGTGCTGGCTGCCGTTGCCTTCCTGGGGGTGGCCGCCTCCAGACGCCTGGCCGAGGCGGAGGCGGTCAACGATGCGGCCAAGACCGCGAACCTGTTGGCCGATGCCGTGGTGCAGCCCGCCCTGACCGAAGCGCTGTTGGCCGGTGACGCGACCGCTGTGGCAGCCATGGACAAGGTGGTCCGCGGGCATGTGCTGGACCGCTCGATCGTGAGAGTGAAGATCTGGAGCCCGTCCGGGGAGATCCTCTACTCCGACGAACCGGCCCTGATCGGCCAGACCTTCCCCCTGGGCGCGCAGGAGCGGGGCGTTTTGACCAATCCCCAAACCCGTGCAGATGTGTCGGACCTGTCGGGTCCGGAGAATCGCCTCGAACGTGGGCGCGGCAAGCTGCTGGAGGTCTACCGCCCGATCTGGACGCCTTCGGGCAAGCCAGTGCTGTTCGAAACGTACGCGCCATACGACGCGGTCACCGCGCGCACCGGGCAGCTGTGGCGAGGATTTGCGGGGGTGACCCTGACCAGCCTGCTCCTGCTCGTGGTCCTGCTGATGCCGATCCTGTGGCGGCTCGTGAACCAGTTGAAGCGATCGCAGGCCCAACGCGAGACTCTCCTGGAACGTGCTGTCGAGGCCTCCACCGAGGAGCGCCGCCGGATCGCCGGTGCCCTGCACGACGGTGTGGTCCAGGACCTCGCCGCCACCTCGTTCACGGTGGCCGGAGCGGCTGAACGAGCGATCGCGCTGGGCCAGGCCGACCTCGCCGATCAGCTCCGCTCAGCAGCCGGCACGGTCCGCACGAGTATCGGCGGGTTGCGCTCGCTACTGGTGGACATCTATCCCCCGAGCCTGGCCACCGCCGGGCTGGAGGCGGCGCTCACCGACCTCGTGGCCACTCTGCGCTCCAGGGGGACGGCAGTGATCCTTGAGCTCGCGCCGCAGATCGGGCTGGACACCGCAGGGGAACGGCTCGTCTTCCGGGTCGCCCAAGAATGTTTGAACAACATCGCGCGGCACGCCGCCGCAACGCACGTCCAGGTGCGTCTGGAGCGCGTGGAGGGGTATGCCGTCATGGAGATCAGCGACAACGGCGTCGGGTTCGATGCGCCCGACCTGCTCGCACACCCCGCCGAGGGTCACTTCGGCCTGCGGGTCCTGGGCGATGTAGTGGCGGACGCCGGCGGGGAGCTCCTTCTGGCCTCCGCGCCGGGAGCCGGCACCCACTGGCAGCTCAGGATTCCCCTCGCATGACCACTGTCCTGCTGGTCGACGACCATCCGCTGGTCCGGGCCGGGCTGAACACCCTGATCTCAACGACCGACGACCTTGAGATCATCGGCGAGGCCGCCAGCGGTGAGCAGGCAGTCTCCATGGCCGGCGACCGCGCACCGGACGTGGTGTTGATGGACCTGTCGATGCCTGGGATCGGCGGGGTCGAGGCGACCCGAAAGATCCTGGGCGCAAACCTGCAGATCCGCGTCGTCGTGCTGACGTCCTTCGCCGATCAGGATCGGGTGGGGGAGGCACTGGCGGCGGGCGCTGTCGGCTACCTGCTCAAGGACTGCGATCCCCGGGAAGTGTTGGCGGCGATCCGGTCGGCGGCTCTGGGGCACGCACCGCTGGACCCGCGAGTGGCACGAGCCCTGTTGCCGTCGGCCACCAGCCGAGTCAGCGACACCCTCAGCGTCCGTGAGCTCCAGGTGCTGCGACTGGTGACGCGGGGCCTGGCCAACAAGCAGATCGGCCGGGCGTTGGGCATCACCGAACGAACGGTCAAGGTCCATGTCGGGCATGTCTTCCGCCGTATCGGCGTTACCGATCGCACCAGTGCGGCCATGTGGGCTCGCGACAACCTGGGCGCGGACGAGCCGAGCTAAGACCGCGTGGCGGTCGGGTGAATCCTCAGCGCATCCTTGCCGCGAAGTGATCCTCGGCCCGGGCGGTGGGCCGGGACATCCGGCGTCTGGAAGGATCGGGCCTATGAGAGCTTTGGTGAAGCCCACAGCAGGTCCCGGACTCGAGCTGATGGAGCGCCCGGAGCCGGTGGTTGGTCCCGATGACGTGAAGATCCGGGTGGAGCGGGCAGGCTTGTGTGGCACCGACCTCCACCTCGAGCAGTGGGACGACTGGGCCGCATCCGTGGTCAAGCCGCCCCTGGTGATCGGCCATGAGTTCTTCGGCGAGGTCGTCGAGATCGGCCAGGACGTCACCTCGGTGAAGGTTGGCCAGAAGGCTTCCGGCGAAGGGCACGTCGTCTGTGGGACCTGCCGTAACTGCCGGGCCGGCCGGCGACAGCTGTGCATCAGGACCTCAAGTGTGGGAGTCAACCGCGACGGCGCATTCGCCGATTATGTGGTGATCCCGGCAGGCAACGTGTGGGTGCAGCCCGACGACATGGACCCCGATGTGGGCGCCGTGTTCGATCCGCTGGGCAATGCGGTCCATACGACCTTGTCCTTCCCGCTGGCCGGGGAGGACGTCGTGGTCACCGGCGCCGGCCCGATCGGCATCATGGCTGCCGCCATCGCACGGCACGTGGGAGCGCGCCACGTCGTGGTCACCGACATCTCTGACTACCGCCTCGAGCTCGCCAAAGGCGCCGGCGCTGACCTCACGGTCAACGTCTCGCGAACCACGTTGGCGCAGGCCCAGCGCGAGCTCGGCATGCGCGAGGGGTTCGACATCGGGCTGGAGATGTCCGGCAGCCCCCAAGCCACGGAGGAGATGCTGAACAACCTCAATCATGGTGCCCGCGTGGCGATGCTTGGGCTGCCCAAGGACTCCTACGCCATCGACTGGGGCAAGGTCATCACCCACATGATCACGATCAAGGGCATCTACGGCCGCGAGATGTATGACACGTGGTACGCCATGAGCTCGATGCTGGCAACGTCGCCGGAGCTGCGCGAGGCCGTTCGCTCAGTGATCACCCATCGCTTCCCGGCCGAGCAGTGGCAGGACGCATTTGCCACGGCGCGATCCGGCCAGTGCGGCAAGGTCGTCCTGAACTGGAGCTGACCTCCTCACCACCTTCAAGACTCACCGCGACTGACGAAGAGGGGCAATCTGATGTACGGAGCGTTCAAGGAACAGCTGGCCACGACGCTGGAGGAGATCAGGGCGGCGGGCCTCTACAAGGACGAGCGCGAGCTCACCTCCGCGCAGTCGGCCCACATCACGACCGCCAAGGTCGAGGCGCTGAACTTCTGTGCCAACAACTATCTCGGCCTGGCCAACCACCCGACCGTTGTTGCTGCCGCCTCTGATGCGTTGCAGGAGTGGGGCTTTGGCATGGCCAGTGTCCGATTCATCTGCGGCACGCAGACGCTGCACACCGAGCTCGAGGCCAAGCTCGCGGCATTCCTCGGCACCGAGGCAACGATTCTGTTCTCCTCATGCTTCGACGCCAACGGTGGCGTCTTCGAGACCCTGTTCGGCGAGCAGGATGCGATCATCTCCGACGAGCTGAACCACGCTTCGCTCATTGACGGGATCCGCCTGTCCAAGTCCCGGCGGCTGCGTTACAAGAATGCTGACATGGCTGATCTGGAGGCCCAGCTGATTTCGGCCGTCGATGCCCGTCGGCGCGTGATCGTCACCGATGGCGTGTTCTCCATGGATGGGTCGTTCGCGCCGCTGGACCAGATCTGCGACCTCGCCGAACGGCACGACGCCCTGGTCATGGTCGACGACTCCCACGCCGTCGGCTTCGTCGGCCACGGAGGCCGCGGAACCCCTGAGCTCTTTGGCGTCATCGACCGCGTCGACATCATCACCGGGACGTTGGGCAAGGCCCTGGGCGGCGCCTCGGGCGGCTACATCGCCGCCCACCAGGAGATCGTCGACCTGCTGCGCCAACGCTCTCGGCCCTATCTGTTCTCCAACGCCGTGGCTCCATCGGTGGTCGCCGGTTCCATGGCTGCACTCGACCTGGCGGCGAGGTCGAGCGAACGGCGCGAGGCATTGAACCGCAATACGGTCCTATTTCGCTCCTTGATGACCGAAGCCGGGTTCGACCTTGCGCCAGGCACGCACCCCATCACCCCCGTGATGTTCCCCGGTGAGGACGGTGCGCGCACGGCGACCGCCGTCGCCGACTCGATGCTGGCCGACGGAATCTATGTCATCGCTTTTTCATATCCCGTTGTGCCGCAAGGCAAAGCACGTATCCGCGTGCAGCTGTCGGCTGCCCACAGCGAGGAGGACGTGCGCCGCTGTGTCGCCGCTTTCGTCAACGCAAGGACCATGGTCGGATAACCACCGCTGTTGGTGCGCAATGCTTTTGGACACCTCACGCCGGCTTGGACAGCTCTTGGACCAGCGACTCTTGGGGCTTCAGAGATAGAGCCCGGTGGGTTTGGCCTCGACCCGCGGCGCGGCCACTGCATGGAGGTCGCGCTCTCGCAGCAGGACATAGCCTTTGCTCCGCAGCTCAACCTCGGCGCGGTCCTCTGGGTCGAAGAGGACACGATCGCCGATCTGGACCTGGCGCACGTTCTGACCAGTCGCGACCACCGCGGCCCACGCCAGCCGCTTTCCGATGCTGGCGGTCGCGGGAATCACCAGGCCGCCACCGGTCTGGCGTTCGCCGGCCTCGCCCTCCGTCGAGACGAGCACCCGGTCGTGCAGCATCCGGATGGGCAGGCGCTCTTCGCCCTCGGTAGTGTTCTCAGCCACGGCGGCCGGGCTGGCTGCGGCGATGGCGAAGGTGCAAGATGGCCAGGACCAGCAGCACGGCCGAGCCGGCCGCAGCGGCTCCCACTCGCTCTACCCGAAGCTCACCCTCAGGCGTGTGGGTTGCCTCGACGAACCAGGCCTTGGCCGACCCGACCTGTCGTCGCGCGATCTCCTTGGGTCTGGCCCTGACCGCCAGCTCATCGATCGTGCTAGCCAGATGCGCGCGCGTGGCGGCGATCTCGGCTTCGATCTCGTCCGGGGAGGTCTTGGTCTGCTCGCCCATGCGGGTGACTCCTCTGTGCTGGGAAGGCTCTGTGCTGGGAAGGCTCTGTGCTGGAGGTCTCGGTGCTGTGACGTCCTTAGAGGGACCATAACGCAGACTGGGGCCACAGATCCGGGCGAGCACGCCCGTCGCGCCCATCGGAAGGCCACCATGCCCCGCCTCGAAACCGGCCAGCCCGCACCGGCATTCACCCTCAAAGACCAGGCCGGCAGGTCGGTGTCGTTGAGCGACTTCGCCGGGCGCAGGCTGATCATCTTCTTCTATCCCGCCGCTATGACTCCCGGATGCACCAAGGAGGCTTGCGATTTTCGCGACTCCCTGGTCCGGTTGCAACGGGCTGGCTATGACGTGGTCGGCATCAGCCCCGACAAGCCGGACAAGCTCGCCAAGTTCGTGGAGAAGGAGTCCTTGACCTACCCCTTGCTCTCCGATGCTGACCGAGCCGTCATGGACGCCTATGGGGCCTACGGCGAGAAGATGCTCTATGGCAAGAAGGTCACCGGAGTGATCCGCTCGACCATCGTCGTCGGCCCGGACGGCAACGTCGTGCT
>JBBQUB010000145.1:0-7821 GCA_038212865.1 Actinomycetales bacterium
GACATGGTGATGTCAATGAAGGGCGGTCCTCGTGACGCGTGTCGTTGAGATCATCGCGGACCTGCACGTCGACGACATCGAGTCGGCCCGGGAGTTCTACGCCAGCTATCTCGGTTTGAGCACTGAGGAGTTCAACCTGGGCTGGGTAGCTCGGTTCAGTTCCCCGCACACCAAGATGAAGGTCCAGGTCTTCACGAGCGACGCAACCGCGCCCGAGGATCCAGTGGTCTCGATCAAAGTCGCCGACGTCGATGTGGCGTACGAGGACGCGCAACGGCGCGGCTACGAGGTCGTGCACCCACTGAGTACAGTGTCCTGGGGCGTGCGCCGCTTCTTCGTCCGCGCACCCGATGGCAACGTCCTGAACATCGTGCAGCACCATGAGTGAAGGCTGAACCGAGGAGGGATCCGACAGACCACGCAGCTTGCGGATCGTCGGCACCGCTCAGGGATCGGTCATCGGTCAGGCGGACCAGTCGGACCAGGCGGAAGGCAGGAGACAGTCGCCGGGGCTTTGCTGGTCTGCCCGGAGAACTTGGGACCATGGTCCCTCGACACCCTGGCGTCGTAGCCGGGAGGATGGGCGAACCAGACGGCCGGTGACGAGAGGACGATGCACAATGGAGCGACTCGACGGACGGGTGGCGTTGGTAACGGGCGCCGGCAGCGGCATCGGCAAGGCCACGGCGCAGCGGTTGGCCCGTGAGGGCGCCGCAGTCCTAGTGACTGACTTCAACGACGACTCGGGCAGCGCCGTGGCCAAAGGCATCGCCGACGCCGGCGGCAGGGCGACGTTCGTCCATCATGACGTGACGTCGCCTAGCGACTGGGAGGCCGCCGTTGCCGCTGCCATTGAGCAATTCGGCGGGCTGGACATCCTGGTGAACAACGCAGGCATGGGCGACTTGGCGACGATCGAGGACACCTCGCTGGAAGACTGGGAGCGGACCATCGCGGTCGACCAGACCGGCGTGTTCCTTGGCATGAAGACCGCGTCTGCGGCGCTTGCCGCATCTGGCCACGGCTCGGTCATCAACATCAGCTCGATCTTCGGAACAAGCGGAGGGTTCGGGACGTCTCCGGCGTATCACGCGGCGAAGGGCGCGGTACGGACGCTGACCAAGAACGTGGCCCTGCACTGGGCAGAGCGGGGGGTCCGGGTCAACTCCATCCACCCCGGCTTCATCGACACCCCGATTCTGGATTCGACCAAGGGCACCCAGTTTGAGCAAAGCATGATCGACCTCACGCCGATGGGGCGCCTCGGTCGGCCAGCCGAGATCGCCGCGGGGGCGGCCTACCTGGCCAGCGACGACGCCTCGTTCGTCACCGGGCTCGAACTGTACATCGACGGAGGCTACATCGCTCGCTGAGGAACCGGCTGGGCTCGACTCCGCAGGCGGCAGTCAAGGGTTGCGCCGTCGCCGCCGCGATGATCGACCGGATCGTCTACCGCGCCGACGTACTCACCCTCAAAGGAGCCAGCTACAGACTCAGAGGGCGAGGCATCGACAGCCTCCCCAGCATCCGCACCACCACCGGCGGCACCAACAGCTAGAAGGCCCACAACCGTTCACTCTTCAAGCGCCGGAACTGTTCAGTTCTGCAGCGCCGCCGACAAGGCTGTCGCGAAGGAACAAAAGCCCCATGAGTCACTTGCCCCCATCAGCCGCTCGAAGGGGCATCGTTCCTTCCCAACTGGTCCATCTCCTACTCTCCCGGCGGCTCGGCATCCGCTACGCGACGTTGCTCAGCCTCGGTGTCGCCACTTTCGTCCTCTGCCAAACAATCGCTTACTGGTGGTTACCCGAGGGCTTGCTGCGTGGGCGCAGTATCGGAGCACTCGCTACGGGCCGCGAGGCCGCCCATAGCTTCGGGGCCGAGTGGGCGCGGATTGTGGCCTTCAACCTGAAAATCCTCCTTCTTTTTTTCGTGGCAGCCAACCTCATCCGATTCTCCAACGGTGTGCCCCTCGGCTACTTCACCGTCATCCTGATGCAGGGCTACTTCGGGGTCATCACCGGAACCAACTCCTTCATGCTCCTCTCCGAAGAAGGCAAGATCGCGCCCTCGCTCTACTGGCTCGTCACGCCCGGCTTCTACGAGCTCGCGGCATACGCGCTGGCCGCGGCAGCTACATACGAGATCAGCAGATGACAAGCCGTCAGGATCCAGGGCAAAACGAAGGCGGTCCGGTTCCAACCATCCGAGGGAGGAGGGTCCGTCGTCGATCGGCGACCGGACCAACACGGACTTCAAGGGCACCAGTGTCGTGCAGGGTGTCGGTCGGGCGGTGGTCACCGGGGTCGCGATGGCCACCGAGGTCGGCGCCATCGCCGAGATGCTCGAGGCGACGGAGGCAGAGCCGACTCCGCTCGAGGTCGAGATCGCCAAGATCAGCAAGATGATCGGCCTGCTCGTGATCGCGATCGCCGTGGTGGTGATGGTGACGATCGTCCTGGTCAGTGGGGTCACCAAGCCGGCGGACCTCGTCACGGTCCTGCTCCTGGGTGTCTCGCTCGCGGTGGCGGCGGTGCCCGAGGGGTTGCCGACGATCCTCTCGGTCGTGCTGGCGATCGGTGTGCAGCGCCTGGCCAGTCGCAATGCGGTGGTCAAGCAGCTCAGCTCGGTGGAGGCGCTGGGCTCTGCCTCGGTGATCTGCACCGACAAGACCGGCACCTTGACCCGCAACGAGATGACCATCGTGCGCGTCGTCACGGCGTCGGGCAGTGTCGAGGTGACCGGGGTCGGCTACCGGCCCGAAGGCGCGGTCGTGATCGACGGGTCCGAGCCGTCCGGGGCGCACCACCGCGAGGTCCAGTTCCTGCTGGGCGCCGGCGCGCTCGCCAACGACGCCCAGCTCACGGAGCGGGAAGGGGCGTGGGAGATCCAGGGCGACCCCACCGAGGCGGCCTTCCTGGTCGCGGCACGCAAACTCGCCGGGACGACGGATCGGGTGAACCGGTTCGAGAGACGGGCCGAGATTCCGTTCAGCTCCGAGCGCAAGATGATGACGACCGTGCACCGGGAGCGGGAAGAGGGCACTCACCTGCTCCTCAGCAAGGGAGCCCCCGACGTCCTGCTCAGTCGCTGCACCATGCTCCAGCGATGGCGGTGACGCCGTGCACGCGTAGGGCCGCTCGCACGGCGGCGGTCTTCATCCGGGTAGGACTCGACCTCGCCCGAGAGGGTGACCGCGCCGTCCGCGATGGAGACACCGACGTGGTCTGCTTTCACGTTCGGCGCGCACGTGAACTCGTCGCTGATGGCGACTTTCAACTGATGGTCCGTCTTGTTCTGCGAAAGTGTCATGCCTTCACCGACCACCCTCGTGCCTGCAGTGCCAGCACCCAGAACCACTAGCCGCTTCATGTGAACTTCCGTGATCGTCTGTTCGCCGATGTCCATTCTCGGCGCCCGAACGGAGTTCAGGCAGGGTCGAAGGTCCCAACCCGAAGGGGTATCCAGGCCCTCCCGCCAGCTAACAATCCTGAGGAGGGTGGATGTCGTGGGAGCGACAGAGGGTACGCGATCGGTCGAGTTGGCGACGTCACCTTTGGTGGAGCGGATTCGTTCCAGCGTGATCGGTGAGACCGAGGTGTTCGATGGTCCGTACGGGCCGCGGATGATTACCTACGCCGACTACACCGCGTCGGGCCGCGCGCTCACGTTCATCGAGGACTTCATCCGCGAGGAAGTGTTGCCGCGGTATGCGAACACGCACACGGAGAGCTCGGGAACCGGGCTGCAGACGAGCCGGCTGCGCGAGGACGCACGTAGCCTGATCGCGTCAGCGCTGGGGGCCGATGAGCACACTATGGTGTTGTTCTGCGGCTCTGGCGCCACGGGCGCGATCGACAAGCTGGTGGGCATGCTTGGCCTGCGCATTCCGTCACAGCTGGACGATCAGCATCGCTTGTCCGATCACATCCCGGCTGCCGAACGGCCCGTGGTCTTCATCGGACCCTATGAGCACCACTCCAACGAGTTGCCGTGGCGCGAGTCGGTTGCCGACGTCGTCGTCATTCCTGCCGACCCAGACGGACACATCGACCTTGCGCGGCTTCGTGAGGAGCTTCTGAGGCACGCCGGGCGTCCCCTGCTCGTCGGGTCCTTCTCGGCAGCATCCAATGTGACCGGCATCCGCAGCGACACTGCAGCCATCGCCTCACTGCTCCACGAGCACGGCGCGCTGTCCTTCTGGGACTTCGCCGCCGCAGCCCCTTACATCCCGATCGACATGGGCGACCCGGCGTCCGGTCCGGCGTATCTGGACGCTGTTTTCCTGTCGCCGCACAAGTTCATCGGCGGACCTGGCACGCCCGGAGTTCTCGCCGTGCGACGCGGGATCGTGCACAACCGTGTGCCGACGGTGCCCGGCGGGGGAACCGTCGCCTACGTCAATCCGACCGAGCAGCAGTACCTAACCGACCCGGTTATGCGGGAGGAAGGCGGAACTCCCGACATCATCGGCGCGATCCGAGCAGGCCTGGTGTTCCAGCTCAAGGAGGCTGTCGGGACCGAGATGATCCAGGCACGCGAAGAAGCCTTCTGGCGACGCGCCCTGACGTCATGGGGGGCAGACCCGAACATTGTCTTGTTGGGCGACAGTGAAGCGGACCGCTTGTCCATCGTGTCATTCGTCTTACGACACGGACCCCGCTACCTGCACCACAACTTCGTCGTGGCGGTGCTCAACGACCTGTTCGGTATCCAGGCCCGCGGCGGCTGCTCGTGCGCGGGGCCCTACGGCCACCGGCTACTCGGCATCGACCCAGACCTGTCGCACGCCTTTCAGCACGAGATCACCAAGGGCTGCGAGGGCATCAAGCCAGGCTGGACGCGCGTCAACTTCAACTACTTCATTACCCCCGCCTCCTGCGACTACCTCATTGAAGCTGTGCACCTCGTCGCCCAGGACGGCTGGAAGCTGCTCCCCGACTACCGTTTCGAACCAGCTACGGGGCTCTGGCATCACGCGGATGCCCCGACGGAGCCACCGTTGCGGCTCAGCCAGGTGACGTACGACGACGCCGGCGCGCTGCGTTACCCGTCGGCGCATGACCAGGCTCCCCCCCATGCCCACGTCCTCTACCTGGAGCGGGCCCGCGCTCTGCTCGACGCACGGTCGGCAACACCGGCTTGGGACGCCGAGGAGCCGACGGGGCTGTCCTCTGACTTCGAGGACCTTCGCTGGTTCTCGCTGCCCCGAACATGTCTTGATCCCACGCCCGCAGGGCAACCGTGATCAGCCGTGGGCCACGGGGGCCGGTTCCAGTGTTACCCGCACGTAGGGCGGATGGGTGAGCGAGTTGTGCACTGTGCAGTGCGAGGCCACCGCGAGCAGCGCCTGACAGCGGACACGGGATCCTCCCGGTGGGCGGACAGATGACTCCCGGCTGACGGACACGTTTTCTCCTGGTCGGCGGACACCAGATCTCCAGGTCAAGGTCCACCGCTACGCCTCGGTTTGCCGGTGTGCTCGTGGTTCATCCACGAGCTCATTGGAGGGGCGTTGACGAAGTCGAGCAGGGAGATCATGGAGATTCTTGAGGCGTATGACGCGACGGAGTGCGCGTGGTCAGCAGCGAAGCTGGCCAGGGTTGATGCCAAGACGATCGCTCGGTATGTGCAGGTCCGCGACGCCGGTGGGGACCCGTTCGCGCCGGTCCGGCGGCCGCATCACGATCGAGCACGTCGCGGGGGTCGCGGTCCGGCACCCGGAGATGGTGGCCGCCGGCCGGCACTACGGCTGCGTCGTGCACAACTGCGTCCCCTACGACCCTGAATCCAAGGGTGGGTCGGAGTCGACGGTGAAGGTCGCGAAGCGGGATCTGGTCCCGACGTCGGCGAACCTGCTCCCAGCCTATCGCAGCTTCGGTGAGCTCGCGCAGGCCTGCGAGCAAGTCAGCGTGACCTTGAACGGCCGGGTCCATCGGGAGACCAGTAGGGCCCCGGTCGACATGCTCGCTGAGGAACGTCCGCGGCTGCACGTGCTCCCGGTCGACGCGCACACCACCGCGCTGGGGGAGACCCGCGGGGTCGGGGACGATCAGACGATCCGGTGGGGGTCGGTGCGCTACTCCACCCCGGACGGCTATCAGGGCAAAGAAGTCTGGTGCCGGGTCGTCGGTGAGGAACTGGTGATCGTGGCCCGCTCCCCGCTGGGGCTGTCCGAGATCTGGCGGCATCAGCTGTCCACCCCCGGCAACCCGCGGATCCTCGACGAGCACTACCCCGGCCACCCGGCCGGCAACGGCCCCCGCGCCCCACGGCCCAAGCCGCGGACCGCCGGGGAGGTCGCGTTCCTGGACCTCGGTCCGGGAGCGGAACGGTGGCTGATCGAGGCCGCAGCCGTTGGTGCGCAACGGATCCGGACCAAGATGGCCCACGCCGTCGAGCTCGCGGCGGTGGTCGGGACCGCCCAGATCGACGCGGCCCTGATGCTGGCCGCGACCGCGGGCCGCTTCGATGACGGGGCGTTGGTGTCGATCAGCGACCACCTCGCCGGCGGGCGCCCGCAGCTCGAGCTGGTCCGGGCCGATGAACAGCACTCCGCGCAACCCGGCACCAGTGCCTGGGAGGAACTGGCATGAGCAGCGCGTGGAGTGATGAGGATGCGATCCGCACCGCGCACGTCCGGCTCAGCACCGTCACCCTAGAGATCGGCGACGCCCTCGAGCTCTCCGAGCTGCTGGACTACCTCGCCCAGTGGCTCGGGGTCGCTGACCCCGCCGTCCGCGAGGACCTGAAGAGCTTCGCGTGGGATCAAGGCGCGATCCGCAGCGTCCGGGAGCACCTGGTCAGCTTCTCCCGGCTGCTGGTGTTCGGCCACGCCCCCGTCGAACCCGACCTCGACGAAGACGGCGAGGGCCCGCAGTGGTGAGGCCACCGGCTGCGCCTGCGCTTCCTGAGGAGCTACTGCTCGTGTTGCGCCGGATGCGGCTGCCCTACGTCCGGGCGGCGGCCCCTGAGGTGCTCGCGACCGCGCGGGCGCAACGCTGGGACTCTGCCGAGGTGCTGCGGGTGCTGCTCACCGAGGAGATCAAAGGCCGCGACGCGGCGACGCAACGGACGCGTCGCAAAGCCGCGGGGTTCCCGACCGGGAAGACCTTCGACTCCTGGCGGGAGCAGGACTGCTCGATCGAGCCCGCGACCCAATCGGCGTTGCGAACCCTGGAGTGGGTCGGGCGGGCCGAGAATCTTTCGGTGAGTGGTCCCAGCGGGACCGGGAAGAGCCACTTCGTCGAGGCCCTCGCGCACGCAGTCATCGACGCCGACATGCGGGTGGCCTGGTTCACCCTGGAGAGCCTGACCGCCACCATCGGCCGGGCGAGGGTCGACGCCTCCATCGCCAAGGTGGTGGCCCGGATCTGCCGCAGCGACCTGATCGTCATCGATGACATCGGCGCGCTCCCGGCTGGGCAGGACGCCGCCGAGGCGTTCTACCGCGTCATCGACGCCGCATATGAACGTCGATCGGTGGCGGTCACGAGCAACATCAAGCCCTCAGGCTTCGACACGATCATGCCCAAGACCCTCGCCACCACGACGGTCGACCGGCTGCTGCACCACGCCCACCAGGTCCTCACCGACGGTCGTTCCCAACGCCTCGCCGAGGCCCTCGCCGGGAAGGGAGTGGTGCCACTGACCTGAGCAGTACTGGAGATCAGCTGTCCGCCCACCGGGAGAACTCATGTCCACAGGCCTGGAGATCTGATGTCCGCCCACCGGGAGCTCCTGCTGTCCGTTGACAGTCGTTCCACCGCGAGAGCCCGTGTCCCCGGTTCCTCGGCGCCGGACTGATCGGACTACCTCTCC
>JBBQUB010000146.1:0-7796 GCA_038212865.1 Actinomycetales bacterium
GGTGTGGGCTTCGTCCCAGTGTTTCCGCCCAGGCTCGTCTGGGGGGTTTTCTGCCGCCTCCGGCCCTGTTTGGCCCGGTATGGCGGTCGCCTCAGTGGCGTCATCCAGCTCGCTTCGGTCGGTGACCGGGTGCTGGTGTCGGCGCAGGAGGATGGCCCACCTACCCCGGGGTCCGGTGGGCTGGCCCCCGACCGCAGTAGCGCTCACCTCGGTGCCAGGGTCGCGGACAGCCTGAACGGCAGCCACGGCGACGGGGCCTACGCGCTCGCCGCGGCGTGGGTCCGGGCTGCGGTCGATCGAGCTCGACCAGAGGCCCAGGGCGTCGCAGACACTGGGCAGCAGGGCCGAGGCAACCAGTGCATAGCCGGCCGGTGATGGGTGGAAGCGGTCATGGCTGAACATCTCGTTCGAGCGCTCGGCGAACTCCGGTCCAAGCAGGTCGGCCAGTGAGACGGTACGGCCACCGGCCTCGACTACCGCGACGGTCTGGGCCGCGGCGAGGTCCCGGCTCCAGCGGCGGGCCAACAGCCTCAGCGGTTGGGCCACCGGCTCGATGGTGCCCAGGTCGGGACACGTTCCGACGATAACCTGGCAGTCGGTGGCGCACAGGGCGCGGACGGTCTGCTCGAGGTGACGGACCGCAATGGACTTGTCGATGCGGTGGGTGACGTCGTTGGCACCGATCAGGATCACCGCGACGTCAGGGTTGGGGACCTCGTCCAAGGCGCTGGCGAGCTGTACGTCCAGGCCTGAGGACTCGGCGCCGATGACCGCCACGTTGGTCAGCCGGACCGGTCGCCCGCTGAGCGCCGAGACCCCGTTGGCGATGATGGCGCCGACCGTCTGCTGGGCCGTGTCCGCGCCCATACCCGCTGCGCTGCTGTCACCGAGCAGCACGAGCTCGACGGGCTTACCCAGCCCGGCGCCATACAGGGCATCGTCGTCCGGAGCGCCCTCGAAGGGCTGGCCGACGAGCCGCCTTGCCAGGTGCACCTCAGCCTTCAGCACGCCATAGCCGACCAGCCCGAGTACTCCGATTCCCGCCGCTCCGATGCCGCCTCCGTAAGCGGCGGTTGCGGCAATCTTGCGCGCGCGTCGTGCCCTGCCCATCCCAGCCTCCGTCGTCCTGTTGTTCCCCGAGGCACGTTGGTCTTTTCTCCCATCACGATAACCACCTGGTGGCAGGCTTTGTGCCCGAACCCACGATGGGCAGGCAAGGACCGGACTTCGGATCTGTCCAGAGTCTGAGATCATGTCCGCGTGAAATATGCCGAGAACATCGCTGACCTCGTCGGGAACACGCCGCTGGTGAAGCTGAACCAGGTCGTCAAGGACTTCGAAGGCCAGGGCCTGGCCTGCACCGTCCTGGCCAAGGTCGAGTATCTCAACCCGGGTGGTTCGGTCAAGGACCGCATCGCCGCGCGGATGATCGACGCAGCGGAGCAGTCCGGCGAGCTCAAGCCTGGCGGCACCATCGTGGAGCCCACCTCGGGCAACACCGGCGTGGGGCTGGCACTGATCGCCCAGCGCCGCGGATACAAGTGCGTGTTCGTCTGTCCCGACAAGGTCAGCGAGGACAAACGCAACGTCCTCAAGGCCTATGGCGCTGAGGTCGTGGTGTGTCCGACGTCGGTTCAGCCGGATCATCCGGAGTCCTACTACTCGGTCAGCGACCGCCTGGCCAAGGAGATCGAGGGCGGCTGGAAGCCCGACCAGTACTCCAACGACGAAAACCCGAACAGCCATTATCTGTCGACAGGGCCCGAGATCTGGTCCGACACCGACGGCCTGGTCACGCACTTCGTCGCCGGCGTCGGCACGGGGGGCACGATCACCGGCACCGCCCGCTACCTGCTCGAGATCTCGGCCGACCGCCCCGGTGGCCGGGTCCAGATCGTCGGCGCCGACCCTGAGGGCTCGGTCTATTCCGGTGGGAGCGGACGTCCGTACCTCGTCGAGGGCGTGGGTGAGGACATGTGGCCGCGCGCCTACGACCCGACCCTCGTGGACCAGGTCATCGCCGTATCGGATGCCGAGTCCTTTGCGATGACAAGGCGATTGGCGCGCGAGGAGGGTCTGCTCGTCGGCGGTTCCTGCGGTATGGCGGTGGTCGCCGCCCTGCGCATGGCCCGCGACCTGCCGGCGGATGCCGTCGTCGTGGTGCTGTTGCCCGATGGTGGTCGCGGCTACCTGTCCAAGATCTTCGATGACAACTGGATGGCGTCCTACGGATTCATCCACGAGAAGGGCGAGCGCACCCTGGCCGAAGTGCTCACGGCCAAGACCGGCGACCTGCCCTCGCTGGTTCACACGCACCCGACAGAGACCGTGCGCGACGCCATCAAGATCCTGCGAGAGTACGGCGTCTCGCAGATGCCCGTGGTCAACGCCGAGCCTCCGGTCGTGCTCGGTGAAGTGACCGGCTCTGTCAGCGAACGTGCTTTGCTGGCAGCACTGTTCGCTGGTACCGCCCACCTCGCGGACCCTGTCGGCAAGCACATGAGCCCGATGTTGTCGTTGGTCGGAGCCGGTGAGCCGGTCTCGGCTGCTCGCCACATCCTGGAGACCGAGGACGCCGTTCTGGTCATCAGCGACGGCAAGCCGGTTGGTGTCCTGACCCGGGCCGACCTGTTGGGCTTCCTCGTCGACTGACCGACCAGCCCCGTGAGAGCGTGACGTCATGGATGCCTCGATAAGCATGTTGACCCTCGGCGTGCGCGACCTTGCAGTCGCCCGGGAGTTCTATGTAGAAGGCCTCGGCTGGGCGCCCGCGTTCGAGGTGAAGGCGGACGTCTGCTTCATCAAGGTGGGCCCGGGACTCCTCCTTGGCCTGTGGAGCCGGGACGCGCTTTCTGCCGAGACCGGCGGTGTCTATGTCGGCGACCAACCCGCGCCGATCTCGTTGGCGCACATGG
Organism: Actinomycetales bacterium; assembly: GCA_038212865.1. GTDB lineage: Bacteria > Actinomycetota > Actinomycetes > Actinomycetales > Dermatophilaceae > UBA4719. Next base: position 2,916 of record JBBQUB010000146.1, read on the forward strand.
TCCCTGACGTCGAGTCGGTGACCCGCGTCCTGGATGAAGCCGTCGCAGCGGGTGCCACTTTGATCATGCCTGCGACCCCGCGTGAATGGGGCGGGGTGACCGGATACTTCGCCGACCCGGACGGCTATCGCTGGGAGGTCGCTTTCAATCCCAGCACCGGGCCCGGGACGGTGGAGATCCTCGGGGTGGCCGCTGCGGCCGCACGCATCCGTGCATCCGGCTAACGCCGCGTCGATACGGTGACGGTGAACTTCGCGTTGCTGCCCACAACCCGCGTCGGTCCGACTGCGCGGTTCAGCGCTCGGGTGTACGCGAGATGAGAGTTGAATACCGTCCACAACTCGCCACCTGGTCCCAGCACCCGACCAGCGGCGTCGAACAGCTTGAGTGCGGCCCCGGCATGCACCGAGGTGCCGAGATGGAACGGCGGATTGCACAGGATCAAGTCCATGCTCGCATCGGGCAGGCTCGACATCGCGTCGTCACGAAAGACCCGTACGTGCTCGCCCAGTCCGTTGGCGGCCAGGGTGGCGGCGGTCGAGGATATGGCCGCCGCCGACTGGTCTGTCGCGAGCAGGCTCAGCTGAGGCCGAGCGCGGGCCAGTGCCGCGACGATGACGCCGGTGCCGCAGCCCAGGTCGACGGCGCTGGTGGCAGCCGGGTTCATCTTCTCGACGAAGCCCAGCAACAACCGGGTGCCGAGGTCGACCCTGGTTCCAGAGAATACGGCGCCATGGGCGCAGACCCACAGATCGAGGTTCGGGTCGTGGGCTCGCATCGGGAAGGTTGACACCGCGGCGTCGAACCGGGGCTGCCGGCCCTTCAGGACCCGGGACTTCTGAACAGCCAGCGACGCGTGCACTTCGGCGAAAGAGTCGGCCAGGACATCGTTCATGGTGAGGGACATGTGCTTGACCCGCCCGCCGAAGAACAGCAGCACGCTCGGATCGGAGTTGGCCGCGACGAGCTGGGCGATCTCTCGGAGCGCGTCGAGGCTCTTCGGCAGCTGCCCCAGGACGACGGTGGCTCCAGCGAACAGCTCAGGGGTGAGCGGGAGCTGCCGGTACCCGTCCTTGTACCCAGCTCGAATCGCATTGTGCGCCAGGGCGTGCTCGCTGATGATGGGGTCCTGATGCACTCGAACGTCCTCTGCCCCATGAAGGGCAATGGCGCCAAGCGTCATGGCGCCATACCGGTCCCCGACGACGACGACGCGACTGGCCCCTGTTGCCTCGATGGCCTCGCCGGCCTCGGCCAGGATGAGCCGGTCCGTCGCGTCGACAGCCACCAGGTTGTCGGCCTCGAGGTCGGGGAAGCGTCGCAGAGCCTGGAAGTCGAAGGCGTCGTCCATCTGGGACAGCCTGCCAGTGCGTCGATGCGTCGTTGTGGCGGCCGTGGTGCTCCGGGCCGGCGTCCCAGCCTCAGTGTGGCGGGAGGACGTCCGTCTGGGCTGGCGCCTCATCCTGGCGCACCAACCCGATCGGACAGGTCATGCCGTTGGGCCCGTGGTTGCAGTAGCCGCCAGGGTTCTTGTCGAGGTACTGCTGGTGAAAGCCCTCGGCGTAGTAGAAGGGGCCGGCCGCCTCGGCAGACTCGATCCCTGTGGTGATGTCGCCAAAACGGTTGCGCTGCAACACGATCTGGAACGCATCACGGGTGGCCTGCGCCGCGGCCTCCTGCTCGGGGGTCGTCCAGTAGATCGCGCTGCGGTACTGCGTGCCCCGGTCGTTGCCCTGGCGGAAACCCTGTGTCGGGTCATGGTTCTCCCAAAACTCCTTGAGCAACAGCTCTGGAGAGGTGAGCGAGGCGTCATACGCGATGAGGACCGCCTCGGCATGCCCGGTGTGGCCGCTGCACACCTCCTCGTAGGTCGCGTTGGGGGTGTAACCACCCATGTATCCGACCGCCGTGGTGACCACCCCGGGCAGCTTCCAGAAAATGCGTTCGGCACCCCAGAAGCAACCCATGGCGATGTACAGGACCTCAGTGCCGGCTGGCCAGGGACCGTGCATTGACGTTCCCAGCACGACGTGCTTATCGGGTATGTCCGGCAGGGGCGTGCTGCGCCCCGGCAAGGCGTCGTCGGCGGTCGTCAGTGCGCGTTTCGCGGATCCAAACATCGCTCAAGTCTGACATAGCTTGGCCGATCGAGGGTCTGCCGGTGTGCCCTTGGGCCGATCTGTTCGCCGTCTGTAAGGATCTGTTTTCAGCGACGCCGGTCGTCCAGGCGCTCGGAGTCCGGGAAGGCAGAAGATGACGAAGGATGGCGAGGCCCTTGTGGCAGTGACGATCCACTCCGTCGCGCGCAAGGCCGGGGTGTCAACGGCCACGGTCTCGCGCGTCCTGCAGGGCAGCGCTTCGGCCTCGGATACGACTCGCGCGAAGGTGATCGCCGCCGCGCGCGAGCTGCGCTACCTACCGCCGGATCGGCACCGTGCCCCCGTGGCCACCCGGCACGAGGCCCACGGGCTGGTGCTCAGCGAGCTTGCTGGCAATTACTACTCCGAGCTCGTTACCGGCCATCAGTCGGCTGCCGCGGATCTGGGACAGAGTGTCGTCCTCATCGTGACCCGGCGCCATGTCGACCCGCCCGAGGCGGTTCGCGACCTGGCCAAGCGGGTGGACGGCATGATCATCGGCGCCAACACAGTGCCTGACTCGGTCGCTCACACCGTGTCGCGTTCGATGCCCGTGGTGTTGCTAACCAGGCACGACGTGGCCGGCTGCGACTCTGTGCGGGCCGAGAATTTCGAGAGCGCAGCCCAGCTCACCTCCCATCTCTTCGGGCACGGCCGATCGCACCTGGTGTTCGTCGGCGATCCTGACATCTCTCCCGATGTGGCCGAGCGCTACGCCGGTTTCCGCAAGGCACATGTCGCGGCGGAGGTGCCGATACGTCGTCCGCCGTTGCGTGTTCCTCTCCTCGAAGGCGCCGGAATTCGGGTGGCGGAGGAGATCCTGCGCCGACGGGTCAAGCTCGACGGACTCGTCTGCGGCAATGACGAGCTCGCACTTGCCATCATGAAGCGTCTGCAGGACAACGGAGTTCGGATGCCGGATGACCTGGCTGTCGTGGGTTGGGATGACACCTCGGCCGCCCGATACATCTCCCCGGGTCTGACCACCGTGCGCCAGCCGATTCGTGAGCTCGGTCGGTTTGCCGGAGCCCAGCTGAATGCCAGGATCGGTGGCGGGCTGCTCTTGGGCAGACCCCAGGTGCTCCCGTCCCAGGTCATTCTCCGTTCGTCCTGCGGCTGTTCGGCGCTGTCACCAGCCGCGGGTTCCTGACCTCGTGGGTGGTGGCCGTCTGCCCCGACGACTCGTCCAGCTGTATGTCGGGCTGGTCACCTTCGCGCTCGGAGAGGCCCTGATCGTCCAGGCCCGGCTCGGTGTCATGTCCTGGGATGTCCTGCACCAAGGCCTGGCCAAACACCTCGGGCTCAGCATCGGGCAGTGGTCGATCATCGTCGGTGCCTTGGTCCTGCTCCTGTGGATCCCCATGCGAGAGAGGCCCGGTCTGGGAACCGTCAGCAACGTCGTCGTCATCGGCGCGAGCCTGGACCTGTTCCTGCGCTGGGTTCCGGTGCCGACCTCACTGGGGTGGCGAGTCGGCTGGCTCCTGCTCGGGATCGCCATCAACGGCATCGCGACTGCGGCGTACATCGGTGCGCGGCTCGGCCCCGGTCCACGGGACGGGCTGATGACCGGGCTGGTGCGGCTCACCCATCGGTCCGTCGGCTGGATTCGCACCGGGATCGAGGTGTCCGTGGTGCTCATCGGCTTCCTGCTGGGCGGCAACCTGGGTGCCGGGACGGTGTTGTTCGTCCTCACCATCGGACCGATCGTGCACGTCTTTCTGCCCAAGCTGACCATCGGCGGACCCGTCGCCGACCACTGAGGTTCTGCCGTCGAACGTGCAGGAGCCCGGCGATCGAAGTGCGCCTCAGCACGAGTGCACGACTTTGCCGGCGACACTGCCCACCTCATGCACGTTTGGCGGACGTGGCTTCGCAGCCTGTGGGAGTCGCCGCCTGTGCATAACCAAACGCAACGAACTGCCCAACGCGCCACCCTTGCTTCATGAACTCCAGCGAGATCGTCGTCAGGACGATCACGCGATGGGGAGGGATCGCCGATTCGGGCAAGCTGATCCGGCTCACCTCGCGCCATGCGGTCACGAAGGCGGTACAGCGGCAGGTCATCGTGAGGGACTCGCGTGGCAGGTATGCGCTGCCGACGGCCGAGGTCGGGATGCGGACCGCCAACCGCCTCAGTGCTGTCCTGTCGCACACCAGCGCTGCGGCCCACTGGGGCTGGGAGATGAAGGCCGTGCCGACCCGACCCACGGTCACGGTTCCTCGAAACCGCAAGGTGTCGGCGAACGTGCAAGCTGAGGTCGACGTGTTCTGGCGACCCCTGGCTCGCGGTCGGGTTGGATCCGGTTTGGTGACCTCACCGATCCAGACGGTGCTGGACTGTGCCAGATAGCTTCCGTTCGACGAGGGGCTGGCAATCGCCGACTCCGCCTTGCGGCACAGGGCACTCAGTCATGCCGAGCTGATCGGCGCCGGCGAAGGGGTCAGGGGTCACCGGCGGCAGGAGCTGCTCAGGGTCCTCGAGGCCGCAGACGCCCGCTCCGACAACCCTTCTGAATCTGTGCTCAGGGCGATTGCGCTGGACGTGCAGGGGCTTCATCTCGTGCCTCAGGTGGAGATCCGCATCCCCGGTCGCCGGGCGGTGAGGCCTGATCTGGTCGACGAGCGGTTGAAGCTGGTGGTGGAGGCGGACAGCTGCGAGCATCACGGTTCGCGGAAGGCTCTGGTCATCGACTGCGCGCGGTACAACAACCTGGTCGCCGACGGCTGGACCGTAGCGGGGGCT
>JBBQUB010000147.1:0-7758 GCA_038212865.1 Actinomycetales bacterium
CGACGGTCTCCAACCGAGCCTCGATGTCGTGGCTCTGCGCTGCCGCCAGCCCCAGGATGCGCTTGTTGATGGCGCCCAGATCGGCCGCCGCCTCCTGCCCCGGCTCAGCCACTCCCAGCCCGTCCGCCAGCTCAAAGCGGGACATCAGGTCAGAGGTCGAGATCAGGGTCTTGCTCGGGACGCAGTCGGTGAGGACGGCGGCACCCCCCAGACCCTCGCTGCAGACCACGGTGACGGTTGCTCCGAGCTGGGCGGCGACAAGCGCCGCCTCGTACCCACCGGGGCCACCACCGACCACGACAACTGACGTATTGCTTTGGGTCACATGCGCCATCCAACCACCCTGAGGGCCCTGCCTATCAAAGACGTGGGCTGACATCGTGAATATGGCCGCGGAGCAATCCGGCTAACCTGCGTGAGTGATCACACGCCATCTGCCGGAGGTATGAAGTGAAGACACGAACGGCTCGACGAACCGGTGTTGCGGCACTTGCCGTCGTCGCACTGATCGGCATGACCGCCTGCTCCCCGCCCACCAAGACCCCGGACAGCACCGGCACTGGATCGGGAGGGGTCAAGGCCTCGTCTGCCACCTCGGCCCAGGACCTCGGCGGAATGGCAGCACTGGTGGACGCCGCCAAGAAGGAGGGGACGCTCAATGTCATTGCGCTTCCACCGGACTGGGCCAACTATGGGGAGGTCATCAAGGGCTTCGAGGCCAAGTACGGCCTCAAGGTCGACAGCGCCCAGCCCGACGCCTCGAGCGCAGACGAGATCACGGCGGCAAAGAATCTCAAGGGTCAGTCCAAGGCGCCTGACGTGTTCGATCTCGGCACCGCCGTCGCCTCCGCCAACACTGACATGTTTGCGCCATACAAGGTCGCGACGTTCGAGGACGTCCCCCCTTCCCTCAAGGACGCCAATGGCTTGTGGGTCAACGACTATGGCGGCTACATGAGCATCGGTTACGACGCGGGCAAGGTCCCGGCTCCGGCAACGGTCGCGGATCTGCTGAAGCCTGCATACAAGGGCAAGGTGGCTCTCAACGGTGACCCGACCAAGGCCGGCGCGGCGTTCAGCGGCGTGGTCATGGCGACCCTGAGCCAAGGTGGAACAGCCGACGACCTCAGCAAGGGCGTCGCGTTCTTCACGTCGCTCAAGGCAGCCGGAAACTTCCTCCCGGTCGACCCCTCAGGTGCCACGATCGAGTCCGGCCAGACACCGGTCGTCTTCGACTGGGACTACCTGAACGTCGCACAGGGCGCCAAGCTCAAGGGCAAGATGGACTGGAAGACCGTGGTGCCGGCAGGTGCCGTCGTTGGCGGTTACTACGTCCAGGCGATCAACAAGAACGCTCCTCACCCGGCCGCTGCCCGCCTGTGGCAGGAGTACCTCTACTCCGACGAGGGCCAGAACCTGTGGCTCCAGGGTGGCGCACGACCGGTGCGTCAAGATGCGATGGTCGCGGCCGGAACGATCGACAAGGCAGCCTTCGCCGCCCTGCCCAAGGTCACCGGCACCCCGGTCTTCCTGACCAGTGAGCAGAGCGACAAGGCCAAGGCGTATCTGGCGGCCAACTGGGCCAAGGCCATTGGCTGAGCTCCCGAGGACCAAGGCGTCCACCGGTCGCAAACCGGTGGGCGCCTTGCTCGGCGTCCTGCCTTTCTTCGCCTACACGACGCTCTTCCTGGGCATACCGACCCTGATCGTCATCTTGGGCGCGTTCGTCGATGGCAACGGCCATCCCACCCTCGGCAACCTTTCTGCGTTGACCCAACCGCAGGTCGTGTCGGCCTTCGTCCACTCGACGGTGCTGTCGGCTGTCACGGCCATCCTGGGGGCCGTCCTGGGGGCGCTGCTGGCGTATGCCGTGTCGACCGCCCGTGAAGGTGGCCTGATGCGCCGACTGGTCGCCTCACTGTGTGGCGTGCTGGCCCAGTTCGGCGGCGTGACTCTGGCGTTCGCGTTCGTCGCCGCAGTCGGGTTCAACGGATTCGTGACTCTCTGGCTCCAGCGCCTTGGCCTCGACCTGGCCGGGAGCACCTGGTTGTACGAGCCCTACAAGGGCCTGATCCTGGTCTACACGTACTTCCAGATCCCGTTGATGCTCATCGTGTTCCTGCCCGCGGTGGAGGGGTTGAGGCCAGAGTGGCGCGAGGCGACGGAGTCCCTGGGCGGCAGCACGTGGAACTACTGGCGACATGTCGCCGGACCGATTCTGGCACCGCCCTTCATCGGAGCAATGTTGCTCCTTTTCACCAACGCTTTCAGCGCATATGCGACGGCTGCGGCGCTGATCTCGCAGGGCTCACCCCTCATCTCCTTGCAGATCGGCGGCACGCTCAGCTCAGAGGTGATCCTCGGCCAGGAGAACATCGGCAAGGCCATGGCGCTCGGCATGGTCGCGATCGTCGCACTGGTCATGACCATCTACGTCGTTCTCGAACGACGTACGACTAAGTGGCTGGGGCGATGAGCCTGCGCGCGACCCGCCGTCGCAAACAGGCCACCTTCCGGTGGGTCGTCGTCGCCGTGATCAGCCTCTTCTTCGCCCTCCCGATCTTCGGCATGGTCGAGTTCACGACCCGCGCCCCCGGCGGCGGCCGGACCCTGGACGTCTGGGCCACGTTGTTCAACGTCAGCGTCATCGATGCTGACTACCCCGAGCTGAAGCGTGGCGTCCTGGCCTCTGCCGGGCTGACGCTGCTGACAGTGACGATCATGCTGGTCATGCTGGTCCCGACCATGACCTGGGTCCGGCTACGGCTACCGGGGATGCGCCGTCTGGTCGAGTTCATCTGCCTGCTGCCACTGACCATCCCGGCGATCGTCCTGGTCGTGGGGCTCGCCCCCGTATATGCCTGGGTCGCCTACTTCCTGGGCGAGTCCTCGTTGTGGCTGGCCCTTGCCTACGTCATCCTCGTCCTGCCGTACGCGTACCGTGCACTGGACGCCGGGTTGGGGGCGATCGACGTGAGAACCCTTGCCGAGGCTGCCCGTTCACTGGGCGCGGGGTGGCCGACGGTCATGTGGCGCATCATCCTTCCCAATGTGCGGACCGCGGTTCTATCTGCCGCATTCCTGTCAGTGGCCCTTGTTCTCGGTGAGTTCACCATCGCATCGCTGTTCAGCCGCGACAACTTGCAGGTGGCCATCTTCCTGCTCGGCAAGCGCGACTCCTCGCTCGCGATCGCCGCCGCCCTTGCGTTTATGATCCTTGCCTTCGTGGTCCTGTTCGCGATGTCCTTCGTCGGCAACGGTCGTCGGTCGCATCGCACCGAGGAGAACTGATGTCCGCCACCCAGATGCCGGTATCTGACTCCATGGCAGCCAGCGGACCCGGCCATGGCGTGGCTGTGGCCCTGTCCGACCTGCGACGTTCGTATGGCCCCGTTCACGCCCTGGACGGGCTCACCCTCAACATCGAGCCTGGCGAGTTCGTCGCACTTCTGGGTCCCTCCGGGTGCGGCAAGACAACAGTCCTTCGGGTGCTGGCCGGGCTGGAGGACGCGGACTCCGGACGGGTCGAGGTCGGGGGCAAGGACATCACCGCCGTGCCGACCAGCGTTCGGGACATGGGGATGGTCTTCCAGGCCTACAGCCTGTTTCCGCACATGACCGCCCGTCAGAACGTCGAGTTCGGACTCCAGCTGCGCCGTATCCCGGCTGCCCGTCGCCGCGCGCGCGTCAGGGACATGCTGGACCTGGTGGGGCTCTCGGATGAGGCCGAACGCTATGCGCACCAACTGTCCGGGGGTCAGCAGCAACGGGTGGCCCTGGCCCGCGCCCTGGCCATCGAGCCTCAGGTCCTGCTGCTGGACGAGCCGCTCTCGGCCCTGGACGCGAAGGTGCGGGTGCAGCTGCGAGATGAGATCCGCCGCATCCAGCTCGAGGTTGGCACCACAACCCTGTTCGTCACGCACGACCAGGAAGAGGCCCTTGCCGTCGCCGACCGGGTAGGCGTCATGAAGGCGGGCAGTCTCGAGCAGCTGGCCGCACCCCAGGACCTCTACTCCCGACCCGCCACTGCATTCGTGGCCGACTTCGTCGGACTCACGAACCGATTGGCAGCAACCGTCGAAGCCGGCCAGGCCCACGTCTTGGGGACCTCGGTTCCCCTGCTGCCCGGCTCGGTCCAGCGCGGAACCGCGACCGTACTGATCCGTCCCGAATCCATTGCGGTATCAGCCGATCCGGCTGGCCGCGCCACCGTTGTGTCGGCCAGCTTCCTTGGCGCGACCGGGCTCCTGCACGCCTTGACGGACTCCGGCGAGACCGTCGTGGCGCAGATTGACAATGACGCGGTGGCCACCTTCACCCCCGGAGACAAGGTCGCCCTCATCCCCAGGCCCAACCCCGCTCTGGCCGTCGCAGCCGACTGACGGATGCGGAACTCGACCCACCCACCGCCACACCAACTCCCAGGGGCCGAATTGCGCGAAGATAGGCTTCCCGCGTGACTGACTCGAACAACTCCCTGGACCTGCGGGACCCCTTGGTTGACCCTTTCGAGGTGGCCAGGGCCGCCGCCGAGGTCATCGCCGATCGCTCGGGGTCCACCCGCCACGACGTGGCCCTGGTGCTGGGCTCCGGTTGGGGCCAGACCGGGGATCTGATCGGCAAAACGCTTGCCACCATTGACAATGCGGACGTGCCGGGGTTTGCCAAGGCGACGGTCGCCGGGCACTCAGGCGTCATCCGCTCGGTGGCGATCGGGGGCACCGAGCGCCGGGCACTGGTCTATGGCACCCGGACCCACTTCTATGAGGGCCACGGCGTCCGCTCGGTGGTCCACGCGGTGCGCACCGCCGCAGCCGCCGGATGCCGAACCATCGTCCTGACCAACGGCTGCGGAGGCCTCAACCCCGACTGGGCGCCCGGAACTCCGGTCCTGATCAGGGACCACCTCAACCTCACGGCAGCCTCCCCCATCGAGGGGCCAACTTCGTGGACCTGACCGACCTGTACTCCTCGCGACTTCGCGCGCTGGCCCGCACCGTCGACCCGGATCTAGCCGAGGGCGTCTATGTGCAGTTCCGCGGGCCACACTACGAAACGCCCGCCGAGGTTCAGATGGCCAGGATGATGGGCGGCGATCTGGTCGGGATGTCGACGACGCTCGAGGCGATCGCAGCCCGACAGAGCGGCATGGAGGTTCTCGGGATCTCGCTGGTGACCAACCTCGCGGCGGGCATCGGCGACCAGCCGCTCTCCCACGGCGAAGTGCTCGAGGCCGGCCAAGCCGCAGCCGAGCGTTGCGGACGCCTGCTCTCCGCCGTCGTCGCGAAGATCGAGGGCGCGCGATGACCGAGTCCCCAGCTAGCACCGGCTCAACCGCATATGTCGCCCCGCAGGACCTGCTTCAGCGCGCTGCCTCCTGGCGGGACGACGACCCGGACGAGGCCACCCGCATGGAGCTCGACGGCGTGCTGGAGGCCGCGCGCTCCGGGGACGCCGAGGCCGGAGCAGATCTGGCCGACCGGTTCGTCGGCATGCTCGAGTTCGGCACCGCCGGACTGCGCGGCGCGTTGGGCGCCGGCCCCAACCGGATGAACCGCTCGGTCGTGATTCGTGCGGCAGCCGGGATCACGGCATACCTGCAGGAGGCCTCACCAGCACCACTGGTGGTCATCGGACGTGACGCCAGGCGCAACTCTGACGTGTTTGCCACCGACACCGCCGCCGTCGTCGTCGGCGCCGGTGGCCGGGCGATGGTGCTGCCGCGCCCCCTGCCAACTCCGGTGCTGGCGTTCGCGATCCGCCACTTCGGCGCCGATGCCGGCATCATGGTGACCGCGAGCCACAACCCCGCTCAGGACAACGGTTACAAGGTCTATCTCGGCGACGGCAGCCAGATCGTGCCGCCGTCCGATGCCGAGATAGCGGCGCACATCTGGGAGGTCGAGCTCGTGGCCGACGTCCCTCGCGCGGACTCCGGTTGGACCACGCTCAACGACGACGTGCTCGAGGCCTATCTCGATGGTGCAGCAGCGGTCGTCGCCCCGGACAGCCCACGCGAGCTGAGCGTCGTCCACACCGCGCTGCACGGCGTGGGGAGTGATGTCATCGTCGCCGCGTTCGCGCGTGCCGGTTTCAGCTCCCCCATCGTGGTGGCGAGCCAGTCCGAACCTGACCCCGACTTCCCAACAGTGGTCTTCCCGAACCCCGAGGAGCCGGGCGCCATCGACGCGGCTCTCGCTCTCGCAGCCCTGGAGCATGCCGATCTGGTGCTGGCCAACGACCCCGACGCCGATCGTTGCGCTGCAGCCGTCCCGGACCCCGCTGCCGTCACGGCAGACAACCCGTCGGGATGGCGGATGCTGCGCGGCGATGAGGTCGGCTCCTTGCTCGGGGCACACATTTTGGCTCGCGGGGTCGAGGCCGGCGCTGTCTTCGCCAACTCGATCGTCTCCTCTCGGCTGCTGGCGGCCATGGCTGCCGACGCGGGGATCAGGCACGAAGAGACCCTGACCGGTTTCAAGTGGATCTCGCGGGTGGCGGGACTGCGCTATGGCTACGAGGAGGCGCTCGGGTACTGCGTCGACCCCGACCGCGTTCGGGACAAGGACGGCGTTAGTGCCGCGTTGATGCTGGCCGAAATGAGTGCGGGCCTGAAAGCCAAGGACCGTTCGCTGCTCGACGTCCTGGACGACCTCTCGACCAAGCACGGGGTCCACGCCACCGACTCCTTCGCGGTCCGGGTCGATGACCTGGGCCTCATCGGCAGTCTGATGTCCCGACTACGTCAGCACCCGCCAACCGAAGTGGGCGGCGTCCCGGTCTCCCGGATCGACGATCTGGCACACGGCTCGGAACAGCTGCCACCCACGGACGCACTCCGTTACTACCTCGAGGACCAGAGCCGGGTGATCGTGCGCCCGAGCGGGACAGAGCCCAAGCTCAAGGTCTATCTCGAGGTCATCGTGGCAGTGCAAGCACCCGCTGGAGTGGAAGCACCCGCTGGGCTGGTCGCTGCCCAGGCCGAGGCGGCGAGACGCCTGGACCGGATGGGCGCGTCGATGCGCGGGTTGACCGCATGGTGATCCAGCGCGCAGTCGTTTCCTCTTCTTGTTGCGTCGAAACCACCGATTCGAGGGCTGTCAGCTGCCGATTCGGTGGCTTCAGAGCAACAAGCGGGGTCGGAACGGTCAGATCAGCGACAGGGCCATGATGGCGAGGGCAGACAGGCCCAGGATGGCAAGGACCAGCGGCGCCCACGTGATCCGCACCTGACCATCCGGTGCAGGCGCGATCGCTCCCCGTGCGAGCGCTTCGGCATACTCCTGCCGGGCCTTGTCGATGGACCAGGCGACCATGCGAGCAGTGACCTTCGAGGTCAGTTGGGACGCGTGGACGTCGGCTCCCCCGGCGTGCCTGTTGACCCCACCGGGCTGTATGAACCGGCCACCGGACCTCATCCTTGGACGCTCAGCCTGTGAGGCGATCGCCCACGCGGTGTAGCCCCGATCCTCCACGAAGACCTTGAGGTTCCAACGGGATTCGACTCTGGTGACCTGCTCCCACGGGATGTAGATGTCCCGCACGACGTTTCGGATGGTCACGCCGTCGTCACCGAGCACAACTGCCGGTCTGACGAACAACACCCACACGAGCGCGAGTCCGAAGAGCACCCACCCTGCGAACAGGGTCTGGGGGTTGTCGGCCCAGTTCCGGGCCAGGGACAGGAGCAGGAGGATGCCAGTGACCCCGCTCACCCCCGCCAGCCCCAAGGTCATGCGTTGGCGGAACACCTGCTGT
>JBBQUB010000148.1:0-7747 GCA_038212865.1 Actinomycetales bacterium
CAGGACGCGGACTGAGACACGGGCACCCAGGTCACGGTTGCGACGGCCTCAGAAAGGCCTGACCGATGCGCAGCTGGTGCTGGCCTGGCAGAGCGCATCGCTGATGTTGGGCTATCCCGACGACGAGCTCATGGCTCGCGCCGAGATGCTACGCGAGGTCGCCGCGATGCTGCCCGCCGCGGTCTCGGAGCCCATGAACGCCTTTCTGCATCATCTCAACGTCACCCCACTGCCGGATCTCGCCGCAGACTTCGTGGCGACGTTCGACCACAGGCGACGATGCTGCCTCTACCTCACGTACTTCGAACATGGCGACACCCGCAACAGGGGAGTCGCGCTGCTGCGGTTCAAGACGGCATACCGCGAGTCGGGAATGATCTTGTCCGACGACGAGCTGCCGGACCACCTGGGCGTAGTCCTTGAGTTCGGTGCCACTGCCGATCTGGGCAAGGCACGCGAACTGCTGCTGCAACACCGGGCTGGGTTGGAACTCCTGCGCCTGGCACTGGAGGACGCGCACTCGCCCTGGGCCTACGTGTTGCAGGCGGTCAGTGCCACGCTGACGCCGCTGGCTGGTGACGATCGGGAGGCGGTGATGAAGCTCGCTGCTGCGGGCCCGCCGGCTGAGGAGGTCGGCCTCGCGCCGTTCGCTCCGCCGGAGTACATGCCCGACTCAGCCAGTGGCAGGGGCGGTCCGGTCGCGTTGCCGTTGCCCACGTTTGCGCCAGCGAACATGCACAACAGTGCGCCAGCGAACATGCACAACAGTGCGCCAGCCACCCGAGGAGTCCGAGGATGAGCCTTGTCGTGGCGACCCCGGTTGGCGGCCTGGACACGTTCTTGTGGGTCGTCTTCCCCTACATCTGCCTGACGATCTTCGTTGTCGGGCACCTCTGGCGTTACCGCTACGACAAGTTCGGCTGGACTACCCGCTCCTCTCAGCTCTACGAGAGCCGGCTGTTGCGCCTGGGCAGCCCGCTGTTCCACTTCGGCATCCTCTTCGTCCTTGGCGGTCACGTCATGGGCCTGGGCATCCCGAAGTCGTGGACCGAGTTCCTCGGCATCTCCGAGGGTCTCTATCACTTCATGGCCGTCACGATCGGGTCGGTTGCGGGGGTCTGCACCGTCGTGGGAATGGCGATCCTGATCTACCGGCGGCGCACGGTCGGGCCGGTATTCACCGCCACCACCCGCATGGACAAGACGATGTACGTGTTTCTGGCGACGGTGGTCCTGCTGGGTCTGGGCAACACGGTCATAGCCAACATCTTCGGGGACTACGACTACCGCGACGGTGTCTCGGTGTGGTTCCGGGGCATCTTTCGGTTCTCGCTGCACCCAGAGCTGATGGCCGCTGCCCCGATCGGTTTCAAGCTGCACGCCCTGGCGGCGTTCGCACTGTTCGCACTGTGGCCCTTTACCCGGCTCGTGCATGTCTTCAGCGCGCCGCTCGGCTATCTCACCCGCCCTTACATCGTCTACCGAAGCCGCGACGACCAGCTCGGCAGCCGCTCACCCCGCCGCGGCTGGGAAAAGGTCAAATGACAGATGTCGCAGAGGGTCGGCCCAAGTTATGTCACTTACTAGGCCGGCCACCGAGTTCCTGAGCCTCCCGAGCCGACCTAGCGCAGGTGCGTCACTCCTCGAGCACGCGCGTCCATGCGCCATGAGTGACGGAAGTGCGCGATGTCGCTTTCGAGTTCCATCGCTACCCATGGCGTCTGGCTGCTCATCTATGTGCTGACGCGTCAAGACATCGCTGTCCGAACGGCGCACCCGTACGTGGCGACCGGGGTGCCGGACAGGCGGGACGGCATACAGCGCCTAGGCTCACACGCGTGAGGGAACACATGGACGGGAGCACTCAAGGGACTCCCGCGGTCAGCAACCGCATCTGGACCCCGCCCAATGTCCTGTCCATGCTGCGTCTCGTGGTCGTGCCCATCTTCCTGTGGCTGATCCTGACCGATCAGGACGGCTGGGCCGTTGTCGTCCTCACGCTCTCGGGCGTCAGCGACTACTTCGACGGCAAGATCGCCCGCAAGTACAACCTGGTGTCGAGGGTTGGCCAGCTGCTCGACCCCTTGGCGGACCGGCTCTACATCCTGTCCACTCTGCTCGGGCTGGCCTGGCGCGAGATCATCCCTTGGTGGCTGGTCGCGATCCTGGTCAGCCGCGAGGTCTTCGGGACGGCGCTCGTCATGGTCGTCCGCCATTACGGATACCGTGCGCTGCCAGTGCATTTCATCGGTAAGGCAGCCACTTTCGACCTCCTCTACGCGTTCCCCTTTATCCTCCTGGGGCAGGGTGACAGCATCTTCGCCACGTTCGCGTTGCCCGTCGGCTGGGCGTTCGCATGGTGGGGCACCGCCCTCTACTGGGTGGCCGGGGTGATGTATGCCGTGCAGACCCGGGACGTCGTACGCGCCGCCAGGGCGGCAGGGCGGTGAGCGCGGGGCGGGGTGGTCGGCCAGACGCGTCGATGACGCTGATCACCGAGATGATGCAGCGTCCGCTCGACCCCGGTTACGCTGCGGCCGCCGAGGCAAGGGAGAGGTCCGGGCTTCCTCGCGCCACCGGCCACCAAGGTCCGATGCTGGTCACCTTCGCCGTTCTGGTGGGGGCTCTGCTGGCGATATCCGCCCTCGCCCTACGTGCCCCGGAAACGAGTGCCAGCCAGATCAAGGGCGCGCTCGTCGGCCGGATCGAGGCGAGCCGGGCGCACGCCGATGCCCAGACCCGGCTTATCGCCACCGTCCGCAGCGAGATCAACGCGGCGCAGGCAGCGGCCTTGAGCCAGCAGAGCCAGAGCGGGCTCGCCGCCGAGCTCGCGAGGCTCGAGCTCGCGGCCGGGACCGTACCCATGACGGGCCCCGGGCTGGTGCTCACCATCGACGACGCCGCGGCGCCGGCCGACCTCAAGGACCCTGGCGTTGATCCAGGGAACTCCGCCGGGACCGACGAGGGCAAGGTGATCGACCTGGACCTGCAGATCATCGTCAACGGCCTGTGGCAAGCCGGAGCCGAGGCGATCTCGGTCAACGGTCAGCGGCTCACCTCGCGTGCCGCCATCCGATCTGCCGGCGAGGCGATCCTGGTGGCCAACCGCGCGCTCACTAGGCCCTACACGATCACCGCGATCGGAGAGGCCGGCAGTCTGAGCGTGGAGTTCGCCGACAACGGCGGCGGAAGTCATCTGCAGATGCTCAAGTCCAACTACAAGATCCGCGGCGACATCCAGAGCAGAGACTCGGTCTTGGTTCCGGGGGCGCCGGCGCTGTCCCTGCAGGCGGCCCGGCCCGTTCAGTCTGCGGTCACCAAGCCGAAGCCGACCACTTCCCTTGCGACCACTCCCTCGACCACTCCCGCGTCCACAGCCCCGCAACCGACGGAGACCTCACCGTGATTCCCGCCCTTGGACTCCTTGTCGGCCTTGCCGCTGGCCTGTTCCTGCACCCCGCGGTGCCACTCGGTCTCCAGCCTTATCTGCCCATCGCCGTGATCGCCGCGCTCGACGCAGTCTTTGGCGGTGTACGCGCCGTCCTGGACGGCATCTTCAACGACAAGGTGATCGTGGTCTCGTTCCTGTCCAACGTGATCGTGGCCGCGTTCATCGTCTTCCTCGGCGACCAGCTAGGGGTGGGCTCGCAGCTGTCGACCGGCGTCGTCGTCGTGCTCGGTATCAGGATCTTCTCGAACGTCGCCTCGATCCGCCGACACGTCTTTCAGGCATGAGCCATCCCCACCGGCCGGCGAACCTGTCCGACCGCACCAGCGAACGGTCCCCCTGGCAGCGGCTGATGCTGATGGCGCGTCCGCGAGCCACCAAGGCCAACGCGTTCGCAGCGTTACTGGCCATCCTTCTCGGCTTCGCGGTGGCAACCCAGGTCCGTGCGAACCAGGTCCTTGGCCTGGAGTCTTTGCGCCAGGGCGAGCTCGTCACCATCCTGGACAACGCAACTCTCCTATCCTCACGGCTGGACCAAAATGCCCGTGAGCTCCAGGCCACCCGCGATGAGCTGGTCCGCGGCAGCACCGGTGACGCTGCCGCGCTCAAGGCGGCGCAGGAACGACTCGACGCACTGGGGATCCTCGCGGGTACTGCCCGGGCACACGGTCCCGGCATACGAATCACGATCTCCGACCCCAAGGCCCAGGTGACGGCACCGCTCCTGCTGGACGCGATCGAGGAGCTTCGCGACGCCGGAGCCGAGGCCATCCAGGTCGGCGAGATCCGGGTGGTGGCGAGCTCGTTCTTCGGGCCCTCCGGATCAGGGGTGGAGGTCGATGGCGTCACACTCACCGAGCCCTACTCGATTCTGGCGATCGGCGGCGCGCAGACCATGTCCTCAGCGATGGAGATCCCTGGTGGTCTCTCGGCGAACGTCCGGCAGCTCGGCGCGAGCATCACCATCGCCCAGTCGACCGAGCTGACCATAGGTGCGTTGTACACGTTGCGTGAGCCTCGTTACGCTCGGCCTGTACCGTCGCCGGCTCCCGCCGCGACGCCGTAGTTTGTTGTCGGCACCACAGATGTCATCTAGCCAAGGAGCGGCATGAGCCAGTTGGAGTACCCGCAGGACCTGCGTTACACCCCGGAGCACGAGTGGGCGCGCACCGGGACTGATGGTGTCGTCCGCATCGGCATCACCGCCTTCGCCCAGGACGCACTCGGCGATGTGGTTTTCGTCAGCCTGCCGGCCGTGGGTGACACCGTGAACGCTGGCGACTCCTGCGGCGAGGTCGAGTCGACCAAGTCAGTCAGTGACATTTATGCGCCGCTCTCCGGTGAGATCGTGGCAGTCAACCCGGCCCTGGAGTCAGCCCCGGAGCTGGTCAACAGCGATCCCTACGGCCAGGGATGGATGTATGACCTCAAGCCCACCGATGCTGGTGCAGAGAACTCCCTCCTGGACCTTGAGGCTTACCGCGCTTTGCTGCTCTAGGGTTGGCTCACTTCGCGTCGCCACAACAATTGCCACAGAGTTGAAGGCACAACGAAAGCAGGTGCGCAGGTCATGACGGACAACGAGCGCGAGCAAGGACTGGGACGAGTGAGCGATCCCACCACCATGCGTCTGCCCGGCATCGGAGCCCCGGCCGAGCCCTTGACCGATGCGGACCCCAGCCTGTCGGCGCAGGACCAGGCGACAGTTGACGCACTGGTCCATGGCACGGCGCTGCTGGTTGTCCTTCGCGGGCCGAACACGGGAGCCCGGTTCCTGCTCGACTCGGACGAGGTCAGCACGGGGCGGCACCCGGACAGCGACATCTTCCTGGACGATGTGACCGTATCCCGCACACACGCAAAGTTCCGTCGCGAGCATGAAAGCTTCCTCGTTCGCGACGTCGGTTCGTTGAACGGCACCTACGTCAACCGGGAGCGGATCGAGGAGGCCACCCTCAAGACCGGCGACGAGGTCCAGATCGGCAAGTTCCGCCTCGTCTTCTACGCCGGCGCCGCCACGTGACCGGTGCCGCAGAATGATCTGCAGGTGAACCCGTCCGCCAACCCGCGCATGACGATCGGAGCGGTTCTGGACGCGTTGGCACCGGATTTCCCCGACACCACCTTCTCCAATATCCGCTTCCTGGAGGCCGAGGGACTAATCACACCGGAGCGCACCGGAGCGGGATATCGTACGTTCTCCCAGGCCGATCTAGAACGGCTGCGTTACATCCTGACCGCCCAACGTGATCGCTTCTGGCCGCTGCGGGTGATCCGTGAGGCGCTGGACAAGCTCGGCCGTGGACTCGAACCGGCCGACGGGGACGTGACACCCTCTCGACCGCAGGTCCCGGTCGGCGCCGTCGACCACCATCTGCCTTCAGCCGCCGAGCTGGGTCGCCGCGACGTCCTGCGGCTGACCGATGACGAGCTGCGCGAAGCTGCCGGCCTCGACCGGCCCACCTTTGAGGCCCTGGCCACCTTCGGCCTGCTGCGACCCGACTCCGGTGGGCACTACGGAGACGCTGCGCTGGCGGTGGCCCGCGCCGCTGGCGCCCTCTCGGCTCGGGGCCTCGAACCCCGCCACCTCCGTCCGTTCAGGACTGCCGCCGACCGCGAGATCGGGTTGGTTCAACAGGTCGTCTCGCCTTTGCGCGGTCGGAACGGGGGAGCTGGGGGCAAAGTCACGCACGACCCGACTGCGCAGATCCTCGCGGAGTGCATCGCCTTGCACACGGCCCTTGTCAGGGCCGGGCTCGTGGCCCAATAAGCGAGTACCGTTGACGGGGTGAGAGAACTCGATGTGCTGGGCGTCAGGGTCGAAATGCCCACGAACCAACCGATCGTCCTCCTTCGTGAGCGCGACGGCGAGCGTTACCTGCCGATCTGGATCGGTGCGGCCGAAGCCACTGCCATCGCCTATGCGCAACAGGGCGTCGTACCACCCCGCCCGATGACCCATGACCTGCTCAAGAACGTCATCGAGGAGCTCGGGCACGAGCTGGTCGAGGTCCGGATCGTCGCCCTCAGGGACAGCATCTTCCACGCCACACTGGTCTTTGACGGGAAGGTCGAGGTGAGCGCCCGGTCCTCTGATGCCATCGCTCTTGCTCTTCGCACCGGCACCTCGATCCTGGTCGAGGACAGCCTCCTGGACGAAGCGGGCGTGGCGATCGCGCACGAGGAGGACGACGAGCTGGAGCGATTCCGGGAGTTCCTCGACAACGTCTCGGCCGAAGATTTCGACAATCCCGAGGCCAGCGGACCAACAGCCGAGACCTGGCCTCCTGGGCGGGACTAACCCTCTAGTTGACATAGAGTGTTGCGTTCGGTCAGGCGCGACACGCCGAAGTCGACGTGCGGTGGTGATTGACGCTCCGGTTCGATCCGCCGTACCGTCAGAGCAAACCACGAGACTGTAGTTACGAGGAGGTTGGCGTGAACTCACCCGGAGAAGCGCGATATCGATCTGGTTCTGTGCCGGTCGCCGCGCAGGGGCTGCTGTTCACCGATGACCTTCCCGAGCTGAGGGAGGACACCGGCTACCGCGGTCCCACTGCCTGCAGCGCCGCCGGCATCACCTACCGACAGCTTGACTACTGGGCGCGCACTGGGTTGGTCGAGCCTTCCGTTCGCGGCGCCACCGGCTCCGGGACCCAGCGTCTCTACGGCTTTCGCGACATCTTGGTCCTCAAGGTTGTTAAACGACTCCTGGACACCGGGGTCTCACTGCAGCAGATCCGCGTCGCGGTCAGCCACCTTCGTGACCGTGGGGTCGACGACCTCGCCCGGATCACCCTGATGAGCGATGGGGCCAGCGTCTACGAATGCACCTCGGCTGACGAGGTCATCGACCTGGTCCAGGGAGGTCAGGGCGTTTTCGGCATCGCTCTAGGTCGGGTTTGGCGCGAGGTCGAGGGCGAGCTCGCGGCCCTTCCCAGCGAGCGTCCCGACGACGAGACCCCCGCCGCCCACCCCGGCGATGAGCTCACCTCCCGGCGGAACGCGCGCCTGATCAGCTGAGCGCAGCTTTTCAGCACCAGGTGGCCGGGTCCCCTCAGGGACCCGGCCATACTCATGCCAGCGCCCTGCGGCGTCGTCCGGAGACCTCACCGGTGTTAAGGTTGGGAGGCCGTTTACCCCGTACGGGAGAGTCCCCGTGCCGCATGATCTCCCAGTTGGGGGAGCATGTTGTGACGGGGCGCCGAAGGGGCAAACCTCCCCGGAACCTCTCAGGCGCCCGGACTGTACGGGCAGGCAACTTGAAGCCACCTTCAGGCGACAGGCGGGGAGGTCCGT
>JBBQUB010000149.1:0-7745 GCA_038212865.1 Actinomycetales bacterium
CCGCGCCGAGCGCTCGTCCAGATGCGGCAGCACCGCCTCGAACTTTGCCTTCAACACCGACTCCACGTCCCCAGCAACAGCCATACCGCATTATCGCTGCCAACTAGCTATATGGAGCACTTATTCACTGACGATTCCTTAAGGGCCGGTGTGTATTGGAGGGGGTATCCCTCGTACAGCTGCGTGATCCGACGGAACTGGCTCGCCAAGAGTCCGGCCAGAAACCACACCGCCGCCAGAGCAGACACGATTAGAAGGGCCTGCTCGGGCAGGCCAATACTCGACCAAAATGCCAAGGCCTCGTCCATTTCCCCCAGCGCGGACAGGAGTAGCGCCCCAGCGAGTGATCCGAGAACGAGAACCGGAAGGAAAGCCTGGAGCAAGAACCGGCGATCGAACAGGGAAGCGGCTCGATCAAGGATGTCGTTCATTCGTCGACCTTGCGGCAGGTGAAGGTGTGCACTCTCGGCGACTCATCATCCTCAGCGATCGGGCACGTTGCTCGGTAGCGGTTCAGCGTGTCGCTGTAACCACACGTGCACGCGCAGGCGTACCTGTCTGCACCGTCGGTACCGGCAGGGCGTTGTCCTCCAGGTGACATGGCCCTCTCCTCCCATGCCGCGTAAAGGTGCGGCCGCCATGTCACAGTGCACTGTCACGGCATAGCCGGTCAAGACCAGAGCAACCGAAACCAGCGTTGTGGGGTTCCGCGGATCGGCCGGCAAGTGACACCGGCGTATTCAGGCACTAGCGCAAGGGGGCGCCCGCTATGGCCCGAAGGCGCGCGCAAGCGGCGATAGGACGCATTCTGCGCGGCAGTTTGGCCTAGGCCTGTCCTTCGGAACGATCAGTAGCGTCCTTCACGCCCAACCCGTGTTGGCGCGCTCAAGACTTGGCGGCTGCGGCCACCTTTGACATTCCTGCGCGAGCAACCGTCTCCAAGTCGGCGCCTGACATCGGCTGCAAACCGGCCGCGGTGAACGAGACGATGTTGTGCCCAACCGCAACGAACACGACGTCAAGGACGACCTCGATACCCTCCGTCTTTGCCGTCGCGCGGAATGCAAGGGTCTGGTCGCCAAGGTTCGGGAACGAGAGCCCCGTCATTGTCATCGGGGTCCGATCAGCCCCATCGACGATGACCAGCTTGGGACACTTGGTCAGGGCCTGGGCCACATCCTGCACCTTGTCCCCCTGCCCGTCGTCGGGGAAGGAGGCGACCTCCTCTTCGAACTGGACGCCAAGCATGCCGCCCTGCTCGAACGACGCCTTGCCCTTGTGCTTCGCCTTCACGCCCTGCTTAGTCGAGTCCATCTGGTCGAACAGCTTCTGGCAGGACGCCGGCTCGACCGCGGAGTTGTCCTCCTCGTCCGGCTCGGACTCCGCCGCGGCCCACCCGGTCGGCATGTCACCAACAGCCAGAAGGGCGGCCTTAACCTGCTTGGCGCTCAGTTCATCGCCAGCACCCTTGGGCTTCGGCGCCGCCGTGGTCTCGGCCGCCGGAGCGGCCGGCGATGCGTTGCCGACTGTAACCGCACGCTCGGGTGCGCTGCCGCAGGCCGCCACCGCGCCAAGCAAAACGAGAGCGGGGACTGCGAGCAGGCGGCCAAGGCGAATCATCAGAAGGGTCCCCCGGGAAGATTGCGGTCGGTATCGATTTCACCGTAGGTCCGGTCGCGGCCCAGGGCCGGGACTTCACGACTCCCGTGACCGAATCGACATCGCGGTCCCACTTCCTGATGCTCCACAAGCGCAGAGCGGGCGGGCGCTGCGTGCCAGCTGCCACCGACCGCAATCGCGGCGCAGAGACGCACCGCCAGCAGAGGGTGGAAGGGCGGGGCCATGGCTCGCTGTAGTTCGCATTCGTTCGCGCGCTCACGACGGGGCTACCGTCTTTAAGAGCGCCCACGAACTTGCTGCACGATGACGCTTGTTCGAGTCATGTCTACGTGCGCCCTCGGGGGACCGCCGATCGGGAAAGGTACGTCCGCTCGTCTCCGCCCACGTCGTAGTAGATGTAGCGCACGCTCAATGGGTCTGCATCCTGGAACTCTGCACGAACCGCGACCTCAAGGTCGGCGTGATCTCCAGGCATGAGTGGACCGATGTACTCGCCGGGATGTTCGCTTTCGGAGATCACTCGCTCCTGGGTGTCTACAAGAGCGCAATAGACGTCATTGAGCGGTTTGGTGCCGGCGTTCGTCACTCGTAGGCGGTATCGGCGACTCGAGCCAGGCACGTCGACCACAGGGTCTGTGGTGAGGATGCCTCGATCGGAGCGCTGCTGCTGGTGTTCCTTGAGTGCCTGCGCGGCCTGGTCCTCCTGATGGTGCCGTTTGGCCTGCCTGAAACCGAGAAGGGATACGACCACAGTGACTACCACCGCCAGGATCGCGACGTAGAACCCGCCCTTCTCCCACCACATGTGTGCCCCTCCCTGTGCACGAAGGCCAACGAATCGATCCGACGAAACCTCGCGACACATCGCCGCCAGACCACCTGCGCAGGCCCACGAGGGCCATGGCCCCTTCAAATCACGAAGCCCAGCGGGTCCTCGTGCGGGTGATCCGGCTTGCCATCCACGATGAAGTGTCCTCCCGTTTGTCTCGGGGGGCTAGGGACTCGGTCTCAGACGCTCATGTGGCGGCAGGACAAGGAGCACCAACACCCCGAGTGCCCGGCTCCGCAATGCTGGGTGCGAAATCAAGCCGGTGCAACGTGGTTGCGCGAGAGGGCGGCCCACGCGCGGGTCTCCGCCACCTAACCAACTTCAACTGCGTCCTTGATGCCGAGTCAGGTGGACAGCAGAAGCCTCCACGTGCCGGGCCGCGGCTGGCCGCCAGGCGGCGCTGTGACGCAGGGTAGATGACGCCCGCGTGGCCTAGTCACGAGACCAGCTGAACACCTCGTCGAGGCGCACGTTGAAGGCGTCGGAGATGCGGAACGCGGCTTCAAGTGTCGGGGAGTACTTGGCTGACCGTCTCGGCGATGCTGGTGACGTTGGTCCCGTTCTTCGCACTGGCCTGACCCGCAGGGCGCGGATCTCGCCTTGGGCTTCCTTGACCGGCGGAGGACTTGCTGGTGGAGTGAACAGGTGCCCTCCCGCAGCCCGCTGGTCGGCCGGCAGGCCGAGCTCGGCCGTCTTGTCGAGGCGCTGAGTGGGGGGTTGGACCGGTCAGGGCTTGTCATCTCTGGCGAGGCCGGGATCGGCAAGTCGCGTCTCGTGCGCGCTGGGTGCGACACCCTGTCGGCGCAGGGCCATCTCGTCCTCGCCGGGTGGTGCCTGGGCCTGTCTGAAGACGTGCCATTTCTGCCGTTCGTCGACGTGCTGCGCGACCTGGCCGGACGCGATGACGGGCGACTCCTGAAGGCGGCCTTTGCGGCCTCACCGGCGTACGTTCTGCCAGAGGTGGCCCGGCTGGTGCCCGAGGTGGTCCCCGACAACTCGCCGAGCAACGCCTCCGGTGTGGACGGTCAGGGTTGGCTCACCCAACGGTTGTTCGGTGCCGTTCGGCAGTTGCTGTCCACGCTCGCAGAGGTGACACCGATCGCGATCGTCATCGAGGATGCGCACTGGGCCGACCGGTCGTCGAAGGACCTGCTCCGTTACCTGTTGGCTCCCGGCCATGCGACCGGAGTACCCGTGGTCCTCACTAGCCGCAGCGGCGGAGAACAGGATCCCTGGCTCCAAGACCTTCGAAACCGGGGCGAGGTCGACTGGCTCGCGCTGGCACCCCTCGACAGGGCGCACACTCTGGAGCAAGTGGTCTCGTTGGGAGTGCCTGACGAAGCAACGGGGTCGGCAGTGTTCGAGCGCAGCGGTGGGAACCCCTTCTTCACCGAACAGCTGGTGGCGGGTGCCAGTGGATCCGGGGCCCTGCCGGACACCCTGAGTGAGCTGCTCCTGCGCCGCCTCGCGGGTCTTGGGCCGCAGGCGACCGACATCGTGCGCGCCGTGTCCATTGCTGGCAGGCCACTCGACGAGGGCATTTTGGCCGAGGTCACCGCTCACCCGCAGGAGACGTTGAGCGATGCGTTGCGCATGGTGACCCGACGACAGCTGATGGTCCGCTCGGGCTCGGGCAGCTACCAGATGCAGCACGCGCTCGTCGCCGAAGCCACCATCGCCGACATGTCGGATGCCGATCGCCACGAGTGGCACCTGCGGGTCGCGTTGGCCCTGGCCACTAGTGAAGACGCCGCCCTGGCCTCGGACGTTGCCGAGCACTTCCGTCTCGCTGGAGACGCCGCGAGCGAGTTCGAATGGCGGCTCCGCAGCGCGCGCTACTCCGACTCGGTCTTCGCGCCGACGGAGACCGCGGCCCAATGGCGGCGACTCTTGGAGCTCTGGCCCGCGGCCCACCACCGACGTGGCCCGCAGTACCCCAGCCTGGTCGACGCCCATCTTCGGGTCGTCGCAGCCTTCGACCGTGCGGGCAACGGCCCTGCGGCCGCGGAGGCGGCAGCGGCCGCTCTGGAGCTGCTACCGGGCGCCGATCCGCCCGAGCGAGTGCGGCTCTTGTACAACGGCGGTGCTTGGCTATCGGTCACCGACCTCCAAGGGGGGGCGCGCCTGCTCGAGGCTGCCGTCGAGGTTGGCTCGACCCTTCCAGCGTCAGAGGCGTACGTTCTGGCTCTTGAACGGCTGCAGCGCACGTACGCGTTGCTGGGCGCCAAGTCGCGGGTGGAGCGCGTGCGGCTGCTGGAACGCGCTCTGATTTCGGCCGAGATCCTGCACAGCGACGCGTTGGTCAAGCACCTCGTTGCGTTCTTGGCTTGGCAGGCGATGGTCCGCGACGACGTACGCGAGTCCCTCATCCTTCTCGAGCGAGCTCTGGAAGTGCGCGTCGACCCGCCGGATCCGCATCTGGAGTCACCGGCAGACTGCATCCTGACCGACGTGCTGCTCAAGACCGGGGATCTCCCACGCGTCGTCGATGTCGGAACTGCTGCACTGCGCCGGGCCGATCTGCAGGGCTACCCGCAGTCGTTCTACTCGCAGATCCTGCTGAGCAACGTCCTGGAGGCGATGCGAGAGCAGGGCCAGATCGACGCGGCCGCGCAGTTGGCCGAGAAGTCGATCGCTGATCAGTTCAGTGCAGACTCAGCCAGCACGCACAGTGAACGTGCCGCGATCTGGTGCGCTCAGGGCCGACTCGACGAGGCGTCCGAGTTCTGGGTCGCTGCCGACGCGACCCTGAAGTCCTTTCAGGGGCTTCAGTTCCCACGCGAGTTCGCGCTGGCGCGGGCCGAGCTGCGGCTCTGGCAGGGGTGGGCAGGGGATGTCCTTGCAGAAGCGCTGCCCGTGCTCGAGCCCCTCTGCGACTCGCTAGAGAGCCAGCTGGGGGGCGGGCTCTTCGTGCTCGCCATGCGAGCCTGCGCGGACCGGGCCGTTCGTGCGCGCGCCCGGCGCGACCGCGCCGGGGTTGGTGAGGCGCACGCCGATGCCGCACGACTCAGCGAACTCGTCGAGCGATGCGCGAAGCACCCCTTCGAGGGTGCCGGCATCCCTGCCACGCGCCCAGCCGACCGAGCCTCCTGGCGAGCGGAGCACAGTCGCCTTCAGGACAGCGATGCCTCGCTGTGGCAAGCCGCAGCAGCCGCCTGGGCGGAGCTCGGGCGGCCGCACCGCGAGGCCTACGCGTTGTGGCGCCAATCCGAGGCGCTGCTCGCCCTGCCGTCCACCAGGTCTGCAGCCGCACCCGTCCTCCGTGCCGCAGCCTTGAGGGCGCAGCAGCATCAGCCACTCACGGAAGCCGTCGAGGAGCTCGCTCGCCGCGCCCACATCGACCTCACAGCATCGCAGGCGTCAGGTAACAGCATGCCCACACCGGCGCCAGCGGCCTCCGCCAACGGGCCACTGCGCAAGTCGACGGCCAGCACGGACCCGGCATTCGGTCTCACAGCCCGCGAACACGAAGTGGTACGGCTCCTTGGCGAGGGGTACACCAACGCCCAGATCGGTCGCACCTTGTTCATCAGCACCAAGACGGCGAGCGTGCACGTCAGCAACATCCTGCGCAAGATGGACGTCACCTCCCGAGTCCAAGCCGCCGCCGTTGCGGCTCAAACGGGCCTACTAGAACCTGAGAAACCTCGCGGTGCCTGAGTGGACGGCCACGGCCATAGGGCAGTGAACAAACGGGACCTGAATGGCCCTCGAGATTGGCAGGCTCTGCCCCGGGCAGGAGATCACGCGTCCTGGACGAGACCGGGCTCTGGCGGTACAGATGGAGCTGCTGACTCTGTCGTGAAGGCGCTCCAGGCATCGTGACCCTTGTGGTCGGGAGCTGTCCCTGGCCGGGTCGACAAGCAGCGAGCCAGCCAAGGACGTTCCCGTTCAGAGCATGGCCACCACGGCCTCTACGTACGGGTAGATGGCCTTGATCGTCTCCACCCAGCCGTCGGGGTTCCAGTTGATCTCGGCGTGGAAACTTACCTCGTAGCCTGCGCAGATGTCTGTCCATGCGTCTACGAGTTCTTGTCGGGTGCCAGTGTCGGTCCAGTCGTCGTTGCGGTCGCCGGGCGTGAAGGTTCCGTACATCTTCCCGTCGTGTGGCCATATGTACGCCGTCTTGGTGCTTTTGACCACCACGGCGCAAACGACGGAGTCGGCGTAGTCGGCCGCGCCGGAGTCGTGGAGATGCCCTGAGAACGTGAAGCTTCCGTCGGCGTTGAGGACGATGTCTGCTGATCCGCCGGCTGCGATGCCGTCGCCGAAGACAAGGTCGCCGTGTCCCGTCACCGAAGCGGGAAGGCCGCGCTCGTGCAACTCAAATGCCCCCGCCGCGGGTGTCCAGAACACCGATCCGCCCTCGAAGACGTTGAAGCGGCCAGGCCCAGCGGGGGCGGGGCTTTCGTCGCTTAGGGGGTAGCCGAGGAACCCGGTTTCCCAGCCCAGTTCGGACCACTTGTCCCTGATCGCGCCGTGGACCTCAAACGCTCCGGTGGTCGGGGTCCAGTAGATTGAGCCGTGCTCGAAGTGGTTGTATCGACCACGGCCGTCCGGGGTGCCCAGTTCGTCCGTCCTTGGTAGACCCAACCAACCTTGGCTGCCTCCAAAGCTGTTGTATCGCGCCTCAATGGCGCCGTGCACCCAGGCGGGCTCTGCCCCCGGGATCGCGTAGATCGTTCCGTTTTGGTAGCGAATGCGGTCGCCCACACCGGCCGTTTCCAGCCCAGACACCTCGGCGCCGGGCGCTCCACCCAACTGTGCCGCGTGTGCACGGATCCTCCGCTCGGGCATCGCATCCAGCGGGTTGACTTCGACAGGGTTGAAAACTTCCTGCTTCTCCTTGATGACGATTCTCTTTGGCATGGTTCCTGTCCTTCCACTCGGCTCTTCCAGCTGAATCGACGATCGAGCTGTCGAAAGCCCTTGTGACTTCGGGTTTGGACCGTTTTCGCGGTGGTCGACCCCCAGCTGGAGCTCTAGCGTTACGTTCTTCGGCGCACGGGCCATCGGGCAGCCGTGCACGATGTGGAGGGCTGCTGCCTTAGGCCGGATCCACCGCCCGACGTGTCAGAGGCCGAGACTGTCCGCTCCGCTAAAGGAAAGGGGGTAGGGCTAAGTGGCGAATAGGCGGCGATGAGACGCAGGTTCTGCTGTGGCGCAGTCGTGCGTCAGGCAGCTGCGGGAGTGCGGCATGCGGTCGACGGGGTTCCCCGCCGCCGACGCGGCGACGGCTGATGGGTGGGGACGTGGTCCCGACCCATCGCCGCGCGCAGGGGTCGGTGCGGGGGCG
>JBBQUB010000150.1:0-7618 GCA_038212865.1 Actinomycetales bacterium
AAGGTCGAGCCCCCCGACGTCGCTGGGTCCCGGCCACCCAAAAGCAGATCGGATCCTGGCAAGGACAGCAGCGACATCAGGTCGCCCAGCACCCCGCAGGCATCGCCCCCGCCATCGACAAGGAGGTCCAGCACGCCGCGACGAGCCGCGCCGTCCCGGACGCCAGCAGCGGCGGTCAGGTCAGCCGGTCGTCCCGCTGCCAGGTGCCGGGGGCGCACCACCCCCTGGCCGGGCGACCAGACGAACCACCTCTGGATGGCGCGCCAACCGTGGGGGTGGACGGTGACCACCGCGTTGCCGTCCACGGCAAAGAGGCCTATGGCAGAACGCAGCCCGGAGGCGATGGGGCGGCCCGCAAGGGCCTTGAGGGTGTCGTCATACGGTGGCATCGCGCGGGATGGACCAGCGGGCAGAACCGCAGTCCAGCCCTCCAGAGGCAAGACGTGAACGGGCACCAGGCCACGGCTGGCCCAGTTCGCCACCGCCTCCTGTTTGCCTCGCAAGAGGAGCATCCCCCGCCCTTGCCGGGCGGACTGCCACGGCGCTGTCACGGGATTAGAGGCTGCCCTTCTCACTCGGAATGCCCTTGACCCGCGGGTCCAGTGCGACGGCTGCTCGCAGGGCTCGCGCCACCGCCTTGAACTGAGCCTCAACCATGTGGTGGGGATCGCGTCCGGAAAGAACCCGCACATGGAGGGCGATGCCTGCATGCTGCGCGAAGGTCTCCAGCACATGGCGGGTCAGCGACCCCGCGTAGTTGCCGCCGATGATCACGTAGGCCTGGGCCTCGGGCTCACCGGTATGGACGACGAACGGACGGCCGGCAAGGTCAACCACCGCCTGGACCAGGGCTTCGTCCAGAGGGACGGTCGCATCACCGAAGCGTGAGATGCCCCGCTTGTCGCCGAGGGCTTCCTTGAAGGCGTCACCCAACACGATCGCAACATCCTCGACCGTGTGGTGGGCGTCGACATCGACGTCGCCGGTCGCCTGGATCCGCAGGTCGATCAGCGAGTGCCTGGACAGGCTGGCCAGCATGTGGTCGTAGAAGCGCACACCCGTGCTGATCTGCGACTCGCCGGTCCCGTCGAGGTTGAGCTCGACCTCCACGGTGCTCTCGTGCGTCGACCGCCGGATGCGCGCCGTTCGACGCAAGGTCGAGGGTGACGCGTCGGGCTGATCCCGCTTCGGGGCCTGGTCGGTCATGCGGACTGCTCCTGCCGGTGGGTCGGGGCGAGGCGACGCATCGCCCCCAGGAATGCCCCGGTCTCCCGGGGCGTCCCTGCTGTGACACGAAGATAGTGGGCCAACCCGACGTCGCGAAGCAGGATGCCCTGATCCAGCAACGCCCGCCAGGTGACCCGTTCGTCCATCAGCCCGCCAAAGAGCACGAAGTTGGCGTCGCTCGGGACCGGGTCAAGGCCCATCGCGCCAAGGTCGGAGACAATGCGGTCGCGCTGGGTCTTGAGGTCCTTGACGGTGGCCAGAAGCGTGTCGGCATGCTCCAGGGCCGCACGCGCGATCGCCTGTGTCGGGGCCGAAAGATGGTATGGCAGCCGGACCAACCGCAACACCTGGGTGAGCTCCCTGGAGGCCGCAAGGTAACCCAGACGTCCCCCGGCCAGCGCGAACGCCTTGCTCATGGTGCGAGTCACCACCAGCCGCTCGCGGCCCTCGATCAGCGTTAACGCGCTCGGCGTGCCGGCTCGGGCGAACTCGGTGTATGCCTCGTCCACCACCACGATCGCCTCCGGAGCGGCGCGATAGATCGCCTCGACAACGTCAAGCCCCAGCGCTGTGCCGGTCGGATTGTTGGGGGAACACAGGAACACGATGTTCGGTTGGTGTGCCTCGACCTGCGCCACAGCAGATGCGACGTCCAGATCGAAGGCCCCTGCGCCCTCCACCCCGCGCAGCCCGTCGACCCATCTGGTGCTGGCCGTCCCGGCGATGATCGGGTGCATCGAATAGGCAGGGGTGAAGCCCAGTGCGACCCTGTCTGGGCCGCCGAACGCCTGGAGGATGTGCAGCAGAACCTCGTTGGACCCGTTTCCGGCCCATACCTGCTCGGCCGTCACGGATGCGCCGCCGGTGCGAGTCAGATAGGCGGCCAGATCCTCGCGGAGCCGGACGAACTCGCGGTCAGGGTAGCGGTTAAGACCCGAAGCAACTTGCGCCACCGACCGGACGATCGCGTCGACCACATCCTGGGGAACGGCATACGAGTTCTCGTTGGTGTTCAACGGAAATGGCACGTCGAGCTGAGGGGCGCCATAGGCTGTCCGGCCGCGCAGGTCAGGGCGCAGCAGATCGCTGAGCGAACTGCCCATTTTCAGCGCCCCCCGCCGGAACGCGCACTCTTACTGAAGCGTGCGACCACCGCCTCACCGTGGGCCGGGAGGTCTTCGGCGTCGGCCAGTGTGACCACGTGCTTTGCCACATCCTGAAGCGCGGCCTCGGTGAAGTCCACGACGTGGATGCCACGCAGGAAGGACTGCACGGACAGCCCGCTGCTGTGGCTGGCGCATCCACCGGTGGGCAGCACGTGGTTGGAGCCCGCGCAGTAGTCGCCAAGGCTGACCGGTGCAAACGCTCCTACGAAGATGGCGCCGGCGTTACGAATCCGCAGGGCCACCGAGCGCGCATCGCGGGTCTGGATCTCCAGGTGTTCGGCGGCATAGGCGTTGACCACCACGATCCCTGCCTCGACGTCGTCGACCAGGACGACCGCCGACTGTCGACCGGCAAGTGCCGCGCTGACGCGCTCGGTGTGCTTGGTCTCGGCAGCGCGGCGAACCAGCGCGGCTTCGACGCGCTGGGCCAGATCCTCGCTGTCGGTCACGAGCACCGACGCGGCGAGCGTGTCGTGCTCGGCCTGGCTGATCAGATCCGCGGCGACGTGCTCAGGGTCCGCGCTGTCGTCGGCCAACACCGCGATCTCTGTCGGTCCGGCCTCGGCGTCGATCCCGATCACGCCCTTGAGCAGGCGCTTGGCTGCGGCAACAAAGATGTTGCCCGGACCAGTCACCAACGTGACCGGCTCACAGACCACAGCACCGGACCGAGGGTTGCCGTCGATCCCGGATTCGCTTGCGCCATAAGCAAACATGGCGATCGCCTGCGCCCCACCGACGGCGTAGACCTCTTCGATGCCGAGCAACGCACAAGCGGCCAGGATGGTCGGGTTGGGATAGCCGGCGAAAGCACCGGTGTTGTCCCGCTGCGGAGGGCTGGCGACCGCGATCGAACCCACGCCAGCAATCTGGGCAGGGACGACGTTCATGACGACGCTGCTGGGATAGACCGCAACCCCCCCAGGGACATAGAGCCCGACCCGGTCAACTGGTAGCCACCGCTCAGTAACGGTGCCGCCAGGAACCACGCGGGTCGTCGTGTCGGTCCGGCGCTGGTCCTCGTGAACGAGGCGCACCCGACGGATGGCCTCCTCGAGCGCGGTCCGGACCCCGGGATCGAGCAGCTCGAGGGCCGTGGCCAGGACGTCGGCTGGCACGCGGAGCTGCGCTGGCCGGACCCCGTCGAAGCGCTCCCCGAGGTCACGTAGGGCTTCGGCTCCGCGTTGACGGACGTCCTCACAGATCGGTCGGACGACGGACTGGGCCGCCTCGACATCGAACTCAGCTCGTGGCAACGCCTCGCGAAGGGAGCGTGCATCGAGCGCACGCCCGCGCAGATCGATCCGGGAGATCATCAGCCCAGTTTAGGTTGCCGAGCGCGCCGTCCCGGTATCTGTCCAGCCTCCGGCGGATAATGCGACTGTGATGGCTGCCGGGGTCCGATCCACCGACGCACTGATCAGCGTGGCTGGGGCAGGCGGGTTGGTACGCCTCACGTTTGTCGTTCTCGCATGCGCCGGCTTGGCCGCGGCGATCAACCACTGGGGACGCCTGGGCCATGGGCGCGATGACGTGCTGGCCGCCCTACGAGCCAGCCTCCAGCTCGGCGTCGTCGGGCTGCTGATCGCCGCTGTACTCGGCTCTTGGTGGCTGACCCTGGGCTTCATCGCCCTGATGCTTTCGGTGGCCTCGGTGACGTCGGGACGGCGACTGAGCCCACAGGGAGCATGGTGGCTCGCCGCCGCCCCTGTCGTTCTGGCCGCAGTCCCGGTCGCCAGCGGCCTCATGCTCAGTGGGCTGATCCCACACAAACCGATTGCTGTCGTGCCGATCGTCGGCATCCTCATCGGCGGGGCCATGACGGCAACGACACTCGCGGGCAAACGCGCCCTCGATGCCCTGCGAACCCGCCATGGGGAGTATGAGGCTGCCCTCTCGATCGGCATGCTCCCCCGTGACTCCGCCCTGCTCGTCGCCCGCGACGATGCCGCGCTGGCCCTTGTCCCGGGCCTGGACCAGACCCGTACCGTTGGTCTGGTGACCCTCCCCGGGGCATTCGTGGGGATGCTGCTAGGTGGCGCCACACCACTGGAGGCGGCGGCCGTCCAGCTGGTGGTTCTGGTGGCCCTGCTGCTGGTGCAGTCCATCGCGGTGTTCGTGACCGTCGAACTGGTTGCGGGAGGCCGACTTGCCACCCGCCCCCAACACCGCTCAACGAACTAACCTTGCCCGCATGCTGACCATCGCGGACATCGACCGAGCGCGTTCCCTCATCGCCGGTCACATCCGACTCACCCCGGTCATCCCGGTCGAAGGGGCGATGTTTGGCCTCGCTCAGCCCGTGTTCCTCAAGCTCGAGATGCTCCAGCAGACCGGCTCGTTCAAGCCTCGAGGTGCGTTCAACCGCATCCTGGGAGCCGCAGAGTCTGCACCCTTGCCCGCGGAAGGCGTGATCGCAGCCTCGGGCGGGAACCACGGTCTGGCCGTTGCGCACGTGGCCCGACAGCTCGGCATACAGGCGCACATCTTCGTGCCGGAGGCGGCGTCTGCGGTCAAGGTCGCGCGGATCCGCGCCCTGGGTGCCACCGTCACCGTGACAGGCGCGATGTATGCCGACGCGTACGACGCGTGCCTGCGTCACGCTGCAACATCGGGCGCCCTGTTCGTACATGCCTACGACCAGCCCGAGGTGATCGCCGGACAAGGGACGGTGGGCCAAGAGCTGATGGCACAGGCCGACATCGACACCGTGCTCGTCGCGGTCGGCGGAGGTGGACTTGCCGCTGGAGTCCGGCTCGGTGTCGGACCGGGCGTGAAACTGGTTGCCGTTGAGCCAGAACGGATCCCCACGCTTCACGAGGCCCTGGATGCCGGACGGCCGGTCGATGTCGAGGTGGGAGGCGTGGCCGCCGATGCCTTGGGCGCCCGGCAGATCGGCGCTCTGGCCTTCGAGATTCTCACGGCCCATCAGGTGCAGAGCGTCCTGGTCACCGAGAGCGAAATCAGCCGGTCCCTGCCAGTCCTGAGGGATGAGCTCCAGCTCGCCAGCGAGCATGGCGGGGCCACGGCCGCTGCAGCGTTGCTCGGCGGCGCCTACGCCCCCGAACCCGGTGAGCGCGTTGCGGTCATCGTCTGCGGCGCGAACACCGACCCGTCAGACCTGGTGGCCGGGGATCATCTCAGGGCTTGAGCCGTGCTGCCTGCAACGTGAACTTCTTTGTTTGCAGAGACCTTCATCGCCAAAAGCAGGTGCCTTGTTCGCCCCATGACATACACCTCGGCGTCGCACC
The DNA here is from genome assembly GCA_038212865.1 of Actinomycetales bacterium. Classification (GTDB taxonomy): domain Bacteria; phylum Actinomycetota; class Actinomycetes; order Actinomycetales; family Dermatophilaceae; genus UBA4719. The sequence goes on from JBBQUB010000150.1 coordinate 5,645, forward strand.
TGTCAGACTGCGGAAACAGAGCGGGAAGTTCGGAGCACGCGGCAACCATTTGCGGGTGACAGGGGGTCTGAGAGGTATGAGGGACAAGCCTCCTGGGGGATTCGTCGACTTCGTGATCGCACGAGGACCGGCGCTGCACCGCACGGCAGTGCTGCTGACCCGTCAGGAGCAGTCAGCCGAGGACCTCGTCCAGATTGCGCTGGCCAAGGCATGGCAGTGCTGGGACCGGATCGACGGCAACCATGAGGCCTACGTCCGGCGAATCATCGTCAACGAGTTCGCCTCCGCCTGGCGAAGACGGTGGCGAGGCGAGCTGCCCACAGCTGACCTGCCCGAGCTGACCGGAGACGACCACGACGACGGTGTGTCCATGCATCAGGTGCTCATGGCTGCCCTTGCCACACTTCCCCCGCGCCAGCGCGCGGTGCTCGTGCTGCGTTTCTTCCACGACTACACCGAGGCGGCCACGGCGGAGGCCATGGGGATCACCGTCGGCACCGTGAAGTCTTCGACCTTCAAGGCTCTCGCGGCCCTGCGCATCTCCGAGGAGCTGCATGCGGACATAGACCCCGAACCGACCGGCTCTGCCCGAGAGGGGATGCTCCGATGAAGCGAACACTGGACGACCTGCGCGGCGCGCTCCGCGAGGAGGCCGACGACACGGCATACCCGGACGTCGACGCCCTGGTGGCCGGCGCGCGGCGACGCGTCGTCGCCACCCGTCGACGTCGACTTGCGGCCCTCAGCGCGGCGACTGCGGCTGTGCTCGTGGTTGCCGCAGTGGTCTCCACGCAATCAACGCGACAGGCGGTGCTTCGGCCTGCAGGAAAGGGCGCAACTGGCACCACGGCCAGCCCAACGGCCAGCCCGACCTCGAACCCGACGGCTTCCCAGCCGACCAGCCAGTCCGCCGTGGACGCCCGTCTCTACGGCATCGACCCGGCCATCGCGGCGCTGCCGATCGGGGTCCGGGTGTTCCAGCGCGACCCCGCCAGCTGGCCCGTTGCGAACACCCAGGCGTCCACGCGCGAAGGGCTTTGGCTGGTGTCCCACCCTTACATGTTTGAGGGGGTTGATCTCGCCGCGCATCCGCAGCTGACCGAATATGGCGAGCTGCTGCTGATGACGCCGGACCGGAGCCGGATCCTGAGCGCCTACCCGTTCCGGGACATCCCGCCACAGTGGCTATTGGTGACCCCACAGGCCGTCTACTGCGGCCGGCAGGGCGACGGTGGGGTCCCCAACTCGATGGTGTGTCGCGTCGACCGGTCCACGGGCGCGCTCACCGTAGTCGTGTTCCCGAGCCCCGATGACCCCTCGACTGACGAGCTGGATCCAGGTCGTGGGGGGTTCGGCGCGCCGAAGGCCCTCACAGGCCGACCTGGACGCTGGCGGCTGGCCCGCACAACGGCCGAGTCGGCGTTCCTCCAGCAGGTACCCCGGCTGACCGCCGACGGACTTTTGTTCGACCCCGACCCGAACGTGCCTGGCGGTGGCACGTCGCTCCTGCTGGATCCGGTGACCCTGGGGTGACAGTTTCCTCTGGCAGACCTCACTGCCCAGATCCTGGTCAGTGCGAGACGGTCGAGGAGCTGCACCTCATGGTCTCCATGAAAGTACTCAAGACCTATGTCGACTCATGACAAGTCTCGAAACCTGGCAACGTGCATTCTCAGCGCGACGCGGCCAAGTCGTCGAGGGTCGAAAGGAGCGCGTCCCACGACCACGCGGTGTCCTCGCTCTGGTCGGGCGTGAACCTCAGCAGCTCAACGAACTCGGCAAGATCGGCCAGCGACCAGGCGAGGTGGTAGCGGGTGAGCAGCTCGGGGTTGAGCGGCCGGCCACTCCGAGCGGTGTAGTCGGCTGAGGCCTGCCCCCCGGTGCGGGCGTCGAGCAGCCAGATGTCACGCTCAGGAGGCCCCAGGAGGGCGGTGTCCCAGTCGACCAGCACCAGCCCAGATGGCGTGCGGATCA
>JBBQUB010000151.1:0-7596 GCA_038212865.1 Actinomycetales bacterium
ATTCCATTAAAGGATCCAAACCCAATTCGAGGAGGATAACATCCGGTCATCATGGCAACACCGTCGCCGTTGCCTCGAGCCGCCCGGTGGACACCGGCGCCCTGCGCCGACAGGTCGCCGCCTCGCCCTTCCCCACCGGGCTGCGCGACGGAATACAGCTGGCGAGGCAGTTCGCCGGATCGAAGGCGTTCACGACGGCAGACAGCGAACAGTCACCGCCACCACCGCCGCTCAAGGGGTGGCGCATTCGCTGAGACCTCAAGGTTTCGAACAAGCCAGATCGAGGGGACGGATAGAACCGACTCGTCCACCGATGACCTGACGCGAAGATCTGGAATCTTCGCGTCGTTTCCCACCGCGCGGGCACCGCCGCACCGCGCAGCCGCGTCTGAAGTTGCTCTCGGTGCGAAAGGATGGCTCACTCAGGACTTGCCCGTTCGGAGCCCCTCAAGCGGATTGGTACACCCGCACATGTCTGGTTATCTGCTCGACGTAGCACTGATCGGTCTTCTCGTCGTGCTCAACGCCGTCTTCGCAGGCAGCGAGATGGCCCTGATCTCGCTACGTGAAGGCCAGCTCAGGGCGCTGGAGCGCGAGGGCGGCCAGCGCGCGACACGTCTTGTGCGACTCGCGCGCGACCCCAACCGCTTCCTCGCAACGATCCAGATCGGGATCACGATGGCCGGTTTCCTGGCCTCGGCCACTGCGGCCGTCTCGTTGGCCGAACCATTGGTCCCCAGCCTGAACTTCCTGGGTACCGCCGCCGAGCCGTTCGCCGTCGCCAGCGTGACGCTCGTCCTGGTCTTCCTCACCCTGGTCCTCGGAGAACTGGCCCCCAAACGCCTCGCCATGCAGAAGGCGCTGCCGTGGGCGCTGCTGGTGGCCAGGCCGCTCGACCTGGTCTCCGCGTTCTCCCGACCGGCCGTGGCGGTTCTGGGTGGGTCGACCAACCTTGTCGTGCGCTTGTTCGGCGGACGGCCGAACGCGGCCGCCGAGGAGCTGAGCCCGGAGGAGCTGCGAGACCTCGTGACCAGCCACAAGAGCCTCAATGCAGAGCAGCGAGAGATCATCAGCGGTGCCCTCGAGCTCCACGAGCGCATGCTGCGAGAGGTGCTGGTGCCCCGCGGCTCGGTGTTCTCCCTCCGGGGCGACCTGACCGTGGGCGAGGCTCGAACCGCCCTGGCGGAGGCAGGGCACTCCCGTGCCCCGGTCACCCGCGGCAACCACCTCGACGACGTCGTGGGTGTCGTGCACTGGGGCTCGGTCATCACCGGCGACGACGCGCTGGTGCGAACGGTCGCCACCCCAGCGATGGTGCTGCCGGACACTGCCCGTATCTCCAATGCGTTGCTTCAGTTCAAGACCCAACGTCAGCAGATGGCCATCGTCATAGATGAGCACGGCTCCGTCGACGGGATCGTGACCCTGGAGGACCTCCTCGAGGAGATCGTTGGCGAGATCTACGACGAGACCGACCGCGACATCATCGGGATCGAACCGGCTGAAGACGGCTCACTCACCCTGCCGGGCACGTTCCCCATCCACGACCTGGTGGACCTGGGTGTGCACATCGAGTCGCGGGGCACCGGGGACACCACCGTCGCGGGCTTAGTGCTGAGGCAGCTGGGCCGGATCCCCCATCACCCAGGTGACGTCGTCGAGCTCGAAGGCTGGAGTGTCGAGGTGCTCGAGGTGGTCCGTCATGCGGTGACGCTGGTGCGCCTGCGACCCAACGCCACCCGGCCTACCGACTCGAGAGACTGAGTCTTCCGGGGCCGGGCCAGCGACCTCCTCACACCTGCTCAGCGCGAGGCGAAGATAGCCGGCAGCGTGGAGGTGTAGGCCGTCCTTAGCTCGTCCAGCGGCAGGACGAACTGACCCTGTATGTCGAGCGCGCGCGCCTCACCGTCAACCTCGCCGATGCGCGCATACGCGAAACCGCGGGCAGTGCACAGGTCGGTGAACCGGCCCGCCTCGGTGGGACGCACGGCGACGATCGCCCGGGCGGCCGACTCACTGAACAGCAATGTGAAGGCGGTCACGCCGTCCCGTTCGCAGACGTCGTCCAGCCGGATCCGGGCACCGACCCCGTTACGCAGGAACGCTTCTGCCAAGGCAACCGCAAGGCCACCCTCGGACAGGTCGTGTGCGGCTTCGACGAGACCATCGCGGGAGGCGTTGACCAGGATCTCACCGAGCTGACGTTCGCGTTCCAGGTCGACACGCGGTGGCAGACCACCGAGGTGGTCATGGGCCACCTGGCTCCAGGCCGAGCCGCCGAACTCGTCGGCGGTGGTGCCCAGCAGATAGATAGCCTGACCGGGCGTCTTCCAGCCCGACGGTGTCCGCCTCGCCACATCGTCCATGACGCCGAGGACCGCCACCAGAGGGGTCGGATGGATAGCGACGTCACCGGTCTGGTTGTACAGGGAGACGTTGCCGCCGGTCACCGGGATGCCGAGCGTCCTGCAGCCCTGCGCGATACCCCGCACGGCCTCTGCAAACTGCCACATGACACCGGGGTCCTCCGGCGATCCGAAGTTGAGGCAGTCCGAGATCGCCAGCGGCACAGCCCCGGCAGTCGCGACATTGCGGTAGGCCTCGGCGAGCGCGAGCTGCGCACCCGCGAAAGGGTCGAGCTTGGCGTAGCGGCTGTTGCAGTCGGTCGAGATCGCGACCCCGCGACCCGTCTCCTCATCGACGCGTACCACGCCCGAGTCGTCCGGCATCGCGAGCGCCGTGTTGCCCATGACGTAGCGGTCGTACTGCGACGTGATCCAGGACTTGTCGCACAGGTTCGGCGAGGCCATCAGCGCCAGCAGCGCAGCCTTGAGCCCCTCACCATCCACAGGGCGCGTCAGGTCGTCAGGGACGTTGCCCTGCAACGCATCCAGGTATGTCGGCCGCTGCATCGGGCGGTTGTAGATGGGTCCGTCGTGCGCAACGGAGCGCGGCGGCACGTCGATGATCAGCTCGTCGTCCCAGAAGACCTCGAGGTGCTTGCCGTCGGTGACCTCACCGATCACGGTCGCCTCCACGTCCCAACGCTTGGTGATCGCCATGAACTCCGCCAGCTTGGCCGGCTCGACCACCGCCATCATCCGCTCCTGGGACTCCGACATCAGGATCTCCTCGACCCGTAGCGAGGCGTCTCGCAACGGCACCCGATCGAGCCAGACGCGCATGCCGCCGTCGCCGTTGGACGCGAGCTCGCTTGTCGCACAAGACAATCCGGCGCCGCCAAGGTCCTGGATGCCGTCGACCACGTGCGCGGCATACAGGTCCAGGCAGCACTCGATCAGCACTTTCTCGGCGAAGGGATCGCCGACCTGGACCGCTGGGCGCTTGGCCGGACCGTCGGCGTCGAACGTCTCGGAGGCAAGGACAGAGACGCCGCCGATGCCGTCGCCGCCGGTCTTGGCCCCGAACAGGATGACCAGGTTGCCGACGCCCGAGGCCTTGGCCAGGTGGATGTCCTCGATCCGCATCTTGCCGACCGACAGCGCGTTGACCAGCGGGTTGCCCTGGTAGCAGGGGTCGAAGACGACCTCACCGCCGATGTTGGGCAGGCCGAGGCAGTTTCCATAGCCTCCGACGCCGGCCACGATCCCCGGGAGCACGCGTCGGGTGTCCGAGTGGTCCATCGCACCGAACCGCAGCGAGTCCATGACAGCGATAGGGCGCGCGCCCATGGACATGATGTCGCGGACGATGCCGCCGACGCCGGTCGCGGCACCCTGATAGGGCTCGATGTATGACGGGTGGTTGTGGCTCTCGACCTTGAAGGTCACCGCCCAGCCGTCCCCGATGTCAACGACGCCGGCGTTCTCGCCGATGCCGACCAGGAGCTTCGCGTTCATCTCGTCAGTGGTGTTCTCGCTGAACTGGGCGAGGTGGACCTTCGAGGACTTGTACGAGCAGTGCTCGGACCACATCACCGAATACATCGCCAGCTCGGCGATGGTGGGTCGCCGGCCGAGGATCTCCCTGACTCGGTCGTACTCGTCAGCCTTGAGCCCGAGCTCGGCCCAAGGCTGGCTGGTATCAGGGGTGGTCGAGGCATCCTCGACCGTGTCGATGTTGGACCTGGCCACGGAGGTCACGCGTTCACCACTGACTTCAGGACGGATGTGAAGAACAACAGACCGTCGAGGGAGGGGCCATAGCCCTCCTCGATGGAGTGTTCCGGGTGCGGCATGAGGCCCACGACGTTGCCGCGCTCGTTGGTGATTCCGGCGATGTCGCGATAGGAGCCGTTGGGGTTGCGGCCGCCCTCCTCGACGACATAACGAAAGGCCACCCGCCCTTCGCCCTCGAGCTCGTCGAGCGTGCGTTCGTCGCCGACATACTGACCGTCCTGGTTCTTCAGCACGATCGTGATCTCGGCTCCTTGCTCGAAGTCCGACGTCCAGACCGTCGAGGCGTTCTCAACCCGCAGGCGCTGGTCCCGGCAGATGAAGGTGCGGTGGTCGTTCTGGATCATCGCGCCAGGCAGCAGGTGCGACTCGCACAAAATCTGAAAACCGTTGCAGATTCCCAGAACCGGCAAGCCACCCTGCGCTGCCGGGATCAACGCGGTCATGACCGGCGCAAACCGTGCGATGGCTCCTGCCCGCAGATAGTCGCCGTAGGAGAAGCCGCCGGGCAGAACGACCGCGTCGACGTCGCGAAGCGAGTCGTCACCGTGCCACAACGAGACCGGCTCGCCACCGGCGACGCGAACAGCCCGGCGGGCGTCGTGGTCATCCAGCGAGCCCGGGAAGGTCACGACGCCGATCCTCATGCCTGCGGCTCCACCCGAACGCTCACCACGTCCTCGATCACCGGGTTGGACAGCATCGTCTCGGCCGCCTCACGCGCCGCGGCCAGCACCTCGTCGGTAACCTCGCCCTCGACCGACAGGACGAATCTCTTGCCCTGGCGGACATCGGTGAACTGGTTGAATCCCAACCTCGGCAGGGCGCCGGCAACGGCCTGCCCCTGGGGGTCGAGAATCTCGGACTTGAGCATGACGTCGACGACGACGTTTCCCATGCGAGGTTCTCCTCAGATACGGGGGCTGGTCAGCTGCGGGTGGTCAGCCGGAGTTTATCGGTTCACGACCGTTGGCCGTGACTGTGGTGGATGGGTCGTCAGGGCAGCCCAAACAGCACAGCCATCGCCAACAGGGATGGGGTCAGGCGAAGGCTCGCCCGGTCAAGGACTCAAAGGCCTCGATGTACTTCGACCGCGTCGCGTCGATGATGTCGGCGGGCAACGCCGGAGGCGCCTCGCCGGACGACCTGTCCCACCCGCTGGCGTCCGAAGTGAGCCAGTCGCGCACGAACTGCTTGTCGTAGGACACCTGAGCCCGGCCCGGCGCCCAGGAGATGGCGGGCCAGAACCGCGACGAGTCCGGGGTGAGGACCTCGTCGGCGAGCACGATCGTGGGGTTCCCCTGGGCATCAGGCCGGCTGGAGTCGAGTCCGAACTCGACCTTGGTGTCGGCCAGCAGGATGCCGCGATCGCCGGCAATCTCGTTGCCGCGCGCCAGGATCGCGATGGTGAGTTCGCGCACTCCGGCCGCGAGCGACATACCGATCTGGGCTTCGACCTCGGCGAAGGTCATCGGCAGGTCATGCTCACCAATCGGCGCTTTCGTCGTCGGGGTGAAGATCGGCGAGGGCAGCAGCGAGCCGTCCTCGAGCGCCGCAGGCAAAGGAACCCCACAGACCGAGGATGTCTGGCGGTACTCGGAAAGCCCGCTGCCGGTCAGATAGGCCCGTCCGATGCACTCGATATGAACCATGTCAAGACGCTGCACCAGGACCGCGCGGCCGGCCACAGCATCAGGCACGTCCTCGGAGATCACGTGGTTGGGGACGATGTCCTTCAGCTGGTCGAACCACCAGAGCGAGAGCTGGGTCAGCACCTTGCCCTTGTCGGGGATCTCACTGCCGAGGATGTAGTCGTAGGCGGAGATGCGATCGGTGGCCACCAGCAACAGCTGGTCGGGGCGGGCCTCCCCGCTCGACTCATCGATCGGCGCGTAGAGCTCGCGGACCTTGCCCGAGTAGACGTGGGCATAGCCGGAGAGCTCAGGCGGCGTTGAGCTCTGCAGGACATCAGATGACATGGCGATCGGCTCCTAGCTTTGAGCTACACGGTTTCGCTTCGACCTGGGGTTGGACCGACGACTCCGCCCTGGACCGAGATCTCGCCGCGCTGGGCTGCCAGCGCGATGTCAGTGCGGTGATGCGAGCCCTTGAGCCTGATCCGGTCAACGGCGCCGTATGCGCGGTCGCGCGCCTCCTGGAGATCAGCGCCGGTCGCGACCACCGACAGGACACGCCCACCCGCTGAGATGACGGAGCCATCCTTGCCCAGGGCAGTTGCTGCATGAAGGACGTAGGCGTCGTCGCCGGCCTCTGCCAGGCCCTCGATGACATCGCCGGTTTGGGGAGACTCGGGGTAGCCCTTGGATGCCACCACCACAGCCACTGCGTGCTCCGGACGCCATCTAAGAGGTGCAACCTCGTCGAGCTTGCCGACTGCGGCTGCATGAAGGAGCGCCCCCAGCGGAGCGGCCAGGCGAGCCAGGACCACCTGCGTCTCCGGGTCTCCGAACCGGGCGTTGAACTCGATCACCCTCAGACCGCGAGACGTGAGGGCCAGCCCGACGTATAGCACCCCGATGAAGGGCGTCCCCCGGTGGCGCAGCTCGTCAACGGTCGGCTGCGCAACGCGGTCAACGACGTCCTGTACCAACGAGGCTGGCACCCAGTCCAGCGGTGAGTACGCGCCCATACCACCGGTGTTGGGACCCTTGTCATCATCGGCCATGCGCTTGAAGTCCTGTGCCGGCGCCAATGGCACCACAGTCGTTCCATCTGTGAGGCAGAAAAGCGACACCTCAGGGCCGTCAAGGAACTCCTCGACAACGATGCACCCATTCGGTTTGGCCAGGCACTGAACCGCGTGCGCCAGGGCCTGGACGCGGTTGTCCGTCACGACGACACCCTTGCCAGCAGCCAGGCCGTCGTCCTTGACGACATACGGCGCACCGAGAGCGTCGAGCGCGCCGACCACCTCCTCGACCGTGGTGCAGACATGCGCGAGGGCGGTGGGCACGCCGGCGGCTGCCATGACCTCTTTGGCGAAGGCCTTGCTGCCCTCGATCCGGGCCGCCTGCGCCGATGGCCCAAAGCAGGCGATACCTCTTCTGCGCACGGCGTCGGCCACCCCAGCGACCAGGGGTGCCTCCGGCCCGACAACGACCAGGTCCACTTCCAGCGAGGCGGCCAGAGCGGCCACCCCTTCGCCGTCCAGGAGACCATCCGGCAGCTCGCGACACAGCGCTATGGCATCGATGCCCGGGTTGCCGGGGGCAGCAATGACGGCCTCGACCGACGGGTCGAGGGTCAGAGACTTGACGATGGCGTGCTCACGAGCCCCGCTACCAATGACGAGAACCTTCACGGGCGGTAAGCGTATACGGGGGCCCCAGGGTGTCGCGACGTCCCCCGGAGGCAGGGGGTGCAACTCCCCGGGGGGTCGCGCCCACGCGCGGGGTCGCCCGGTGGGGGAACCAGCGACCCATCGCGCCCGGCCGGTCAA
>JBBQUB010000152.1:0-7418 GCA_038212865.1 Actinomycetales bacterium
CAGACCGCGCCGGCGCGGGGGCGGCGATTCATTCGACGTCGTCGCTGCTCTTCGACGTCCCCGCCGTCGCCGACGAGACCCTGCACTGGCAGGACTTGCCCTCATTGCGGATGGACGAGAGCGACCCGATGGCCGCCTGGCTCCACACGATCAGCATCGAGGACCCCGCAGCCAAGCTCGACGCGCTCATGGCCGCGCCCCAGCCCTCAGCTGAGGTGCTCCTTGCCGCTGCTCGCGCGGCCCTGGACGGTGGGCGGCTCGACGTGGTCGACACCGTCGTCACGGAAATGCTCACCGCCGACCCGTGGGAATGGCGGGCGGTCTGGATGTCCGGGCTCGCCGCGCTGGCCCGCGGTGACGCCCCCGCCGCACAGTCCGCCTTCAACGCGGTCTACGGCCAGGTGCCGGGAGAGCTGGCCGCAAAGCTTGCGCTGGCCGTGGCCTGCGAGACCAGTGGCGAAGTCGACGTGGCCGAGTCGCTCTACACGACCTGCGCCCGCACCGATGCCAACTACATCGCCTCCTCGGCATTCGGTCTGGCGCGCATCCGCACCAGCCGGGGCGAGCTGGACGGCGCCATCTCGGCGCTTGACCTCGTCCCGCCGACCAGCCGCGCGTTTACCCAGGCACGCCGCGAGCGCGCCGGTCTGCTGGCAGCTTCGGGACGCGGACTGCCGGCCCTGTCCGAGGCCATGATCAGCATCGACTCGCTGACCATCGATGCCAAGGACCGCGCCACACTGTCTGCCAGCGTCCTTGATGCCGCACTGGTCGAGGTCCGCACGAAGGGCTCTCGACCCGACATTCTGATCGCCGGGCTCCCTGCCGCGGAGCCAGCGCTGCGCCAAGGGCTCGAGGCTGCCTACCGCGAGCTCGCCGGTTATGCCAAGACCCGCGAGGACAAGGTACGTCTCGTTGATCGGGCCAACTCGGTGCGCGAATGGACGAGGCAATGACACGGGGCAAGGCAGTGACACGGGGCAGGACGGTGACATGAGCGACACAGTGACGCAGTGTCCGACCTGCCACGCAGCGGTCGGAGCAGCCGAGCAGTTCTGCGAGGCCTGCGGAGCCGACCTCAACCCGAGCGCTGTCCCCATCGAGCCGCCGCAGGCCGAGGCCACCCAGGAGATGCCGGTCCCCGATGACCTGGATGGGACGGCGTCCACCTGCAAGGCCTGCGGCGGCCAGGTTTCCACTGACGGGTATTGCGACACGTGCGGCGCGCGCGCGCCGAGAGTTCGCGATCACTTCACTGAGCAACCGGCCCCCTGGGTTGCCGCGGTCTGCGACCGCGGCATACGGCATACGCGCAATGAGGACGCAGTGGCCCTTGCTGCGGACGCAGAGCCCGGGTCTCGGGCGGTGCTCGTGGTCTGTGATGGCGTGTCCAACACCACCGACTCGGACGTGGCAAGCCTGGCCGCCGCGCGCGTTGCGCGGGACGTCCTCGGGTCTTCCCGCTCACGCGGCATCGGCACCGCGTCCTCGCTGCTGGCAGCAGTGGTCGCACGACTCGAGGCCGCGGCCGACGCGGCGAGCCAGGCCGTGCTCGACGTGACGAAGATGACGAAAGACGTTGTGAGAGAGGGTAATCCGGTAGTGCCGAGTGCTGCCTCCTGCACGTTCGTCGCCGCAGTGGTGGAGCTAGACCTGCTCGTGGTCGGCTGGGTGGGCGACAGCCGCGCCTACTGGCTTCCCGATGCCGGCGCAGCCATCGCACTGACGCTCGACGACTCGTTTGCCCAGGAGCAGGTTGCCGCCGGCGTTGCTCGTGCCGACGCCGAGTCGGGGCCGCACGCGCATGCCATCACACGGTGGCTCGGGGTCGACGCGCCGGACCACACCCCGGCCACCGCCTCCATGAAGCTGGTCGAGCCGGGGTGGCTCCTGGTGTGTTCCGATGGACTCTGGAACTACCGCTCTGAGGCCCAGGACCTGGCCGCTTTGGTGCACAAGACCGCGAGCACCTCAGCAGCCGATGCCGAGCCCCTCAGCCTCGCCGGGGCACTCGTCGACTGGGCCAACGCCCAAGGCGGTCAAGACAACATCACCGTCGCCCTGGCTCGCATCCATCCGGGCTGACGGCCAAACCGACAGCGCAACCAACCGCCATCCACCCCCCACCCGTCCCAACCCCGTTCCCACCCCGAGAGGAAGCCCCCGAGATGGCTGATTTCACTGCCGAGGTCTATCAGAACGAGTTCCTGCCAGACGGCGGCACGGATGTGCACGCCATCGTCACCGTGACCTGCGTAGGCGCCGGTGCAGCGGGTCAGGCCGGCGAGGGGGATGCGGGAGAGATCGTCATCGTTGACACATCTGGGTCGATGGGCGAGGTCAACATTCGCGCGGCCCAGCACGCCGCCGCCGCCGCGATCGACCAGATCATCGACGGCACCTGGTTCGCCGTCATCGCCGGCACCCACGAGGCTCGAATGGCCTTTCCTGCCGGCCGGGCCGAGCTCGGAATGGTCCAGATGGACAGCGCCTCCAGAGCCGCCGCGAAAGGCGCAGTGTCACGGTTCAGAGCAGATGGCGGCACGGCCATGGGCACCTGGCTGAACCTGGCGGCACGCGTGTTCACCACGGTCCCGACCCTGGCCCAGAAGCATGCCATCCTCCTGACCGATGGAGAGAACCAACACGAGACGCCCGAACAGCTCACAGCGGCGATAGAGGCGGCCAAGGGCCAGTTCCAGTGCGACTGCCGCGGAGTTGGGTCCGAGTGGCAGGTGGCAGAGGTCCGCCGGATCGCCCAGGCGCTGATGGGCTCTGTCGACATCATCCCGACGGGTGCTCAGATGTCTGCCGCCTTCGAGACCCTCATGCGCCAGTCCATGGGTAGGGGGGTCGCATCGGCCACGTTGCGGGTGTGGGCGCCGCAGGGTGCTCAGGTCACCTTCGTTCGGCAGGTCGCCCCGACGGTTGAGGACCTCACCTCGCGACGACAAGAGGTGAACGCGTTGACGGGAGGCTACCCGACCGGGTCGTGGGGTGATGAGTCGCGCGACTATCACGTGGCAATTCGACTGGCAGCAAAGGGAATCGGCCAGGAGCAACTCGCGGCCCGAGTGCAGCTTGCCATCGGCGAGACGGTGGTAGCCCAGGCTCTGGTCAAGGCCATGTGGTCCAGCGACGACACCCTGACCACGCGGATCAACCCCGAGGTCGCCCATTACACAGGACAGACCGAGCTCGCCGACGCCATCCAGGAGGGCCTGGCGGCCAAGGCCATCGGTGACGACGCCACCGCCACTGCCAAACTGGGCAGAGCCGTTCAGCTGGCAGCGGAGACAGGCAACGACGAGGCGACGGCCAAGCTGAAGAAGGTAGTGGAGATCGACGACCCCAACGCCGGGACGGTGCGCCTTCGCCGAAGTGTCGACAAACTGGACGAGATGGCGCTGGACACGGCGTCGACCAAGACGACGCGAGTGAAGAAGTGAGACAGTGGCGGACCGACCAAGGGCGACGCGGCAATGAGCATCCAGTGAAGTGCACCCAGCAGTTGAGCAGCCGACGATGAGCACCAGCACCTGTCCGAACGGCCACGTGAGCGCGGCGCAGGACTACTGCGACACGTGCGGTGCGCCGATGGGCGGATCCTCGGCGCCCGATGCCGGCCACCCCTCACGTTCCAGCTCGGCTGCGGCACCTTCGGGAACCGTCTCGGGTGCAACCACCCCGGGCAGCGGCGCCTCAGCCACCCAGCCCTGCCCGAACTGCGCGATGGCCAACACCGCAGATGCTCTGTTCTGCGAGGCGTGCGGCTACGACTTCACGACCGGGACCATGCCTCGCCCGACAGCGCCGACGAACGCGCTGGATCTTGACACGCCTCCCCCGAGCGCAGCGGTCCCGGACTCGGTGGCACCGCCAGTCGCCATCGACTGGGTGGCCGAGATCTGGGTCGACCCTGACTGGTACGCCGACCAGGACAGCGACGAGCCGTGCCCATCCGCAGGGCTCCCGGTGGTCGTGCCGTTGCGCACCCAGAGCCTGTTGATCGGACGGCGTTCAAAGAGCCGCAACATCCATCCCGAGATCGAATGCGCCTCCGACGTCGGTGTGAGCCGCCGCCAGGCCCAGCTCACCACCGACGGCCAACGATGGTGGGTCGAGGACCTGCAGAGCTCGAACGGCACCTACGTTGGAGCCGCGAGCGGGCCACTGCCCACCGATGCCCTGCCACCGGGGCAACGCCGGGAGCTCGTCGAGGACGACCGCATCTACGTCGGCGCGTGGACCCGCGTCGTGGTCCGACGAGCCACCCCCGAGGAGCAGGCCGGCCAGGCCTGAGGCGCCTCCGGATAGGGCTTCAAATCGAAGGTGCTAGGCCAAGTGGGGTCGCCTTTTGGACGGCCGGCGTGATGTGTAGGTTTGGCCGGGCGGGTTCGACCCGCACCGTCCCTTGGTTTATCAGGACTTGCTCGCCTGCAGGGTGTAGCTCGCGGCGAGGCGCCCCGGCCGGTCGGTCAGCCGCCACTCCCCGCGGTCATCCTTGGTCATCTGCCCAATCATGGCCTCCCACGGAACGCTGTCGTGCTCGAACAGACCAGTGATCTGAAGGCCCGCAGCGATCAGGGCAGAAACGATCTCGCCCAGCCCGTGGTTCCACGAATGGGTCGTGTTGGACGTGAACACCGCATCGGTCTCGACGTAGGTGCTGCCGTCTTCCCAGACAGTGGGCTCGACGTGCTCGAAGTATGGAAAGTCAACAACGAGAAGGCCATCGGGGCGGGCGTCAGCCAGCGACCAGAGCATCGGGTGGGCCTCACGGATGAAGAGCAGACCGCCAGGCCTGAGCAGTGCAGCGACAGCGGCGGCCCACCGCGAGATGCTGGGCAGCCAGCAGAGAGCGCCGATGCCGGTGAAGACGAGGTCGAACTGCTGACCACCCAGGGCGGACACAGCGTCATACACGTCCGACTCGACAAAGCTCACGTCGTCCCCTGACCTGGCAACGAGGGCGCGTGCCTGCTCGATCGCTGCCGACGAGAAGTCCAGGCCGGTCATCCGGGCGCCGAGGCGGGACAGCCCCACCGTGTCGGTGCCGATGTGGCACTGCAGGTGCACGCCGGTAACCCCACTCAGGTCACCAAGCAAGGGGCGGTCGAACTGCACCACGTCGCCGATGTAAGCAGGGTCGTCGACGAACCCCTGCACGTTGTAGTCCGGCGACGCCGCGTGTGCGGGAGCCCGCTCATCCCAGTTCGCCCGGTTGATGTCCCTGTAGTCGACCACGCGAACCATTCTGACTCAGATAAGGGTGCCCGGGTCGGCCGGGACGTCAATTGCGTTCTCCTGCAACGCTTCCAGCGGTATGACGTCCAGGGCCCGCTCGTGCGTGGAGGCGAGGAAAACCGGTGCTGGGGAGCCGTCGAGGTAGGCCTGAAGCCAGCGGACGGCGACAACACACCAGCGGTCTCCCGGTTGCAGGCCGGCGAAAGAGTATTCGGGTCGAGGGGTCGACAGGTCATTGCCGACGCGCTGTTGGTGCGCCAGGAACTCGGCGGTGACGACCGCGCAGACGGTGTGACTCCCCACGTCCTGCGCCCCGGTGCCACAGCAACCGTCGCGATAGAACCCGGTCATCGGGTCTGTGCCGCACTCTTCCAGCGGGCCCCCGAGGACGTTCAGCTGCGACTGCCCCGCAACACTCATGTCCCCATCATGTCGGCTGGTCCAGAACTCCGCGAGCTTAGCGCGGAACAGGACGTCGACCGCTCAGCTGTAGGGCGGACCATGCGGCCTTACGGTGCGGCTGGGGTCAGAGCTTGTGCATCTTGGGGGTGGGCGTGGAGACGCGTCGCGAACCCGACCCGAAGTCCGCGTCGACGGCGACGGTGCCGCTGACCGAGATGATGCGACCCAAGCCGTGGCGATCGTGGGCGACGCGGTCACCCACGCAGAACACCTCGTCGGGCGGGATCGCATCTCGTGCTGCGTTGAAGGGACTTGCGGGCAGACGCCGCCTGGGCGCGGGAGGGGACATACCCCCATCATCCTCCTCCCGAGACCCTGTCGCTGACAGCGGTCGGCTCGAGGGCCAGTGGAAGCGCTTACATCGGCGCTCAACTCCGTAGGCCCACAACCCTCCGGCAGAGCGCCACCGGCAGTCGCTGCAGGTCGAAGAGAGCGCAGAGCCCGGTACGACGATCCGGCTCACCTTGCGCTGGCCCGGCACCGACCCAAAGGGAAACCCGCCCGCGGACCACGCGCGGATCACCAACGTTCAGCGAAGAGTGGCGGCGCCCTGGACCACAGTGCGACTTCCAAGAGGCTCCGTCAATGGAACAGTCAGGTTCACCCGCTGGTTTCCCTGGCAGTCGAACGCGTTCCCGGCGGGCGGAGTAGCCCACACGCTGAGCGAGACGTTCTCCCGGGAGACGCTGACGACAGCCTTCGGGTTGACTGGCGCGGCCCCAGAGGCGCACCCGACCCATGAGACGGCCACGCGGAGTTCCCGAGACGAGGCGGTGGGTTGGAAGCCCTGCTGGTAATCCCATTGCATCGCCGAAAGTCCCGAGGTGCTCACAGTCGAGGGAGTCTTGAGGGTCAAGGCTGTCGCGGCGGAGTCAGGGTTCGGAGTCGATGCCTGCCCGCAGGCGACCAGCCCGAGAAGGAACCCGCCCACCAGAAGCGCATGAGTAGTCCGCATGACAATTGGACGCGGGCCAAGATTTCTAGGTTCCACGCGCGCGAACACGGCGGCTCAGCCCCCGGTGAGCTCGGCGATCAGGGCCCCGAAGACCACGTGGTGCGCATCAACGTCGGCGGTGGTGGTGACCGGCGACATCAGCGCCATGTTGTGGAACGGCGTCAGCATGATGCCGCGGTTCAACAGGTAGAGGTGGATGAGGTCCTCGAGCTCCCCGTCGGCGCTGGCCACCGACTCGGTGCCGTTGCGAGGGGCAGGGTTGGCGAAGCGGTATTCCGCACGCGCACCGAGCTGACTGAGCGACCACGGCAGGGAGTACCCGTCGATCACTGCCTGCACTCCGCCCGCGAAATACGTTGCGGTATCGATCATCTGGGCGAAGGCGTCGTCGGTCAGGACATGCTCGAGCGTGGCTCGGGTAGCCGCCACCGACAGTGGGTTTCCAGCCAGGGTCCCGCCCACACCACCCATGTCGATCAGGTCGAGGTCGGTGCGGGCAAGCGCCCGATCGGCGAGCTCGGCACTGAGCCCGTAGGCACCCATCGGGATCCCGCCGGCGATCGACTTGCCGATGACCAGAACGTCGGGCTCCAGCCCCCATGCCTTTGTCGCCCCACCCGGCCCCGCCGAGAAGGTGTGGGTCTCGTCGTTGATGAGCAGCGCGCCGTACCGGCGGCTGAGCTCGCGAACGCCCTCGAGATAGCCAGGCTCCGGCAGCACGATCCCGATGTTGGTCAGGGCCGGCTCCATCAGC
>JBBQUB010000153.1:0-7339 GCA_038212865.1 Actinomycetales bacterium
GCTCTTGCCTGCCGGCAGCTTCCCGTATGCCGTGTCCCACGCCGACACCAGGAACTTGTCCCGCGCCCAGGAGGTCTTGTTGGCGACGTCCGCAAGCTCCTGCAGCTGCGACTTCACCGCGGCGCCGGCCTTCTCGTCATACCAAAGGACGGTGTAGCCGTGCTCCAGGTTGTGAACCAGGACCTCCATCGCCGGCCGGTCCGCTGCGGTGAAGAACGACCGGTCCTTGGTGACCGCAGGCTGGTTGAAGTGCGGCCCGTTCGAGGGTGGCACCGTGCTGTACTTGACCCTCGGAGTGGTGCTGGGGTCGACGTGGTTGCCGTTGCCCCCGGCCTTGTCCGTGGTGGCCGGGTCGCATGAGGCCGCCGTCGCTGGTACACCGATGGCCGCGATGGTCACTTCGGGTCGCTGGTTGCCGGCGTCGACGACGGCATAGGCGATCACCGCGCCAAGCACGAGCAGAAGGGTCGTGGCCCCGGCGATGATCTGGATGCGGATGCGGTTCTCGCGGGCCTTCTCCTGCTGTTGCAGCTCGGCGATTCGGGCCTTGCGGTCCTGGCTGACTTGTTTCTTCGGCACAGCGATCCTTGGGGGTGTCGGGGTGTCATGGGGTATCAGGCGGTTGCGGTAAGAGGGTCCAGTGTACGTATAAGGATGCTGAATCTCCGGGGTTTGCGAACTGCGCCAGACTGGTGCTGTGACTGACTCGCAGGTCCGGATCTGGACACCCGGGCGGCCGTTGGACCTGCTCGCCGTCATCGGTGGGCTGCGCCGCGGTGGGGGCGACCCGACGTTTCGTCGTGATCCGGACGGCACTATCTGGCGCGGCATCCGGACGCCGCAGGGCCCGTCGACGTTGCGCCTTGGCCGGGTCGCCGGGTCGTCCATCGAGGCCACCGCCTGGGGCCCGGGCGCCGAATGGTCGCTCGAGTCATTGCCGGCCATGCTCGGCGAGCAGGATGACGCCACGGGTTTCGTGGCGCACCACCCGCGGGTCGCCGAGGCCGCGCGGCGGTTCAGCGGATGGCGGGTGCCGCGAACCGGTTTGGTGCTGGAGGCCTTGATCCCCTCGATCATCGAGCAGAAGGTCACCGGTCAGGAGGCCTTCGGCTCCTTCCGCACACTGATCCACCGGTATGGCGAGCGCGCACCCGGGCAGGGCACCGCGGGTGGGTTGTGGGTCGCCCCCACCGCCGGCGGGTGGGCGCGGATCCCGTCGTGGGAGTGGCTGCGAGCAGGGGTCGACGGTGCACGGTCGGCCGCAGCCGTGAGGGCCGCCGGCGCCGCGGGCCGGCTTGAGCAGTGTGTCGACCTGACTGCCGACGATGCGGGTCGGCGGTTGCGCGCCATACCGGGGGTCGGGGCCTGGACCGCGGCCGAGGTGCGGCACACGGCCCTGGGTGATGCCGATGCCGTGAGCTTCGGCGACTATCACGTGGCCAAGGACATCGGTTGGGCCCTGACCGGCGCCGAGCTGGATGACGACGGCCTGGCCGAGCTGCTCGAACCCTATGCAGGACACCGCTATCGGGTGCAGCGGCTGCTCGAGCTGGCGGGTGCGTCTCGGCCACGGCGTGGTCCACGGATGCCCCTGCGCACGCACCTGCCGCATCGATTCCGCTGAGTCAGGGTTCGATCATCTCGACCGCTGTTCCCGGCGTTGGGTCGCCTCATCCAAGCGCTGCGCAGCCCCCCGCCCCGCGCGGATCGCGCTATCCAGGTCAGCTTGTGACTGGCGATGCTCCTCTTCGAGACGCGACTGCTCTGTCCTCGCCTCGTCCAGTTTCGCGCGTAACTCGCTGACGAGCCCTGCGACCTGCTGAAGGGCGGACTCGGTGCGGTCGGCGACGGCCTGGGCCTGGTTCTGGAGGGCGGCAGCGTCACGGACTGCGGCTTGGGCCTGTTGCTCCTCGCGTTCGGCCGGCACCAGCTGGTCGGCCGCCCTGTTGCCCGGCGCCGGTGAGAAGCCTGCGCCCTGAACGGTTTCGGTGAGCCGGCCGGCCCTGAGCTGATCGGCGACGCGATCATCGGCCAGCGCGGCATGCAGGGTGGCTTCCAGGGCGCGGGACGTGTCCTGGCTGACCTTGTGCCCGGCAGCGCCCGCCAGCCCCCTGACCTGTTGCATCAGGGCGTAGACACGTTGACGCCGCTGCCGGCCCAGCTCGCGCAGCTGGTCACCGCTGAGCATCGTGGTTGCCTCGCGCAGCGCAGGGCCGAGCCCAAGAAACGCCAGGACCTCGTCGGAGTGCTCCCGAACGAGCTGGTTGGCGAGCCACGCCCCGGTGCTGGGCTTGCGGAGCTGGCGGATCGCGGCGGCAAGCTGGTCGTCGCCGATCGCCTTGGCCGCCTTCTCGCTGACGCCTCGGGCAGCGGTGAACCGCTCGGGTGGCAGCGAGTACAGCTCGTCGGCCACGCTGTCGATGTCCACGACTCCATCCTGCCCGGGCCCGGGCTGACCGGCATGCTTGCCTCATGTCTCGGAAGCTGAGCGCCGGTCTGTTGCTCTATCGTCGCGGCCAGCAGGACCTCAAGGACGACGAGATCGTCTTTGAGGTCCTGCTCGGGCACATGGGCGGCCCGTTCTGGTCGCGCAAAGACGACGCAGCCTGGTCGATACCCAAGGGCGAGTACGAGTCGGGAGAGGACCCGTTCGTTGCGGCGAAGCGCGAGTTCGAGGAGGAAATGGGCTCCGCACCGCCCTTGGCCGCCTACCGCGAACTGGGCAGCGTCATACAGCCCGGCGGGAAGCAGGTGACGGCGTGGGCAGCAGAGGCGGACTTCGACGCGGTGGGCGCGGTCAGCAACACCTTCGAGCTCCAGTGGCCGCCAGGGTCAGGTCACCTGCAGTCGTTTCCAGAGATCGACAGAGCCAGCTGGTTCACGGTGGAGGTCGCTCGGGTCAAGCTGGTGAAAGGTCAGCGGCCATTGCTCGACCGCCTCCAACACATCGTCAGCAGCCTCTCGTGAGCTCAGACGGAGCGCAGCACCAGCAGGAACTGCCCGCCGCCAGCCTCGACCTGCGTGGTCACTGCCAGCTCCGGGGCGAACCTCGAGAGCCGATCCAACAGCCATCCGGCCGCCCTGTCTGCGTCCGCCCGGCTGGGGCAGCGGGCCACCACCTCGCGGCCACCCTTGCGGGTCAACCGTTCCACGGTCGCCACGATCGGGGCCGGGTCCACGACGTACAGATCCGGAGACCAGGTCACGACGGGCTTGACCGCGCCCTTGCGGGTGTTGCAGGCCCGGTGGGCAAGACGCTCCCGGCCCGGAGCAGCTTTCCTACCCTTGGGCGAAGCGCCGCTGTCGACGCTGGGGCCGCGGTCCGCGTTGACGTAGGCGTCCGGGTCGACCGGCTCATCGCACAGCCAACAGCGCCAGGCATCGCGCTCGCCAACCTCGTTGAGGGTGCTCATGATCAGAGGTTACGGGCCGTCCGCCGCGGCGCGCAGGGGAGTCCCCTATTGGGGCGTGCGAGGGCCGAAGATGAAGGCCGGGCCGTGGCAAGGACCTCCACGACCACCGGTTCGGTCACCGCCAGTGGGCCGCTCGGCGATCAGAGCGGTCAGCCGCCGGTCCACAGCGCTACCTGTGGCTCGGTCATACTCAACCCACGCGGAGGTGTCGGCGAGGATCATCCTGGGTTTGGTGCCACGTCTGGCGGCGTCGTACTGGACCTTCTGACCTATTCAAAGGCGATGACTGCGCTCGGCAGGGCGGTCGACATCTCACCAGCTGCGAGGGCCGGGACCGGGCTGCGAGTGACGGTGGCACTGAGTCCTTCGCCGTGCAGCGCCACCTGTGCCCGGGTTGCGAGGACGCCGAGAGCGAAGTTGTCGGCCGCGACGAGCCGGATGGCGCTCCCGTCGACCTGACCAGACGCCTCGGGGCATAGCAGGAGAGCAACCCGCAGGGCCCGGTTCGCTTTATCCGCAAGGGTTTCACTGCCCACCGGCCGTATGCCGACCACGGTCGCCTCCGCGGACCCCGGCTGCACCCCCAGGGCGGCGCGAACGGCTTCTGCCTGGCCCAGGCCGAACCAGTCGTCCGGCCCGGTGCGGACCAGATCCCGTGCGCCGCAGTGAGATGGGCCGTCGTGGACGAACTGGCCCAGGCCGCGGATGTGGGCTGCGGGCGTGCCGGTGGCCTTGCCCTTGACCAGGTCGGCGGCTGCCGCGATCTCGTCAGCGATGGACCGTTGGGTCACCGAGAGGACCCGCCCGTCGGTGTCGCTGGAGCCGCGCAGGTCATCGACGACGTGGATGCCTGCGGCTCCCAGCGCAAAGTCGGTCTGGCCGAACCGCCACGGGCGGCCGGCGGTGTCGCTGAGGACCACGCCGATGCGAGGGGCAGTCTCAGCCTTCGTCAACCAGCCGGACAGGACACCATCCCGGATCTGCGCGGCGACGCCGTCGGGATCTCCGGGCAGGATCAGGACGATCGACCGGCCGCCGGTGTTGGAGGCGTCGACCCCCGCGGCAGTCATCACCGGTCCCGCAGCCGACTCCACGATGCGCGTCACGCCCGCCGCTGTCATCCGCTCGGCGACGACCCGTACCGTCTGGGAATCCACGGCGTCGGCTCGTCGCCGGGAGGGTGCGCTCAGTCCCATCGCCTTGGACGTGACCTTGCTTGACATGACCAGAATGTCACCGTCGATGAGCTCTATCCCATTGTCCTGCAATGCTTTCACAAGGATGCCGACCAGGTCGTCGTCCTTGTGTACCTCGGGGAACCCCAGCAGCGGGGTGAGTGTCACGGGCACGGTGCGTGCCGTCATACCCCCGCCAGCGGGAGGTGCCCAAGCGGCTTGGATTCGCGCATCTTCAGGGCCAGGTCGACGGCAGCCCCGGCGATCGCGGCCGTGGCCTCCAGGTCGTGCATCCACAGCGGCCGGGCCTGGACCTCGAGCTTGGGCGCGAAACCGGCGGCCGGCCAGTCGCCGTCATCCACCAGCCACCCGTCCAGGAAGTCGGCGTAGAGGCCGGCCACCCCCTGCGTCGTGCACTCGACCCCGATCGCCGACAGACAGGCGTCGGCATGACCACGCACGGGGGCGCCGGCGATCAGCGGGGACACTCCGACGACGGGGGCAGTACTGGCACGCAACGCCTCTCGCACCCCCGGCACCCCCAGGATGATGCCGATGGAGACAACCGGGTTGCTTGGGGGCAGGAGGATGATGTCGGCGTCGCGAATGGCTTCGAGCACTCCCGGTGCCGCGGTCGCGCGCTCCATGCCCACCGCAATGAACTTCCGGGCGGGGACGGCGGCACGCAGGGCGACCCACCACTCCTGGAAATGGACGGCCTTCTGAGCACCCTGTCCCTCGCCGCCGCCGGTCGCATCGTCAATGACGACGTGGGTCTCGACGGGGGAGTCGGACATCGGCAGCAACCTCACGCGCTGCTCGGGCAGACCCCAGCGGGCGCACAGCCTGGCGGTCACCTCCGAGAGCGAGAGACCCTGGCCCAGCCACTGGCTTCGCGCGATGTGGGTGCCGAAGTCCCGGTCGCCCAGGCCGAACCACTGCGGCTGCGCCCCGTAGGCCGCGAGCTCACCCTGGACCGCATGCGTCTCCTCCGCGCGGCCCCACCCCTGCTCCTCGTGAACCCCGCCGCCGAGGGTGTACATGACGGTGTCGAGGTCGGGGCAGACCCGCAGACCGAACAAGGAGATGTCGTCGCCGGTGTTGCCGATCACCGTGATCGTGGAGTCGGACAGGTCGGGAGTGCGGTCGAGGTGGGCGCGTAGTCCACGCAGGAAGCGTGCTCCGCCCACTCCTCCGGTCAGGGCGGTGATGCGCATGGCGGCAGTCTGTCAGGACTCGGAAGAGGCGCAGATCCGGGTCCCGGCGCCCAGGCCGGGTCTGGGGGTCCGGCGGGGGTTCGGCGGGGGGGCGGCAGGGGTTAGCTGTGGTGCTGGGTGGGACCGATAGCCGTTTTGCGTCCGTATGGGGGGTGGGCCGAACGGCTGAATATCAGAGTTCCGCTTGACTTACCCCATCCGACACGCGTGTAATTCCATTGTTGTCATTTAGCCGGGACGAGAGTCGCGCGACAGGTCGTCCGAAAGGTCAAGTCCATGCCAGTGCTGGTCAATTGTTGGGTCGAGGAGGGGCCGTGCACGAACTACATCTGGTGACGAGCTTCGAGTTGAACGACGCCACCGAGGGCGAGGGCGATCTGCCCTGGCAGGAGCGCGCCTTGTGCGCGCAGACCGATCCGGAGGCGTTCTTCCCCGAGAAGGGCGGCTCCACGCGTGAGGCCAAGAAGGTCTGCGTGGGCTGCGACGTCCGCGGCGAGTGCCTCGAGTACGCCCTCGCGAACGACGAGCGGTTCGGCATCTGGGGCGGGCTTTCGGAGCGCGAGCGCCGCAAGCTCAAGAAGCTGGCCGTCTAGTGGCTTTGTCGATGCCGCCACGCTGTTTCTGATCGTATGACGATCGCCCCCCCGCGCATCCTGAGCCGTGAACCCTCTCCACCGCACCGTGATCGGGGCGTGGCGAGTGCGGCTCCTGGGCCGGTCAAGGTCACCGCGGTCCTGGTCGTGCATGACGGCGCAGCGTGGCTGGGCGAGTGCCTGGACGCGCTCGCGCTCCAGACCCGTCTGCCGGACCGGCTGGTCATCGTCGACACCGGTTCCACTGATAACAGCCTCGGGATCGTGGCCGCGCATCATCGACTCCGCGAGGTCATCGGCGACCTCGCGCTGATCGGCGCGCCGGCTGAGAGCACCTTTGGCCAGGCGGTGGATCGAGCAGTCGAGCACGTCTGCGCTGCTTCAGGTTCGCCCTCGGCGCCCAGCGAGAGCGAGTGGCTCTGGCTGGTCCACGACGACAGCGCGGCCGCGCCCGAGGCGCTGGCCTATCTGCTGGACGCGGCCCGCCGATCACCGTCGGTGGGCGTGGCCGGCCCCAAGCTCACGACCTGGGCCGACCCGTCCCGCCTGCTCGAGGTCGGGCAGCAGATCACCCGCTCGGGTGTCCGCTCCGGGGGCCCAGTCAGAGGTGAGCCCGACCAGGGCCAGCACGACCACCGCACCGACGTCCTGGGCGTCAACACCTCCGGAATGCTCATCCGGGGCGATGTCTTCGCTGCCCTGGGCGGTTTCGACCCGGCCTTCGGGCAGTTCCGGGACGACCTGGACCTGTCCTGGCGGGCGCACCTCGCCGGCCATCGGGTCGTCGTGGTCCCCAAGGCCCGGATCCGCGAGGCTGCGGCCTCGGCCAACGGCGCGCGTTGCCCCGGCCAGTCGGCCCACGCGGCCCGACGCAGTGACCGACGCCACGGCCGCCAGGTGGCCCTGGCCAGATGCTCGCCGTATGCCGTGCCTTTCCTTGC
>JBBQUB010000154.1:0-7330 GCA_038212865.1 Actinomycetales bacterium
CAGGATCGCAGTCATGTCCGACGCCACGCGTGAGCTAGCGATGTTCCCGCTCGGCTCCGTGCTGTTCCCGGGCATGCCGTTGCCGCTGCGGGTCTTCGAGCCGCGCTACGTCGCGATGCTGTCGTCGGTGGTCGGGGAGACCGAGCGCGAGTTCGGGGTGGTGCTGATCGAGCGCGGCTCCGAGGTGGGCGGTGGCGACGTGCGGTTCGGGGTGGGCACGGTGGCGCAGATCGCCTCGGTGGAGATCACCGAGGGGTCGATCGTGCTGCTCGCGACAGGTGCCGCCCGGTTCGAGGTGGTGCGCTGGCTGGCCGATGACCCGTTCCCGCGGGCGCAGGTGCGCGAGCTCGACGCGTTGGAGCTCGATGGGCCCACCGTCTCCGCGCTCGCCGCGGCCGAGGCTCTGGTGCGCGCGACCATTGCCAGGGCGAGCGAGTTCGTCGAGCTCCCCTGGTCAGCCGACATTGCGTTGTCCGACGAGTCGGCCGAACGCATCTGGCAGGTGGCCGGCATCGCACCGCTGGGCTCGCTGGACCAGTTCGCGCTGCTGCGCTCAAGGACCGCCACGGAGCTGCTCGCCAGGCTGGTGGAGGAGACACAGGCGGCGGACGCCCGCTTCACCGCCAGGTGGGCAGACGACCCGAAAGACGACGGCGATTTCCCTCAGTGACCCGCTGAGCCACCCGGGAGACACAGGTTGGCTGACAGTGATCACAGTTGGTCAGGGTGACCAGTCCGGACAGCCCACGGTCCTGCGGTCACGAAGGGCGGCCCCGAACCCGGCCAGCTTCTGCGTCTGCATTGGTGGCACCCACGGGACAAACCGTGTCCGCAAGCGATTGGCGGCAGGAATCTCCACAGCGACGGTCGCTGACTTGGCTGGGTGACTACAGCTGCATGACCTGGAAGACCGGGTAGTCCGAGGCAATCGTCTCGAATGCCTCGACGGGCTCGTGCCGGTCGAGGGGGATGTGCGGCCGGCCGCCCGGCACCCTCATCACGTACCGCTTGATCACCATCGCTCGATCCTCCACCGGCACCTCGATGAGCAGGACTGGACGCGCCCGGCGCCGCCACAGGGTTGCCTGACCCCCTGCGGCGCGCACGTTCCGGACCCAGTTGCACTCGCCGAGCATCGAGACGACGTACCACTGGCCCCCGACGTCCGCCATGCCAAGGGGGAACCGGGTGACCCGTCCGGTACGCCGACCGCGCACCTCGAGCGTGACCCAGCGCCTCGGCAGAAGACCAAGGCGGAACGCTATGTTCCAGAACCGCGCGTACCGTCGGGCTCCAGCTGTTCCGGTTCAGGCGGCTGAACGGGGTGTGGATTGGGGGACTCGCGAGCCGGGTCGTGCTCGGAACGGGCCTGGCTGCGTCGACCTCGTATGTCCTGGCTCTGGGCTGCCTTCGCTGGGTTGCGGTGGCTGGTGGCTGTCTCTGCGTGTGCTGGGGGACTGGCCTACGCGTTGAGCGGCCGACGTTGGTTGCGCCTCTACAGAGGAGACCCAGCGACTCACGCTCGTGCCGAGTCGGCCGGGTGGCTGGGGGTTATCTCGGCCCTTGCACTGGCCGGGCTGGCGCCGCTGCTGATCGGCAGCTGATGCTCGAGCTGGATGCCAACCTGCACGCGCCGGCCCGGCTGAGGCTGATGACCATGCTGACCGCTGTGTCCGAAGCAGAGTTCTCGACCGTTCGCGACAGCCTCCAGATCAGCGACTCGGTGCTTTCCAAACACGTGGGCGCCCTCGCGTCGCTCGGCTACGTCAGGAGCCGCAAGGGAGTTCACGGCGGTCGCCGAACCACGTGGCTCTCGCTGACTGCACCGGGCCGGGCCGCCTTGAGCGCCCACGTTGCCGCCCTGCGACAGGTCATCGCCGGGGTCGAGTAGGCAGAGGTGATAGCCCATCGGTGGCTCGGAATAGGCGTGATGTGCTGGTGCTTCCGAGCCGAGGAGCGGGACCAGTGTCCGAGTCACTGGCTGACCAAGCCGCCACCTCGCCTGCAAGGATCCATCCCTGAGCGTGCCCCATGAAGAATCACTCGCAGGCAATGTCCGGGCCGGGTCGGTCAGGCTGCCGCGGAGGGGCCGTGCGTGGTCATGACCGCCCAGAGCGGTGCGGACACGGGCGAGCTGATCGGAAGCGCTTGATAACTATGGGCCAGCCTCCCGAGGATTCGCCCCTTCGCCTTCTGCATCCGCTCTGGTGTCACTTGGGCCCTGACTGCACTGACCGTGGTGGGCGCGCGAACTGGGTCGCGATACACCCGCGGGAAAGTGGCACGTTGGGATGCCGGCGACGTGGTCCCAACTGGCCGAATCAGGCGCGACACGCCCCAATTCATCGAGGATCAGCGCCCTTGGACGCGGACCAGGTCGTGCGGAGCATTTGGGGAGCAGGTGGCTGTGTACGTACGCGCGGGACCAATGACCCTGTTGGCGTCAGATCACGTTTTGCATTCTGAATATGTGCAGCAGATCGAGCCGAGCGCTCAGGATCCGAGATTAGGTCGTGCTCCCGTTGGGCGACCTGCGGAAGTGCGATTGGCCAGAATGAAGATCGACCTTGACCGAGGTTCAGGGAGTGCGAGATGACTGTCGGCGAAACGCACCGCGAGTGTGCACCAACGGCTCCCTCCAAAATGATGATTGGGTGGGCGCAGCGCGGGGCCTGCAGCAAGGCTGAGCCCAACGCCCTGTTCGTCCAGGGTAAGGCCCAACAGGCCGCCAGGAAGGTCTGCTATTGCTGCCCCGTGATCATCGAGTGTCTTGTCGACTCGCTGGACAACCGCACCGAGTTCGGGGTCTGGGGCGGCATGACGGAGCGTCAGCGTCGGGCACTGCTCAAGCGCCGGCCGGACGTCCCATCCTGGCGGGCGCTACTCGAGCCTGAGCGCGAGAGTCGGCAGCGCCAGGACTGAGGTGCTGCGGGGCCAGATCCACTTCGACGACCTGACCGGTGCCTGCAAGTACTCACCGATGGTGCTCTACGCCAAGTCCAAATTCGCGAAAACGTTGTATTCGGACGGGAGCTCGAGCGGCGCTTGCGCGCGGGCGGCAGACCCATAGGCAGCCTGCTGGCCCATCCCTGCTGCTCGGCCACCAACCTGCAGACCAATGGCCGACCGGCCCGCTGAACCTGCTGGGAAGGCTCGGCAACCGGCTCCTCGCCCAGGACCTTGAGATGGGGGCGCTGCCGCAGCTGTACGCGGCCACGGATCCGAACGTCGAAAGCGGGCAGTTCATCGACCCGACCGGCCGTCCGAGAACAAGGGCTACCCGACGACAGTCCGGCCAGTGGCCTCCGCCGAAGACCCGGCGAGTGCCAACCGGTTTGTGGAAGCTCTCCGAGGAGCTGACTGGCGTCCGCTTCGTCCCGGCCTTGAGCACAGGCTTTGGTGGCTCGGGGAGGTTAACGGAGCACCCGCTCATCCGGGCACTATGAGGGTCGAAGGTCCAGCCTGAGGCAGGTCGTGCCGGGACGGCTGGAGACATCAAGCTCGGCACCGA
Source organism: Actinomycetales bacterium (assembly GCA_038212865.1). Classification (GTDB taxonomy): domain Bacteria; phylum Actinomycetota; class Actinomycetes; order Actinomycetales; family Dermatophilaceae; genus UBA4719. Next base: position 3,512 of record JBBQUB010000154.1, read on the forward strand.
TCAGGCTGGCCCGTTCCTGCATCCCGGCCAGACCGAGGCTGCCCTGGCGGACGTGCGCAGGGTCGAATCCGTGACCGTCATCGACAACCTCGAGGCGGAGCAGGCCAAAGTCGTACGCGAGACGGACATCGACCCGACTGGCGTGGGCATGGCGTTCGACGTTCTGCAGCGCCTGCTGCGCAACCCGGAAGATGACCAGCTCTTGCTCGGGCGTCAGCGGTAGCCGATCACCCCGGACTTCCAGCGCCATCTGGATCCCAGTGCGTCCGCCCAAGTCGGAGAGCAGCCAATCCAGCGCAGGCACCAGCCCCAGATCGTCCAGCACAGACGGGCGCAGAGCCCTACAGAAGCGCCGGATGCCGTCGATGGAACGTTGCAGGGCAGCATCGATCAGTTCGAGCCGGGCGCGTTGCCTTGGCGTTCCAGAGACATCCTCGAGGGCTGTTTTTGCGATAACGAGCTCCTGCACGGTCTCGTCGTGCAGCTCGCGGGAGAGACGGAATCGTTCTTCCTCCTGCGCCCGCAGGGCGAGCCTGATGTAGGTCTTGAGCGATGTCTGGGTCTCTGCCAGTCGCCTGTTGGCATCCTCGACTGCCAGTTTTGCGCGCCGTTCTTTGTCGACACGGATTGCGACCATGGTGCTGAGCAGGACCAAGAAGGTGAGCTGCACGAGCACCCCGATCCGCTCGGCGCCGCTGTGCAGGATGACGATGTTGGGGAGTGTCAGGATGACGCACCACAGCCCGGTCGGCAGGGCGCCTTCGAGGCCGAAGTTCAGCGCCGCATACAACAGCGGGATGAAGAAGACCGAGACGGGCAGCAGGTAGAGGTCGCCTACATCGCGGAGGGTGCCCGCTATCTCGATGGTTGTATGTGCTGCTGCGATGACAACCACCAGCAGTTGCACCATCCAGAAGCGCCGATCGTGCAGTCGCTCCCGCACCAATGGCCAGAAGTCAGGTACGAGAGCCATTCAGCAGGTCAACCTCCTCGAGGCGCAGCAGCCCCGCTTTGACGGCGAGGACAGCCGCCTCGGTCCGGGACGCCACCATGAGCTTGGCAAAGATGCTCCGCAGGTGAGCCTCCACCGTCCGCACGCTGAGTCCCATGGCTCTGGCGATCTCCTTGTTTGCGGCGCCTCTGGCGACCATGGCCAGAACCTCGGACTCTCGCTCGCTCAGGCGCTTACCTGATGCGTGACCGGCACCGTCCAGGCGGGGTAGCCGGCCGAGGACCTTGCCGTCGAGCTCGGGGCTGAGGACCGTCTCACCCCTGTGGGCGCTCCTTACCGCTTCCGCCAGGTCGGAGCCCTGCACGGTCTTGAGGAAATATCCGGTGGCCCCTGCCTCGGCGGCGGCCTCGATGTACTGCACGTCGTCGTAGAGGCTCAAGATGATGACAGCCACCGACGGAGCCTTCTGTTTGATTGCCCGAGTGGCCTTGATGCCGTTCTCGTCGGCCATGGCGATGTCCATCAGCACGACGTCCGGCGATAGCAGGGTCACCATCTCTTGCGCCTGACGCGAACTCTCGGCCTCACCGACAACGTCAAGGTCGGGGTCATGCTCGCAGAGCCGTTGACGGACTCCGGCCCGAAAGAGTGGATGGTCGTCGACGAGCAGGACCCGGATCCGGGGAGCTTGCTCTCGCCCGCGGGGCTCCTCGAGCATGGCCCCGGCACCGCCCGCACCCTGAGCACTCATGGTGTCGCCTCCTGCGTTCGTTGGGCCAATCGCCAACGCTAGGTGAAAACACCGATGCTCAAACGGTGTCAATGTTGATGACGTTAGTCAACTCCTCAGCCACTATTGGGCCGATGTCCTACATCTGGGTTGGGACTTAGGGAGACAAATGGAACTCACATCAAGAGAGACTTGGGCCGTCATTCACGGACTTGTCCTCGGAGCACTCTTCTTGTTGGCTTTCGCTGGTGCGCTGGCGGGGTTATGGAGCTTCCGGCCGGGACTGGTCACGGCCAAGGGATTGCAGGAGCGTGTGGTACGGCTCAAGATCGGGCTTGGTGCAATGGCCGTGATTGCGTGGGGCACGGTGATCACCGGCACCTGGATCGTGTACCCGTGGTATCGGGCGAAGCTCGACAAGTGCGAGGGGCTGGAACTGCCGTCGTCGGTGTGTTCGCCTCGCAACTTCCTGCTGGCCAACGTCCAGGGTGAAACCGCGAAGTGGCACGAGTTCGGCATGGAGTGGAAGGAACACATCGCTTGGGGTGCGCCACTGCTGGCGACCTCGGCCTTCTTGCTGACGCTCTACTACGGCCCGCGGATCATCGCCCGTCCGTGGTTGCGCACCTCGATCATCGTGTTGTTGGTGGGCGCGTTCGCCGCCGCCGCCATTGGCGGAGTTTTCGGCGCCTTCATCAACAAGGTCGCCCCCATCTCATGAGTACCGAAGGGACTGCACCCATGAACCACGACTCCGAGATCTCTCCCGAGCTCGCCGCGCTCCATCTCACGGACAAGCCGGATGGTCCTGGAGCAGCGATGATGATCTCTGCTGGCTTCGGCGTCTTCGTCCTCGGTTTCCTGACGATCCTGGCCGAGGCCTCAAAAGGCGCCAACACCTGGCTGGGGAAGTGGTCGGGCGATGCCGGTGTCGGCGCGCTGGCGGGCAAGTCAACCATCGCTTCGTTGCTGTACTTCGTCTCCCTGGCCGTGTTGTGGGTCATGTGGCGCGACAAGGCCGTCGACCTCAAGAAGGCGTTCTACATCGGTCTCCTGCTGGGCGTCCTGGGAGTCGTCGGGACCTTTCCGACGTTCTTCCAGATGTTTGCCGCATGAGCGCAACACCAGGGGTGGCCCGCGCTGATCGTGTTGCAGCCCGGGCCACTGGGGTCGGAGTCGGGTTTCTGGCTTTCATGATCTTCTGGCTGATCGGGGCGCGAGTTACCGACCGGATCTGGGGTCCGCCATCGTCGGCCGTGGTCGCACTGGCGATCGCCGTCGTGGTCGGGATCCTGGCAGCTGTCGTCTCCGACCGCCGGTTCGCTCACCGACTGGTCACAGAAGACCAGCGAGACGCACAACCTTAGGCGCGCAAACGACAACAGCGCGGGCAGAACCTGAACGAGACCGCCGTGCGGACTCTTCGCGCGAAGTCAGCAGAGCAGTGTATGGGGTGAGGGCTTCCGATCTGAGCGATCCGCGCCGGCCCCGACCGCAGCCAGACCGATGCCCAGGATCCGGTGCTCGGTCCGGGTGGTCAGTTGATGCGGGCACCAAGCGGGGCGTCTGGAGCGGTAACCCATCCCCACAACGGGACCCGCATGCGGATCCGCTTGCGCCACATCGCCACGGGCGGGGGAGAACCGTGGACGTCGTTGCGTCAATTCGGTAGACGTCGGAACACGCCCTCGATCTCGCGGACGGCCCTCAGCTGCCGTCGGTCTCGACGACCACGCCGCGAGCGAGCTTGCTGTGCCGGTATCCGCACAGCGCATAGATCACGCCCAGCGTGAACCACGACAGGAAGCGCACCCACGTCGCCGCTGCAGCTGACTGACCAGCCAGATAGAGAACGCGATGCCGAGCAACGGGGTGAACGGCATGAAGGGTGTCCGGAAGGGTCTGCGGCAGGTCCGGTGCGCGGTAACGCAGCAAGATCACCGCCGCGGACACCGCGATGAAGGCGAGCAGGATGCCGATGTTGGTCAGCTCGGCTACGTCCCCGATCGGCACCTGTTCTGCTTCCTCACCGAACGACAAACGGTTCCTCGATCGGGTCGAGGAGTTCCTGACCCGGTGACCGGTCCCTGATCGACGCGCGGAATGCGGCGTGTCCGCGCTAGTCCTCGATGACGTC
>JBBQUB010000155.1:0-7309 GCA_038212865.1 Actinomycetales bacterium
GCCGAGCACATCGCGGCCGTGGCCCTGGGCGGCGAACCGACCCGTGAACAGGCGTTGGCCGAGCTGCGCGCCCGCGAACCGGAGATGAGCTTCGCCGACTGGCGGATCGAGGTCATGGGACTGGTCAACGGGGAGTTCTGACCATTGGCCCTGCGAGGGGATCCGCAGGCCGGCGGACAGGTTGTTGAGCAACGGCCGGGTGTGCGGACACACTGTCGCCATGCTGAACCTGCGTATCTCCTCCCCCAGCGAGCAGACCGACGCCGTGCTGGACCTCCTGCGGGCGGACCCCAGCGTGAGCAGTCTTGCGGTTGTTCGGGATGCCTCCCTTCGGCCGGCCGGCGATCTGGTGATAGCCGACATCGCTCGGGAGGCGGCCAACGATGTCGTGGACCGGCTGCGCGAGCTGGGCATTCACCGGGCGGGCTCGCTGCACCTCGAGCCGGTGGGTACCTGGCTTTCCAAGGACGGCTACGAAGCCGAGCGCAGAACCCCCGGAAGCAGCGCGGACGCGGTGGTATGGGCCGAGGTCACCCAACGGGCATATGAGGACTCAGAGCTGAACTGGACGTATGCCAGCTTCATGACACTGGCCACCCTGATCGCGGCCATCGCGATCGTGCTCGACTCCCAAATCCTGGTGATCGGCGCGATGGTGCTCGGACCCGAGTTCGGGGCCGTGGCCGCACTCGGGGTGGCGATGGTCCGCCGTCGCTCCGGGCTGCTCAGGCTCGCCAGTCGCACTCTTGTCGGTGGCTTCCTCATCGCCATCAGCCTCACTACCGCCGTGGTCCTGGGCGCGAAGGGGCTGGGCTGGATCACGCTCGAAGACGTGACAGGGCCAAGGCCAGGGACCGACTTCATCTACTTCCCCGACAAATGGTCGTTCATCGTGGCAGTCATCGCTGCCGCCGCCGGAGTCCTCTCTCTCACCTCTGCCAGGACAGGTGGTCTCTCGGGAGTCTTCATCTCGGTCACCACTGTCCCGGCAGCAGGAAACGTCGCCCTCGGCCTGGCCTTCGGTGTAGGCAACGAAATCTGGGGTAGCACCCTGCAGCTGCTGATCAACCTATCGGGGATGGCCCTCGCCGGATGGGCGACCCTTGCCCTTCAGCAGATGGTCTGGGCCAGGATGTCGAGAAGCCGAGCGCATCTCGTACGTCGCCTACGGCGCAGATAGAACAACCCGCAAACCGCTGGGGGGCAACCAGGGATCCAGAAACGTCGAACCTCTGGGGAGTGACCAAACACACACCGCAATACCCCATCCCGTATGTCGCTCGCAGCCATACGCTGGCGGTCCACCGACGTTTGACCTGATATTTCGGAGCATGGGCGGGATATTTCGGACACGCACCGGTGAACCACCCTTCATAATCTCCGAGCGAGACAAGGACCAGAGCATGACCATGACAGCCTCCAGTACCGGGACTTCGGCGGGCTCTTCGCCAAGGACCAGCCCAGTGAGCAAAGTAGCCGGAGTGTTGATCATGCTGGTGGGCGCCGGCCTGGTCGCGATGACGCTCGTCACCAACCTGTTCGCCGTCGGGCCGGCCTTCGAGAACCTGATCGGCGACTTCCGGCCGGCGTTGACCCAGAAGTCCATCGACACTGCACGCGCCGACATCGCGGGACTGTCAGCAGTGCAGGAAGAGTTCACCACCAAGCTCGCCCCTGCCTTGAGCCAGCAGCTGAAGATGACCCCGGCGCAGTTTGACGGGTTCGTCACCCAGAACTTCCCGGCCGTGGCAACCGGCATGAGCGCACTGCCCACCGTGGTTCCCACGTTCAGCGGCCTGATCGACACCCTTGACAAGCAGCGGCCGTTGTTCGCGTCCGCCGACGCCATCCCCACAGCTAGCCTCCCCGCGACGACCGTCCCGTGGGCAACGCTCGGTGCGGGCGTCCTGGTGTTTCTCATCGGAGCAGGGACGCTGCGCTCACCGAAGGCCGGCGGCGCGGTAGCGGTCGTGGTGGGCCTGTTGCTGGTGCTCCTCCCTCTGGCCCTGTCGCTGCCCGGAAAGGCAGCGGACGCCGACCAGCTGAACGCCAACCTCGAACCCGTCTACACACAGAAGCTGGTCGACAACGCGTCCGCGGCGCTCGGCACGATTGGTGCCATGGGAACCGAGATGCAGGCCACTATGCTGCCTGCTCTGGCCACCCAGCTGAAGATGTCGCCGGAGCAGCTGCAGGGCTTCCTCGGCGCCAACTTCCCAGCCACCGCGCAGGCGCTGCAGACGATGCCGGCGTCCATGGGGCGCTTCAACGGACTCGTGAAGGTCTTTGACGAGAACCTCGGCAACTACGAGACCCTCAAGCCGGTGGCGCTGGCTCCACTGATCTTGATGATGATGGTTGCCGGCGGGCTGGTCGCCGCGTTCGGCGCAGTGACTGTGGTAGCGGGCCGCAAGAAGTAGAAGGCACCTTGCTCCAAGGAACGCCGGTTCGACCTTCGGGTCGGACCGGCGTTTCCTTTTCAACCCCCGAATCCCCTTTTTCCGTCCCAAGAATCCTCCGCGAAATAAATCGCTGGCCATGAAATGTTGGACGCAGATGGAGACGCGACCGCGCTCCGCGTCATGCCCGACCCTCTGCCTTCCCGAAGGACTCTCATGGCCGACTCCCCTCGCGTCTCGCCTGATCCCGTCGTTGACAGCAACAACGCGGACGGCGACAACGTGCATACAGTCAGCACCGTCGTTTCCGACCCGACCCGGTGGCGCGCCCTTGGCGTCATCGCCATCGCCCAGCTCATGGTCGTGCTCGACGCCTCCATCGTGAACCTTGCACTGCCGAGCGCGAAGGCTGACCTCGGAATCAGCGACGCCAACCAGCAATGGGTCATCACGGCATACACCCTCACCTTTGGCGGGCTGCTCCTGCTCGGCGGTCGGATCGCCGACTACGTGGGCCGCAAGCGAACTTTTATCATCGGCCTTATCGGGTTCGCGGCGGCATCTGCGCTTGGCGGCCTCGCGCCCAACCAGGGCTTCCTGTTTGGCGCCCGTGGTCTACAGGGGGCATTCGCGGCGCTGTTGGCTCCCGCAGCTTTGTCCCTGGTCACGGTGACGTTCCATGATCCCAAGGAGCGGGCCAAGGCCTTTGGCGTCTACGGCGCGGTCTCCGGCGGAGGCGCTGCGATCGGTCTGCTGCTCGGCGGCGTTCTGACCGAGTACCTCTCCTGGCGATGGTGCCTGCTGGTCAACGCGCCCATCGCGCTGGCCACAGTGTTGATGGCCATCCCCTGGGTACACGAGAGCAAGGCGCACGGTGACACTCGATACGACATCGCCGGGGCCTTCACCGCCACGCTCGGGCTGGTGAGCCTGGTCTACGCCTTCACCAAGGCCGCTCCCAAGGGTCTGCAGGACTCCGCCCACTGGACCGAGCCGGCCACCTTGTTCTGGTTCGCCGCAGCAGCGATCCTGCTCGCCTCGTTCTTCGTCATCGAGAACCGGGTGCCCAACCCGCTCCTGCCCATGCGCGTCCTGCTCGAGCGCAACCGGGGCGCGTCATACCTCGTGTCCCTGATCACCGGCATCGGACTGTTCGCGATGTTCCTGTTCCTGGGCCTGTATCTGCAGGTGATCTTGGGCTACTCCCCGATCAAGGCCGGCTTCGCGTTCCTACCGTTCAGCGTCGGGATCATCCTCGGAGCCGGCGTCGCCGCCCAGCTGCTGCCCCGGGTCGGACCCAAACCCCTGATCGTGCCCGGTCTTGTCGCGGGAGCCGTCGGGCTGCTCCTGCTCACCCGGCTGACGCCGAGCTCCTCGTACACCAGCCACGTTCTGGTGCCCATGCTCATCATCAGCGTCGGCATGGCGTTCGTGTTCATCCCGGTTTCCTCCACCGGGCTCCACGGGATCGGTTCTCATGACGCGGGTGTGGCCAGCGCGATGATCAACACCTCGCAGCAGGTTGGTGGGTCCCTGGGCACCGCACTGCTCAATACTGTCGCCGTCACAGCGTCCGCGGCATACCTGACCGCGAACCCGTCGCTGGGACAGGCAGCGACCCCCCTGGCCCTCACGGAGGGGTACACGCGAGCATTCGCAGCCGGAGCGGGATTCCTGTTCACTGCAGCGGTTGTGGCGATGTTCATGCTCAAGGTGGGCAAGGAAGCCGTGCTCGAGCAAGACACCCCCATCAACGCCGGATGACGGGCTGGGCCAAGCGGCGGTCAGCGCACAGAAAATCCGAATCCTCCCTGTTTGACACGATCTGAGCATCAGGTAGACCATGTTGGCTTCCCAGGTGGGCTGGGCTCGACCGGAGGTTGGGCGGACCTGCCTAGGCGCGGCTGAAGGAGTCTCCGATGAACCTGTGGCGCACCAAAACGATCGAGCAGTCGATCCGTGACACCGAGGAGCCGACCCATCAGCTGCGCAAGCGTCTGGGTGCGCTTGACCTGACCGTGTTCGGCGTCGGAGTCATCATCGGCACGGGGATCTTCGTGCTCACAGGGAAGGCAGCGGGGGTTCAGGCGGGGCCAGCGGTCGCCCTGTCGTTCGTCTTCGCCGGCCTCGCCTGCGCGTTCGCGGCTCTGTGCTATGCCGAGTTCGCGAGCACGGTGCCGGTTGCGGGGTCGGCATACACGTTCTCGTACGCCAGCCTCGGCGAGGTGGTGGCCTGGATCATCGGTTGGGACCTCATCCTCGAGCTCGCGCTCGGAGCCAGCACGGTCGCCGTGGGCTGGTCCACCTACTTCGCCGACGTGATGAAGCAGGTAGGCATCATCATCCCGGCGTTCGCCTACGGCAAGGGGCACAACCTGGTCGCCGCTGCGATCGTCATCATCTTGACGGGCGTGATCTGCCTCGGGATCAAAGTCTCCTCACAGGTCAACCTGGTGTTTGTGAGCATCAAGGTGGCGGTCGTGCTTTTCGTCATCGTCGCGGGCCTGTTCTACATCAAGACGTCGAACTACCAGCCGTTCATCCCCCCGTCCGGTTCACAGCCAGCCGCGGGCGCCAAGAGCGTGCCGTCGCTGCTGCAGGACCTCGGGTTCGCGCCGGGCTCGTTCGGAGTCAGTGGCATCTTCACCGGCGCGGCGCTCGTGTTCTTCGCGTTCATCGGGTTCGACATCGTCGCCACCGCGGCCGAAGAGACAAAGAATCCGCGGCGGGACATGCCGATCGGCATCCTCGGCTCGCTGGCGATCTGCACAACTCTCTATGTCGCCGTCTCGCTGGTCATCACCGGCATGGTCAAGTACACCGACATCAAGATCAACGCGCCTCTGGCCGAAGCCTTTCGCTCCGTGGGCAAGCCCGGCTTCGCCACCTTGATCTCGATCGGCGCACTGATAGGTCTCACCACGGTGATGATGATCATGATGCTGGGCCAGAGCCGGGTCTTCTTCGCGATGAGCCGAGACCGGCTGCTGCCTGCCATCTTCTCGACTGTGAACGAGCGCACGGGCACACCTGTGCGCACCACAGTCACCACCGGCGCGGCCGTCGCGGTGATCTCCACATTTGTGCCATTGTCCGAGCTCGCCGAACTGGTCAACATCGGCACCCTGTTCGCATTCATCTTGGTGGCCGCCGGCGTCCTGGTGTTGCGGCGCAAGCGCCCGTACCTCGAGCGGGCGTTCCGCTGCCCCGGCGTCCCGGCCGTCCCTATTCTGGCGATGCTGACGTCGTTCTACCTGATGCTGAACCTGCCGGCCGTCACGTGGATCCGGTTCGTCGTCTGGATGGTCATCGGGTTCGCCATCTACTTCCTGTATGGCGCGCGGCACAGTCGGCTGACCACCGACCCGAACTACTCGCTTGAGGCGGACGCCGGCGCACGCGACGCGCGCAAAAGCTGAGCAGGTAGGTCTCGGGTGCGTCCCTGGCACACGGCCCAGGCAGGTGGTCACCTCGGTGCGGGCTGCCTACTCCGCCGCGCGATCGAGGTCATGGCCCGCTGCGTCGGCACCCCTGCGTTCAACGGGTTCTACGGCGCGGGAATCGTCAACGCTCTCGGCGTGGTCCGGTGACCAACCCATGAGCCGAGCTTCGTGACCGGCCCCAGGGAGACGTGCCCCTGGGGCCCCTTCGCGTTGACACCGGCATTTGCGGCTCGAAGCGGAAGTTTGCTGGGCCGACGGGTGGTCCGGTAACTCCATGTTCAACGGGGTATAGACGAAAAGCACGGATTCGGGTACATTCGCCTCGCGCAGCAGCGCAGGGCACGCACAGATCCGACGGCATCACTGGTCGCCTACGGCCATTGGGGGGCCAAGGCGAAACCGGGCCTGATCACACAACCTGAAGGTTCTCCCATGCGTAAGAGACTGTTCGCTCTTCCCCTCCTCGCCGCCGCCACCGCCATCGCCGTCGCCGTTCCGGCGTTCGCCGCCACCACTACCATCACCGAGGCCAACCTCGGCGTCGACTGGAGCACGGGCGACACACGGACGGGCGGCTCGCTCGCCTTCACCAACGAGCACGGCGCCCCCGCAGGCTTCGGCGCTGGCGCCCTGCAGCTGGAGACGACCGACGGCGCCGCCAAGGTCCAGATGCGCACCGGCCAGGACGCAGGCCTGAAGCTCAGCGACGTGAAGGACAGCATCAGCTTCTACGCCAAGCAGATCTCGGTCGCGGCGGAGACGCCGAACCAGCTGGCCGCGTTGAACCTGTTCATCGACCCGGACGGGGCGGGCACCGCTTACACCTACGCGCCCCTGGTCCTTGAGCCCGTCTACCAGCCACAGGCGATCGTCACCGGCACCTGGCAGAAGTGGGACGGCTCCGCTCAGAACGCCGTGTGGTGGTCAACTCGGACCTTCCCCGGCGTGACGGCCTCCCAGACAGTCGGTGGGCCCAACATCGACCAGATCAGCGCCGCCAACCCCGCCGCCGTCATCCTTGGCTACGGCTTCAACCAGGGCAGCGGCAACGCCGGTCTGACCAGCGCCGTGGACGGCCTGACCATCGGCAGCAAGACGTTCGACTTCCAGCCGCGCGTCTTCGCCGCTACTGACTGCAAGGACGGCGGTTGGGCGACCAGCTTCACGGCAGACACGTTCAAGAACCAGGGTGACTGCGTGAGCTTCTACGCCTCCAACGGCAAGAACCACCCCAAGGGCTAGACCCCACGCGCAAATGACGACAAAGGCCCGGCGCCCCGAGGGGGTGCCGGGCCTTCCTCATGCCATGAGCAGCAGTATGAACACGACATGACCTGGGTGAACGGAAGCTCGGTCTCAACGGAGTGATCGACGGGCCCAAGTCGACGCGGCCGTCTCTGGGAGACTAGTGTCGGGTTCCGCTGCCAGGCTGTAACGCTGCCTCTTCGGGCTTCGACGGCCGACAGT
>JBBQUB010000156.1:0-7220 GCA_038212865.1 Actinomycetales bacterium
GTATGACGACCTTGAGGTTCGCGCTGTCCCGGACGTCAGTTGGGGACCGGCCAGGCCCACGCCGGCAACGGTCAAGAGAGCCGCAAGGGCCACAATGGCGACGATCTGCCACCCTGACGTCGGCTCGGTGATCGGCCCCGATGGTGGGGGTACGTCCCAGTTGACTGGGTCGGGCCGCTTGGCGTAGGCGACCGTGGTGGCGGCGACGCGCCAGAAGGCGATGCCGATGAGGGTTGCGATGAAGCGACGTGCGTGGCGCATGACGCGCCTCCTTTGGGTTGGTGCCCGTCGCGGTGGGGCGGGCCGGGAACTGCTGACTGCCCCATCTCAAACCCCCGCTCTCGGAGACTTCTTGAATGTCGCTCGGAAGAGTTCTTGGTAGGTGCTTGGAGGGTGTTGGGGTCGTGGCAGCATTGGTGGCCGCCGGCGGGTTGACCACGGCGATCGTCACACTGTCCGGGGCCGACGGCTTTGGCACCTTGCTGCCCAACACTGTCGGGGAAGTGGGCCGACGGGTCGATCAAGGCCGCGGTCGATGTGGAGACCAACTCGGCGGGCCGCACCGCCGGGGGCGGAGCGCTGAGGGTCGCCAACCGCAGTGACGCAAGCGTGATGCGTATCGATCCGCCACCAGACACCGTCGTTCAGAATCTCGTGCGGAGCTTCCAGAGCTCCCTGTACCTTGCCCGCTGCTCAGTCAGATCTGGGTCAAGTAGCTGGCTTGAGTGCGCATGCTGAGGCTTCGAAGCCCTGGCTGCGGAAGCCGGTGAGCCCGGCAGGCTCAGGAGTTGTATGCCGTGTCTACGGCCTCGCGCAGAGCCGTCCGAGGCCAACGCACGGCGAGAGAGACAATGGCGAGAAGACTGCCGACCGCGCAGATGGCGACGGCCGCGGCGGGGGACGTACGTTCGGCCAGATAACCCGCGACCAGGAACGCCACGCCGCTCGCAGCCACGGAAAGCGCACCCGCAAGACCGTAGACCCGACCACGCATCTCTGCAGGAATGACCAGCGAGAACGTCGACTGCAAGGGGAGCATGAAGGCCTGCAGCACGCCGCACGCGAACCACAGCAGCCAGGTGATCGGCACCGGCGGGGCGAACATCGTCACCACCAGAGGCAGTGGCATCAGCAGCGCCATGCCGATGATCCGGGCGTTCTGGCGTTCGGGTTGCCATCGCCCGACGATGACCAGACCGGCCACGGTTCCGAGGATGGGGGCCGCCATCAGCAGACCGCCCAGGCGCGCGGACCCGGACGCGTGCTGCGCATAGGCGATGGCCACGGCCTCGGGTGCTGCAATCGCCCACACAGAGCACAGGCTTAGCGCGAGCAGAGACACCAGAACCGAGTGGTGGAAGAGATACCTTGCGCCTTCTGCGATGTCCCGGAAGAAGCCGACAACGCCCGCGGAGGGCGTGCCCCGGATGGCCTCGACCCTGACCACAAGAGTGATGACCAGCGCCGAGAGCAGGAAGGTGGCGAGGTCGGCCCACAGCCCAAGTGCTGGGCCTACCCATGCCACCACCAGCCCTCCGAGGCCAAGTCCAATGGCCTGGTTGACCTGTTCACTCAAGGTGCTCAGACCCAGTGCCCGGGCGTAGAGCCGGCGATCGGCGAACAGGTCCGTCATCAGGATCTGGCTCGCGGCAATGGCCGGCCCGCCGACCATCTCGATCAGGAACAGCAGGCCGAACAGAACCCACAAGGAGACGTGAGTGCTTACGGCAACGATGAGGCCCCCCACGAGGACCGCCCTCAGCAGGTGCGCGGCGATCAGGACGTACTTGTAGGGGATGCGGTCAGCTATTGGGGCAAGGAGACTGCGTCCGAAGATGCTCGGCACGAGACTGACGGCAAAGGTTGCAGCGGCCGCGAACGGCGACCCGGTGCGCTCGAACACGAACACTGCGACCGTCACTCGTGCCAGGTAGTCGCCCCACGTCGACAACGCTGCGGCGATGAAGATTGCCAGGTAGGCGCGGGTCCTGAAGACGTCGGCGTAGGAGGGCATGGCAACGCGGTTAGTTGAGTGGTCCCCCATCCCGTTCATCAAGGCGAGGGTACCGGTCTACTCCGACAAGTCTAATGCGACTCGTAAAAGTTGACCATCACCGCGGCCCTCGCGCGTCGGGCCAGACGTCGATAAGCCTCCCCCAGCTCGGCGCCCTGTCCGGCCTCGCGCCCGACGATCCGTCCGATCCCATCGGCGTCGCGCAGGTCGCTGGGAAGCGCGTCGACCGGCCGACCGCGCCACAGCACCGAGGCGTTACGCAGTGAGGACGCAAACGTCCAGGCCAGGGTCATTGTCTCGACGTCTGCAGGTCGGATCAGGCCCGCCTCACCTGCAGCGGCCAAGGCCGAACAGGTCCCCGTTGTGCGTAGCCCGGTGACCTCCCAGGCGTGGCGCAGCTGAACGAGCTGCGCCGTCCACTCGACGTCGGAGAGCCCGCCGAGGCCCAGCTTGAAATGGGTCTTGGGGTCGGCACCCCGTGGCAGGCGCTCGGACTCCATCCGGGCCTTGAGCGTGCGAATCTCCCGTATGGCGTGTGCTGACACTCCGCCCTGGGGCCACCTGATCGGGTTGATCAGGTCGCCGAAAGCCCGCCCTAGGGCCGGGTCGCCCGCCACGGGGGCGGCCCGCAGAAGTGCCTGTGCCTCCCAGTTGAGCGACCAGCGCTCGTAGTACGCGGCATACCCCTCAAGTGAGCGCACCAATGGCCCCGCCTTGCCCTCCGGCCGAAGACCGGGGTCGATGACCAGCTGCGGGTCCGGACCAGCGAGGCCCAAGAGGCGCATCACCTCCTGAACGACCGAGGTGGCGTGCTTCTGGGCCATGGCTTCGTCCACGCCGTCGTCGCCCTGGTGAACAAACATGACGTCGGCGTCCGAACCGTAACCCATCTCGCCACCGCCGAGACGGCCCATGCCCACGACCAGAAGCCGAGTGCCTAACGTCCGCTCGAGCTCGGACTCCACAGCCCTTGTGGCGATGTCGAGAGCGGACTGCAAGGTGGCCGAAGTCAGGTCGGTGAGCGCCGCGCCGACCCCAGCCAGGTCCAGATTTCCGGTGAGGTCGCCAACCGCGATGCGGAAGAGCTCCTGGCGGCGGACGACGCGGACCGCCGTCATCGCATCGTCTGCCGTTTCCTTCCGAGCGTTCGCCGCGGTCATGGTGGCCAGGAGAGCCCGGCGGCTAGGAGGGGTCAGGCCTCCAGCGTCACCCAGGATGCCAACGGACTCGGGTGCCCGGGTGAGCAGGTCTGCGGCGTAACGACTTCGTGCGAGAACATGCGCCAGGCGCTCGGCTGCGCTTCCCTCGTCGCGGAGCATCCTGAGATACCAGTGGGTCGCGCCCAGGGATTCGCTGATCTGCCGGAAGGCCAGGAGGCCAGCGTCCGGGTCGGCCTCGTCGGCGAACCAGCCGAGCATCACCGGCAGCAGTGTCCGCTGGATCGCGGCCCGCCTGGTGAGCCCGCCGGTGAGGGCGGCCAGATGGCGCATAGCCCCGGCAGGGTCGCGAAAGCCCAACGCTGCCAGACGTTCTCGCGCAGCTTCGGGAGTCAGGTGCGCCTCAGTGTTGCTGAGACTGGCGGCAGCGGTCAGCAGCGGGCGGTAGAAGAGCCGCTCGTGGATTCGTCGCACCTCGCGGGCTTGCTGCTGCCATTGGTCCTCCACCGCGCGAGCTGAGTCCCTGCGATGGCCGACGGCCCTGCCGAGCCGCCGGAGATCGGCCTCAGCCGAGGGCATCAGGTGGGTGCGCCGAAGCCGGAACAGCTGGATCCTGTGCTCGAGTGTGCGCAACAGCCGATAGGACTGGTCCAGGACTGCAGCATCCTCGCGCCCAACATATCCGCCCTTGGACAACGCCGAGAGGGCCTCGAGCGTCGTGCCAGAGCGCAGCGTCGGGTCGGTTCGACCGTGGACGAGCTGCAGCAGCTGGACGCTGAACTCAACGTCGCGCAGACCCCCCGGGCCCAGTTTGAGCTGGCGGGCGGACTCGGCGGCAGGGACGTGCTCCTCGACCCTCCGGCGCATCGCCTGGACGTCGGCGACGAAGTGCTCGCGGCTTGCCGCCTGCCAGACCAGTGGGCTGACGGCGTCGAGGTACTCGCGGCCGAGGACTGCGTCCCCCGCAACAGTCCTCGCCTTGAGCAGGGCCTGGAACTCCCAGGTCTTGGCCCACCGCTGGTAGTACTGCAGGTGGCTGGCAACCGTACGTACCAGAGGCCCGTTCTTGCCCTCCGGGCGCAGTGCGGCGTCGACGGGCCAGAGGGTGCCTTCGGCGGTGGCCACCGAGCAGGCCCGCATCAGCGCCGTGGCCAGCTGTGCGCCGACAGTCAGTGCCTTCGTCTCGTCGCCTTCGGCGCCACTGGCCGGCGCGGCTACGAAGATGACGTCGACGTCCGAGACGTAGTTCAGCTCACGCCCCCCGCACTTGCCCATACCGATGACGGCGAACCGGCAGCCATCCGCGGCTTCACCGACCTCAACACGAGCGATCACCAGAGCGGCCTCCAGGGCAGCCGCGGCAAGGTCGGCCAGGGCCGCAGCCGTGGGTGGAAGCTCGTCGACCGCCTTGTCCGCCGTCAGGTCCAGCGCCGCGATCCCGAGCAAGTCACGGCGGTAGGCCACCCGAAGGGCGTCATACGCGGGCATGCTGCCGGCACTGCTGGCAGCGTTGGTCACTGCCGTGACCAAGGCGTGCCGACGGTGGTCGGCACTCTGGCGGGTCGCGTCGGTGACGCAACGCCAGTGGCCCGGATGGGTCACCAGGTGGTCCCCCAGTGCGGAGGATGCCCCCAGCACGGCCAGGAGCCGATCGCGTCCGGGGCCGGCGTGCCGAAGTGTGGCGATCAGGTCCCCGACATGGTCCTCGCCGTCGATGTCCTTGCGGCGCAACGACTCCATCAGGCGCACTAGCCCGATGAGGGCGAGGTCGGGGTCTGCCACCTGACTCAGCGCATCGGGCAGACCGTCACCGAAGACCTCGTCCAGCGGATCGCTCAGTCCGGCCAGCGCCGGGTCGTCCAGGAGCAGATCGGCACGAGCCGGGTCGGCGAATCCCAGACGGGCCAGCCGACCCGCACGACTGGCAGACCTCGCGAATGCGCTCACCGGGCCAATCTATCGAGGAGGACGCGAGCCCCCGATCGGCGTTCCAGTGGTGACGGCGTTCCTACAGACGCGGGAGGTAGCGCTCGAGCTCGAACGGAGAGACCTGCCCCTTGTAGTCGGCCCACTCAGCCCTCTTGTTGCGCAAGAAGAAGTCGAAGACATGCTCGCCCAGGGTCTCGGCGACGAGGTCCGACTTTTCCATCACGGTGATGGCATCGATCAAGGACGCCGGCAGGGGCTCGATACCCATCGCCCGGCGCTCCGCATCGGTCAGGCTCCACACGTCGTCCTCGGCCTCATCGGGCAGGTCATAGCCCTCTTCGATGCCCTTCAACCCCGCCGCGAGGATCACGGCGAATGCGAGATAGGGGTTGCACGCCGAGTCCAGCGAACGCACTTCGACGCGGGTGCTCTGGTCCTTGCTCGGCTTGTACATCGGAACGCGCACCATCGCGCTGCGGTTGTTGTGGCCCCAGCAGACGTGAGCCGGCGCCTCTCCCCCACCCCAGAGTCGCTTGTAGGAGTTGACCCACTGGTTGGTGACTGCACTGATCTCGGCTGCATGCCTCAGCAGGCCCGCGATGAACTGCCTTCCGACCTGGCTGAGCTGGTAGGGCGCGCCTGCCTCGTGGAAGGTGTTGCGGTCGCCCTCAAACAGCGACAGGTGCGTGTGCATGCCGGAGCCCGGCTGATCGCTGAACGGCTTGGGCATGAAGGAGGCAAAGACCCCCTGCTCCAGCGCGACCTCCTTGATCACCGTGCGGAACGTCATGATGTTGTCTGCTGTCGAGAGAGCGTCGGCATAGCGCAGGTCGATCTCGTTCTGGCCCGGCGCCGTCTCGTGATGGCTGAACTCCACGGAGATGCCCATGTGCTCCAGCATCGTGATGGCGGCCCGGCGGAAATCGTGACCGGTCCCGTGCGGCACGTGGTCGAAATACCCGGCCTGATCCACCGGAATCGGCGGTTGCCCGGGCTTGATCGGCTGTTCGAACAGGAAGAACTCGATCTCCGGGTGTGTGTAGAAGGTGAACCCGAGGTCGGCAGCCTTGGCCAGCGCCCGCTTCAGGACGAACCGGGAGTCGGCAAAGCTCGGTGAGCCGTCGGGCAGGACGATGTCGCCGAACATCCTTGCGGTGCCGGGGTTCTCGCCACGCCAGGGCAGCACCTGGAACGTCCCGGGATCGGGCTTGACCAGCATGTCGGACTCGTAGATCCGGGCAAACCCCTCGATGGCGCTGCCGTCGAAGCCGATGCCCTCGGCAAAGGCCCCCTCCAGCTCTGCGGGGGCTATGGCGACCGATTTCAGCTGGCCGAGCACGTCGGTGAACCAGAGCCGCACGAAGCGGATGTCGCGTTCCTCGATGGTGCGTAGGACGAACTCCTGTTGACGATCCATAGCGCGATACTGCCCTAACCGTGTTTCGCGAAGGTTAATAGGTTGCTGGACCGGGAAAGTCCCCGGGAGCAAAGGGCTCCCGGGGACTTCCTTTGTCCGAGCAGACTACTTCTTGGAGGTCACCCGGACGGACAACTGGTCACCGTCCGTGCTGGTGCTCAGGACGGTCAGCTTCGTGCCCAAGCCGGCGACCTTCGTTGAGGCCATCGGGTTGAGCGCCGACCAGTAGCGGTTCGGGTCGCTGTCATCGAACGTCGGGATCGCGGGCTGTGAAGCCACGACGGTCGCGACGCCGTTGCGGTGGAAGGTCACCGCATCGGTGGCCTCCTGACCGAACGTGGCGTCGAACCCCTGACGACGGTTGCCGAGCCTGTGAGTGGCATCGAACATGACCGGCGCAGGACGAGCGTCGACCGGGAGCGACTGGCCACAACCAGGGTGGTTGATGGTGTTGTTGTCGGTGCAGGCGCCGTCGGAGTACCAGACCAGCAAGCCGTTCTGGTAGGGGAAACGCTCGACCCAGTCGGCCTTGGTGTTGGCGAAGCCGAAGTTGTACGGGCCCGTCTTCAGGGTGGCGTCGTAGCCCGAGTAGACGCGGTTCTCGGCCAGGTAGAAGTTGGACACGTCTCTGGTGGTCGAGCCACCCATCCGGGTGAAGCCCTTGGCAACCCAGGCCGGGTCAAGGGTCTCGACGCTGTCGCTC
>JBBQUB010000157.1:0-6947 GCA_038212865.1 Actinomycetales bacterium
GACGACAGTTCCTCAGCCTCGCCGGACCCTGCGCACCCGGACCGGAGCAACGCATGCCCGGATGTGGGGCGTTGGCGGCTACCGCCCCGAGCGCGTGGTCACCAACGATGAGATCTGCGAGCACATCGACTCTTCCGATCAATGGATCCGTGAGCGCACCGGCATCATCACGCGTCGATTCGCGGCGGTCGATGAGACCGTGGTCGACATGGGGGCCATCGCAGCCGAAGAGGCACTCAGGGCGGCAGGACTCACTGCTTCGCAGATCGGCGCTGTCATCGTCGCCACGGCCACCCACCCCTACCAGACGCCGGCTGCGGCTGCGATGGTCGCCGACCGCATCGGCGCCACCCCTGCTGCGGCGTTCGACATCTCCGCTGCGTGCGCCGGCTACTGCCACGGCATCTCGCTGGCCAACGACATGGTCCGCGGTGGCAGCGCCGAGTTCGTTCTGGTCATCGGCGTCGAGAAGCTTTCCGACTTCACGGACAAGACCGACCGCGGCTCTGCTTTCATCTTCGGCGACGGCGCCGGCGCCGCTGTCGTCGGCCCCTCGGACTTCCCCGGCATCAGCCCCACGGTCTGGGGTTCGGATGGTTCCAGGTGGAAGACCATCTCCCAGCGCGACTCCTGGGTCGAGCTGCGCGCAGGCAAGGACGAGATGCCGTGGCCGGCCATCACGATGGAGGGCCCGGCGGTGTTCCGCTGGGCAGTCTGGGACATGGCCCCGGTGGCCCAGGCCGCTCTGGACCAGGCGGGCATCAAGGCCGAGGACCTCGACGCCTTCATCCCCCACCAGGCCAACATGCGCATCATCGACGCGCTCATCAAGCAGCTCAAGCTGCCCGCGGACCTTCCAGTTGCCCGCGACATCGCCGAGACCGGTAACACCTCAGCAGCCTCGATCCCCCTGGCAACCCAGCGGATGCTTGACTCCGGTGAGGCCCCCCACGGAGGCCTGGCTCTGCAGATCGGGTTCGGCGCCGGGCTCGTCTACGCCGCCCAGGTCGTCGTCCTTCCCTAACAGCTCCCGCCGGACCCGACGGGCTATTCGGGTCAGACAGCATGACCGACAGATCCCATGCACCACGACAACAAGGAGTTGGCCTCATGGCCCAGAGCGAGAAAGAGATCCTCGATGGTCTCGCCGAGATCGTCAACGAAGAGACCGGCCTGGACACGGCCTCCGTCGAGCTCGACAAGTCTTTCACCGATGACCTCGACATCGACTCGCTGTCGATGATGACGATCGTAGTCAACGCCGAGGAGAAGTTCGGCGTGCGCATCCCCGACGACGAGGTCAAGAACCTCAAGACGGTCCGCGACGCAGTCGGCTTTATCTCAAGCGCGCAGGCCTGACCTTCGTCCTCGGCTGTGGTGCGTTGCCGCTCAACGGCGCCGACGCACCACAGCTGGCCCACGTGCCCTCCATGCAGGTGACCCCTGAGACAGGCCACCCGACCACCGCCGTATGCCGTACCCGCCGGACCCCCGTGTGTGCCCCCGGGCCACCGATCACAAGGAGCAGACCCTTAAATGACCTCGAACCGCGAGCAGCGAATCGTCGTGACCGGTCTGGGTGCGACCACCCCAGTCGGGGGAACCGTCCCCGAGACCTGGGAAGCGATCCTCGCCGGCGAGTCAGGCGTCCGCCTGATGCCCTTCGACTGGGTCGAGACATACGAGCTTCCCGTGAAGATCGCTGCCACCATCAAGGTGTCTCCCCTCGATCTCCTGGCCAGGGTTGAGGCTCGTCGCCTCGACCCTGCTGGACAGTACGGTCTGATCGCTGCTCGCGAGGCCTGGGCCGATGCCGGCACCCCAGACGTCGACCCCGAGCGTCTCGGCGTGGTGATGGGATCTGGCATCGGTGGTGTCAATACGCTACTGGATCAATGGGATACCTTGAAGGAGAAGGGCGTTCGTCGCGTCTTCCCGCTCGCCGTGCCCATGTTGATGCCCAACGGTCCGGCTGCTGCGGTCTCCCTTGAGCTTGGCGCACGCGCCGGGACGCACACACCGGTGAGCGCCTGCGCCTCTGGGGCAGAAGCCATCGGCCTGGCTATGGAGATGATCCGCAGTGGAAGGGCCGACGTGGTCGTCGCTGGCGGCACAGAGGCTGCCATGCACCCCATGCCGATCGCCGGGTTCGCTGCGATGCAAGCCCTGTCAACGCGAAATGACGAACCCGAGAAGGCGTCTCGTCCCTACGACACCGGTCGTGACGGCTTCGTGCTGGGTGAAGGTGCGGCAGTTGTCGTGCTGGAGACCGAAGACCACGCCAAGGCCCGCGGCGCGAGGATCTATGCAGAGGTCGCCGGGCTGGGCATGTCCTCGGACGCCTATCACGTCGCTGCGCCGGATCCAGTGGGTGCCGGGGCGTCCCGTGCGATGCTCGAGGCGGTCAAGAGCGCTGGCCTCACGTCGAAGGACATCGTCCACATCAACGCGCACGCCACCTCGACGCCGGTGGGCGACATTGCCGAGTCCCAGGCCATTCGCCTCGCCTTCGGTGACGAGGCCGACCACATGCCGGTGAGCGCGACCAAGTCGATGACCGGTCACCTGCTCGGTGCCGCAGGAGCCCTGGAGACGATCTTCAGCGTCCTTGCGATCCACCACCGCCTTGCCCCGGCCACGATCAACCTCGATGACTTCGACTCTGCGATCTCCCTCGATGTCGTTCACGGCGAGCACCGCAAGCTCCCCAGCGGCGACATCGCAGCTCTGAACAACTCGTTTGGGTTCGGTGGCCATAACGTGGCATTGGCTATTCGCAGCATCTGAACCCGTGGGCGATGGCTATGAGGTCTTGGCTTCCCGGCGACTGAACTCTCACAGCCATCGCCCACGGCGGTCCGGGCGTTCTCGTGCCAGCTCGCTCAGCTCACCTTGTGCAGCCAGCGCACCGTGTCTCCATCGCCGGCATACCTGAAGGGTTCGAGCTCGTCGTCCCAGGCCACGCCCAGCAAGAGGTCGAGCTCATGGGCCAGGACACCCGGGTCCCCCTTGCTCACCGAGATCGCGGCACGAAGTCGATCCTCATTGACGACGGCGTCGCCACTTGCCGAGGTCCAGGTGTGGTGGATGCCAAGGCTCGGCGTGTGCGACCAGCGCGAACCGTCGCTGCCGGCGCTGGGCTCCTCGGTGACCTCATAACGCAGGTGGTCCCAGCCGCGAAGTGAACTGGCGATCGTGGCCCCCACACCGGCCTCGCCGGCCCAGGACAGCTCGGCCCTGACCAAAGTGGGGCCTAGCGGTTGGCGAGTCCACTTCATGGCGACCCGCTGATCGAGCGCCGACTCCAGCGCCCAGATGATGTGAGGGCACAACGCAGTTGGGGTGGAGTGAATGAACACCACCCCGCGCGTCATGACTCGCGGCATTGCAGCAGACACCCGGACCTCCTGTGTGCGAGGGACGTCTTCCCCAACGACCGCGACACGGACCGGCTCTGTCACGCAAGCGGCTCCCGTCAAACGGGAGTCGACTCATTGTGCCCCATTCGTCACACGAGCACCAGAGAATCCGTGAACTGGTCTCGTGCACGCTAGGCGGCCACTCGGCATACGAGATGGCAGGATCGGCATCATGCTCGTTCACCCCTGGGACGCCCCGAACCACGACGACGAATGGCGGGCGGTGTTGCAAGGGTTCGACTTCGGCCGGCTCATCGCCCCTGGAGGTCCGGACCGGGATCTTCCGGTGGTCGTGCCAACTCACTTCATCTTCGATGGTGCACAGACCCTTGAGTTGCATCTGGCCAAACCTAATCCGGTATGGCGGGCGCTCGCCGAGCGTCCGCGGGCGCTGTTCACGGTCGTGGCCGACTATGTCTATGTCCCGGCGGCGATCAACGCCGACCCGGGCGATGATCCGACCCTCGGGGTGCCGACGAGCTACTACGCCGCTGTGCAGGCTGAGGTTGACGTCGAGATCGTTGACGACCCGGCGGCCAAGGCAGCCATCCTGGCCCGACAGCTCAGTCACTTCGAACCACCGGGCTCAACGCGCGTCACGCCGGGCGTCGAGGTCGAGAGCGACCGGCGGCTGATGCCGGGGATCCGCGGGATGCGCTTGACCATCACCGGCGTCAACGCCAAGTTCAAGTTCGGTAGCAACAAGACCCAGGAGCACCGCGTCGCGATCGCCGCCGCACTTCGCAGCCGCAACGGCCCGATGGATCTGAACGCGGCGCACCGCCTGTTGAACTGAACACTACGGCTGGATGCTGTCGACCTTTCCGTTCGCGAGGACGACGGGCTGGTCCACAGTCTCCGGCTTCTCGGTCTTGATGCTGGCCATCAGCTTCTGCGCCAGGCCCAGACCGGCGCCGCCCATTGTCATGGCCTTGGCGAGCATGTCTTCCATGCCCTCGGCTCCGTTGAGGACGACCAGGTTGTCTATGTTGCTCAGTGAACTGGCAGCCGCTGCAACGATTTGCGGGTAGTTCTCGGCGAACTGCTGTGCGATGACAGCGTCCTGGTTCGTTGAAAGCGCTTTGGCGCGCGCCTCAATGCCGGCAGCCTCAGCGAGACCCTTCTCGCGGATCGCGGAGGCTAGGGCAGCACCGTTGAGCTGGGTGGCGTTCGCCTGGGCCTCACCGGCAAGACGAACCTCCTGGGCCTGGGCCTGCGCCGCCGCGACCCGGGCAGCCCGGTTGGCTTCGGCGAGCGTGACCTGTTCGTAGGCCTTCGCGTCGGCCGGTTTGCGAACCGACGACTCAAGCAGCTTTTCCTGGCGTTGTGCGTCGAGCTCGGCGGCAGCGGTCTCGGCGCGCACGACCTCCTGGCGTGCCAGCGCCTCGGACAGCGGGCCTGCCTGCTGGGCCTTGGACCTCGCCTGGTCCATCTGCGCCTGGTACTCGGACTGCTTGATGCTGGCCTCACGAACGGCGGCTGCCTTCTCTGCGTTGGCGATCTGCTCAGCCTCTGTGGCTTCCTTGTCACGCTGGGCTGCGGCGATTCGGGCCTTCGACTCTATCGAGGCGGCCTGCGGCTTGCCGAGGTTCTGGATGTAGCCGGACTCGTCGTCAATCTCCTGGATCTGAAGGCTGTCCACACGCAGACCCAGCTTCTGAAGGTCCTCAGCCAGGGATGCGCGAATGTTGGCAGTCAGCTCTTCACGGTTGTGCAGCATGTCCTCCACGGTCATGCCGCCGACGATGGCGCGGAGGTGACCGGCGAACAGCTCGTGAATGGTGCTCTGCATCACGGTTGCATCCTGGTCCAGGAACCGGCGGGCGGCGTTGGCAATGCTGGCAAAGTCGTCGCCGACCTTGTAGGCGACGACACCCTTGACGGTGAGCGGGATGGACTGGTTCGACACGGCGTTCACGACCAGTCCGGTGGCTCGGGAGTCCAGGCCCAGGCGGCGGACGGTCTGGAAGCCGGGGATGACTGCACTCCCGCGCCCGACGACGATCTTGAAGCCGAGGCTGTCCAGGTCGGTCTCATTCTCACCCTTTGCCCCAAGCCCGGAGATGATGAGGGCCTCGTTCGGTTCAGCGACCCGCCATACGGATCGGAACAAGCCGATCAGGACGATGATGGCGCCGACAACGGCCCCTGCCACGTAGATCAACATGAGTGTTGTGCTCCCCTTCGTGCCTCATGGGGTAGCCGCTGAGGCGTGCGACTTGGTGGTTGTGATGGTTGAGCGTGTGATCGGAGTTCTTGGTGGCGCAGTGCGTTCAGGTGTAGCTGTGATGGTCTGGCGGCCTTGGGACGGTGTCCTGGATCGATGACCGGCGCGTGGGGTCCGGCGACACCCACGGTGCCGGCTCAACCGGGCTGACGAACAGTGTCAGTGGCGGCTGGAAGTCATCGACCTTGACCTTGACCCCCTTTTCGATGATGGCGCCATCCCTGCTGGCGTAAGCGTAGAACGCCTCTGAGCCACCACGGATCTGCAGGGTCACCTCACCGACGGCACCGGGTGCGACGCGTCCGGTTATCCGTCCTGTTCTGCCAATCACTGTTGCCTTCCCCGTTCCGATACGAAGCCCGAACTGCTACAGCTCCAACAGTAGATGGACCAGCGGTCGTTCTACGCCGCGATAGGCTCACCAGTCGCACGACGCGGTATGCCGTGCACGTGCGGGGCAGTAGCTCAGCTGGTTAGAGCAACGGACTCATAATCCGTCGGTCGTCGGTTCAAGCCCGACCTGCCCCACCATGGCTATATGCCGCTTGACCTGGGGGAATGATGATTTCGGACCTTCTTCGGTTACCGGCATTTGGGTTGCCTGGTTGCAGTTGTGGTTGCAGTTCGTTCAGACACATCCCCGGCCGCGATGGTCCGCGTCTGCGCCTTCGAGCTAGATCTCTGGTCCGGCCGCGGCCCGGGATGGCGCGTCGTCGAGGGGGACAAAGGGGCCGGGGACAGCGGCGGCTGGACAGTCTCTTTACCGCCGCCTGCCGGATCAGCTCGGCTCGGTCAGCCAGTGCGCGCTCCATATCAAGGTCGTACTCGGCGGAGCGGCCGCCGTGCTCGAGGGCCCGCGATGGTGACGTACTCGGCGGACTGCGTGCTGGCTGAGTGGGCGTGGGCCCACTGGTCCGCGATCGTCTCGGTGGCCGACTTCTCGATGCCCGAAGTGGCGAGCACGCGGCGTAGCACGTCGATGCCGTCGAGGTCGCGGTGGTCGTCTGCGCCACCGTGGACCATCTGGGGATCGGGGTCCTGGGCGGTAGCCGGTTACTTTCGCGGCCGCGGGTGGCCATGACGTAGAACGGTTCACGCTGCGTCGTGGCCGCGACGAAGGCGTGGGCGGTGTCGACAGTCTGGCCTTGGGCCCGGTGGGCGGTGGTGGCGTATCCGAGCTCGACATGCTGGCGGCAGTACTGCGGGGGCAGGTGTGTGCTCCCTCCCCCGCCCGAGCGTCGCACCCTCAGAGCGCCGTCGCGGTCGATGCCCACGATGGTCCAGGTGTCGCCGTTCTTGAC
>JBBQUB010000158.1:0-6820 GCA_038212865.1 Actinomycetales bacterium
CGTCGAGCTCGACCAGGCCCAGGTCGTCGTGGTCGGCAACGCCCGTGGCGTGGGCGGGCGCTACCGCATCGGTCACAGCGTCATGACCGACGCCCTCGACGCCGACGGCATCTGGTCCGCCATCGAGGATGCCGGGCTCGATCTGCCCGATCGCCCTCGCAGCAGCGATCTGCACGGTCGACTGGTCAATGTGTTCCTCAAGTGCGAGGTCAGCAAGGACGGCATCGTGCACGGCCGGCGCAACGCGATGCTCGACGACTCCGACGTCCACTGGCACCGCCAGATCAAGTCGGCCGTGGGCGGAGTGGCGGCCTCGGTCACCGGCGACCCGGCCGTCTTCGTCTCCGTCTCGGCCGCCCACCAAGGCCCTGACGGCGGCGGTCCGGTTGCCGCAATCGTCGACCTCGGTTCCGGTGAGCCGACCGGCTACCGCTATCTCGGCTGACTCAGCGGCCGCCGGCGCCCGGTGGGGCGCCGACGGTGCGCAGATTCACTCAGCAGACGTAAGCACCACGAGGACAAGTGATGCCACCGATGCGAGGTATGCCGTATGCCGGAATGCGTTGACCCCGCCGGGCGTTCTCTGGGATAGTTGAAAGTCGAACTACTTAGGAGACCGACGTGCCTGCTATCACCGTCCCCGACCTGACCGTCCTGCCGCGCGTGCCCGCGCTGCTGCGCAACGTCATACAGCGTCCGGTGGTGTCGATCACGAGCGCGCCGTCCGCGTTCGAGGGAGAGGGTTTCCCGGTCAAGCGAGCGTTCGCCGGGGTCGACCTCAAGCTGCTCGACCCGTTCATCCACCTGGACGAGATGGGCGAGGTCGACTACGCGCCGGGCGAGCCCAAGGGCACGTCCTGGCACCCGCACCGTGGTTTCGAGACCGTCACTTACATCATCGACGGCATCTTTGACCATCAGGACTCCTTCGGCGGTGGCGGCACGATCACCAACGGGGATACCCAGTGGATGACGGCGGGCTCCGGGATCCTGCACATCGAGGCGCCGCCGGAACAGCTGGTGGTCTCGGGCGGCTTGTTCCACGGCTTCCAGCTCTGGGTCAACCTGCCAAAGAGCGACAAGCTGATCGCCCCGCGCTACCAGGACCTGCACTCCGGTGAGGTGACCCTGCTGAGCTCGGTGGATGGCGGCTCGCTCCTGCGAGTGATCGCCGGGGATGTGGCGGGCCACGCGGGCCCCGGCGCGACGCATACCCCGATGGCGATGGTTCACGCCACGATCGCACCCGGCGCGGAGCTCGAGCTGCCGTGGCGGCCGGACTTCAACGCACTGGTCTATGTGATGAGCGGTGACGGCTTCGTCGGCCCCGGCCAGTCGCCGATCGGCACGGGCCAGCTGGCCGTACTGGGTCGAGGCGACGCGCTGCGCCTGTCGGCCGCCCAGTCGCAACAGACCCGATTTGCCGCCGGACTGGACGTCGTCATCCTGGGCGGTGCGCCCATCCGTGAGCCCATTGCGTGGGCCGGGCCGTTCGTGATGAACACCCGCGCCGAGCTGATGGCGGCCTTCGAGGACTACAACGCCGGTCGACTGGGCAAACCGGCAGCGCACGAGGGAGTCGGTGGCGAGGCCTAACCTCCCCCTCCGCTTGTTGCGCCGAAACCACGGTTGAGGTGGTTTCAGAGCCGCGAACGGTCGTTTCGGCGCAACAAGGCGAGCGGGTATGACGGCTGCCTGGCTCAGTCGGTCAGGCTTGACTCCCACCGCTGCTCGATCCGGCCTATTCGCCATACGGCCAGCGCCACTGCCCAGGTGACCACGAACAGAGCGACGATCCAGTAGCCCACGCTGTTCAGGTCCACGGTGCCGATCGTGGCCAGGAGGCCGGTGGTGATGTCGAGCTTGTCGGTCAGGATCGAGATGAGCTCGATGCCGCCGATCAGCAGGGCGACAGCGACCGACAGCGCTGTGATGGTGATGTTGTAGTAGATCTTGCGCACCGGCTTGGAGAACGCCCAGCCGTAGGCGAAGTTCATGAACGACCCGTCGATGGTGTCCAGCAGTGACATTCCGGCCGCGAACAGGATCGGCAGCGTCATGATCGCCCACCACGGCAGGCTCGCGGCAGCGGCGCCGCCCGCGACGACCAGCAGGCCGACCTCGGTGACCGTGTCGAAGCCGAGGCCGAAGAGCAGCCCGACGGGGTACATGTGCCATGGCTTGGTCACCGCCTTGGTGAACCTGCCCAGGATCCGGTTGAGGAAGCCGCGATTGTCCAGCTGGACCTCGAGCGCCGCCTCGTCGAGGTGGCCACCGCGCATCGTCCGGAAGACCTTGAGGATGCCGATCAACGAGGCCAGGTTGATCAGGCCGATCAGGATCAGGAAGACGCCGGAGATCGAGGTGCCCCACAGGCTCGTGCTGCGTTGGAGGGCGGACTGGTCGTTGCCGAGCTGCCCGGCCAGCGCGCGAATGCCCAATGCCAGCAGTGCCACCATGACGAAGACCACCGAGCTGTGGCCGAGGCTGAACCAGAATCCCACGCTGAGTGGACGTTTGCCCTCGCCCATGAGCTTGCGGGTCGTGTTGTCGATGGCCGCGATGTGATCCGCGTCGAACGCGTGCCGCAGCCCGAGCGTGTATGCCGTGACTCCTAGTCCCACTCCCACCAGCTGCCCGCCGACCTTGTAGTCGTTCGGCGCCACCATGGCGACGAGGACACCCCAGCCAAGGACATGCAGGAGCAGGATGAAGCCTCCCATGCCCCACAGGCTGCGCTTCTCGTCCGCGGACAGGGGTGATCGCCGGTCTGCCGAGGCCCCGACCCGGGTGCTGGTTGTCATTTCTCAACGTTAGGGACCAGAGACCCTTATTGCAAGTCATTCGCAATAGGGCAAGTCGGGACTGAGGAGACCTTAATGGGGCATTTCACGCACGGGCCAGACGTCACGTTCGCCTCGCCAACCACGGCCAATGCCCATACGACGTCCATGGCGGATACCACGGGGACGACATGCTGCACGAGGTGGACGCGCTGCGCTTCGGTTCGCGGCGAATGTGTACATTTGGCCTGCACGTTGGAGAACCTCACACAACAGGGAGTTGCTGTGCGCATTGGTGTGCCCAAAGAGACGCGGCCGGGCGAGACCCGGGCTGCCGCCACGCCCAAGACCGTCACTGCGCTGGTTGCCCTCGGCTACCAGGTCAGTGTGGAGTCAGGTGCGGGCGGACTGTCCAGCTTTCCTGACCATGCTTATTTCGAGGCTGGCGCCTCGATCGACTCTGCGGGTGAGGTCTGGTCCAGCGACGTCGTCGTCAAGATCAACCCGCCCTCTGATGCGGAGATCGCACAGCTGAGACCGGGCACCATGCTGGCCAGCCTGCTCAGCCCCGCACTGGCTCCTGAGCTGCTCGACAAGCTCGTGACCCAGGGCGTCACGGCGCTCGCGATGGATGCGGTCCCGCGGATCTCACGGGCACAGTCCCTCGATGTGCTCAGCTCGATGGCCAATATCGCCGGCTACCGCGCAGTGATCGAGGCCGCCAACGCGTTCGGAAGCCTTTTCACCGGCCAGATCACGGCGGCGGGCAAGGTCCCGCCGGCCAAGGTCCTCGTCGTCGGAGCCGGGGTCGCCGGACTCGCGGCCATCGGCACGGCCAGCAGCCTCGGTGCCATCGTGCGCGCCTTCGACGCCCGGCCCGAGGTCGGCGAGCAGGTCGAGTCGATGGGCGCCGAGTTCCTCAAGATCGACATCGAGCAGGCCGCGCCGAGCGCCGACGGCTACGCCAAGGAGACCTCGCAGGACTTCAACCGCCTGGCTGAGGAGCTCTATGCCGCGCAGGCCAGCGAGGTGGACATCATCATCACCACGGCGCTGATTCCGGGAAAACCGGCGCCGCGGCTGATCAGCGCCGACACGGTGGCGCTGATGAAACCGGGCAGTGTCATCATCGATATGGCAGCGGCCAATGGCGGCAACTGCGAGCTTTCCCGGCCCGACGAGTTGGTCGTCAGCGACAACGGCGTTCGGATCATCGGATACACCGACCTTCCGGGCCGGCTGCCGACCCAGTCCTCCCAGCTCTACGGCACGAACATCGTCAACCTGATGAAGCTGCTGACCCCGGGCAAGGACGGCCAGGCCGTTCTTGACTTCGACGATGTTGTGCAGCGCGGCATGACGGTGGTTCGAGACGGCGTGAAGACCTGGCCGCCGCCGCCCGTTCAGGTGTCGGCTCAGCCGGTCGCCGTGGTCGCGGCCGTCCAGGAGAAGGTGGTTGTCAAGCCCAAGGACCCGCGCCGCAAGTACGCCTTCATGGCGCTGGCCGCTGCGCTGTTCCTCGGGCTGGCGTCCGTGGCGCCCAATGAGTTCCTCGGCCACTTCACGGTCTTCGCGCTCTCCTGTGTCGTTGGCTACTACGTCATCTTCAACGTCACACACGCCCTGCACACACCGCTGATGTCCGAGACGAACGCCATCTCGGGCATCATCCTGGTGGGCGCCCTCAGCCAGATCGGCCACGGCGGCGTTGTCACGGTCGTGTCCTTCATAGCCCTGGCAGTGGCGAGCATCAACGTCTTCGGTGGCTTCACCGTGACCCAGCGCATGCTCACCATGTTCCGGAAGGGCTGAGTCAATGACCACCATCGTCCAGGCGGCATACATCGTTTCCGCCCTTTTGTTCATCATGGCCCTGGCCGGCCTCTCTAAGCACGAGACTGCCAAAACCGGCAACGCATATGGTGTCGCCGGCATGGTCATCGCCATCGTCGCAACGGGTGCTCTGGCGCTCGACGCTCCGCCAATTGGCGTCCTGGCCACCCTCGGGTTGATCGTCCTCGCCATGGCGATTGGTGCGGTCATCGGTATCTGGCGGGCCAAGAGCGTCGAGATGACGGGGATGCCAGAGCTGATCGCCATCCTGCACAGCCTGGTCGGCGCCGCAGCCGTGCTCGTCGGCTACAACTCGTTCCTGACCGAGAGCCAGCTCCACGACGCTAAGAGCGCCCTCGCGCTCACCGGCTCCCTGGCCAACATCCACTCGGTCGAGGTGTTCCTCGGCGTGTTCATCGGTGCTGTGACCCTGACCGGTTCGGTGGTGGCCTTCCTCAAGCTGAGCACCCGCATCTCGTCCGCGCCCCTCACCCTGCCGCAACGGCACAAGATGAACCTCGCGGCCTTGCTGGTCTCGCTCGGGCTGATGGTCTGGTTCGTGAGCTCCGGCAGCGTCGTGCCGCTGCTGGTCATGACGGTGATCTCCCTCGCACTGGGCTGGCACCTCGTGGCGTCTATCGGCGGCGGCGACATGCCCGTTGTCATCTCGATGCTCAACTCGTACTCCGGATGGGCGGCAGCCGCCGCCGGCTTCATGCTTGGCAACGACCTGCTGATCGTCGTCGGTGCGCTCGTCGGTTCCTCCGGTGCGATCCTGAGCTACATCATGTGCCGAGCCATGGGCCGCTCGTTCATCAGCGTTATCGCCGGCGGATTCGGTGGAGCACCCGTGAGCACCGAGGAGAAGGACTATGGCGACTTCCGCGAGACCAATGCGGGCGAGGTCGCTGAGCTGCTCAAGGCCGCTTCGTCGGTCGTGATCACTCCCGGCTATGGCATGGCCGTCGCGCAGGCGCAGTACCCGGTTGCCGAGCTGACCGCTCGACTCCGCAAGAACGGCACCAACGTCCGCTTCGGTATCCACCCCGTCGCAGGCCGCCTGCCGGGCCACATGAACGTCCTGCTCGCCGAGGCCAAGGTGCCCTACGACATCGTCCTGGAGATGGACGAGATCAACGACGACCTCAAGGACACCGACGTCGTGCTCGTCATCGGCGCCAACGACACCGTGAACCCCAGCGCCGAGGATGATCCAAGCAGCCCGATTGCCGGTATGCCGGTGATCCAGGTCTGGCACGCGCACGAGGTGGTTATCTTCAAGCGGTCCATGGCCCCCGGCTATGCGGGCGTCCAGAACCCGTTGTTCTTCAAGGAGAACAGCTCAATGCTCTTCGGTGATGCCAAGGATCGGGTCGAGGACATCCTCAAGAGCCTCTGACAACCTCAAGAACCACCAACCTCAAGAACCACTGAGATCCCGAAGCTGGGTTCTCAGTGGTTCTGTCGTCAGTCATGTTGCGCTAGTACGTGATTGGACCAGTGTCGGCTTCGTGGATGTCAGGTTTGACTGCCGGTGAAATGCCTGGAGGTGAAATGCCTGCAGGTGAAATGCCTGGAGGTGAAGAGGCAGGGCGGATCCGGATGGCCGTCGAGTAGGCGCTGCTGTCCGGCCCTTGCTCATGGGCGTCCACGCCGAAGATCTCTGCGCAGATGACGCGGTAGGTGTGGTCGGGGTCGGCCACCCAGCTGACGGTGCGCAGGGCCTGGTCCTGGCCGGCACTCTCCATCACGAAGGTGCCGTATCCCAGCAGACGTCCCAGCGGGGAGCGGTTGTAGGACATGTCGGTGACCTTGATCAGGGGCATCATGGCGACCTTGTTGGTGATCAGCCCATAGTTGAGGATCAGGCGCTTGTCCGTCGCGACGAACCAGTCGTGCCGGCGCTCGAGGACCTTCCAGATGCCCCGCCCGACCAGGACGAGCCAGGCCCACCAGAGGACGTTTGTCACGAGCCCGAGGGTGGACGGCAACGAGGAGTCGAGTGCGAGAACGAGGACGAGCCCGACAACGGGCGAGGCCACCGGTTCGGCCACCTTGGCCCAGTGCTGGTGTGCGGCGACGACGATTTGCTCGCCATCCAGCAGGTAGCGGGCCAGCCCTCGGTGAGGCGATCTTGCGGCGAGGGGGTCAGGCCGCGCCATGGCGGTGGCCCTACTTCTTGTTCAGCAGGGCGTCAAAGAAGC
>JBBQUB010000159.1:0-6781 GCA_038212865.1 Actinomycetales bacterium
CTGGTCCGGTCACCGAGCCTGCTGCGGTTGCACCGGAGCCCGCGGCCGTTGCCGTCACCGAGGCTGAGCCTGAGCCTGCGCCTGGTCCGGTCACCGAGCCTGCTGCGGTTGCAACGGAGCCCGCGGTCGTTGCCGTCACCGCGGCTGAGCCTGAGCCTGAGCCTGAGCCTGCTGCTGGTCCGGTCACCGAGCCTGCTGCGGTTGCACCGGAGCCCGCGGCCGTTGCCGTCACCGAGGCTGAGCCTGGACCTGAGCCGGCGGCTGGTCCGGTCACCGAGCCTCCTGCGGTTGCACCGGAGCCCGCGGACGTTGCCGTCACCGAGGCTGAGCCTGAGCCGGCGGCTGGTCCGGTCACCGAGCCTGCTGCGGTTGCACCGGAGCCCGCGGACGTTGCCGTCACCTAGGCTGATCATGGCCCGGCGGCCGCGGCTGGCCGGGGCACAGCGGATCCGGCGGGGGCAGCGGAGGGCGCGGACGTGGACGTCACCGTGGCTGAGCCTGGACCTGAGCCGGCGGCTGGTCCGGTCACCGAGCCTGCTGCGGTTGCACCGGAGCCCGCGGACGTTGCCGTCACGAAGCCGATTGTTCCCACCCCGGCCACGATTCACGTTCCCAGTCCGGCGGCCTTGGCCGCCCGGTTGCACGGCAATGCCGCGGCAAAACCGTCGGAACACGGGCGAGTGGACGAGTCGGGAACAGTATTTGTCCGCACCGTCGAAGGTGAGCGAGAAGTGGGCTCCTATCCCGGCGCTACTCCCACAGAGGCGCTGGGCTACTTCACCCGCAAGTATGACGAGCTGCTCGCCGCTGCTGAGCTTCTTCTTCAACGGGTCACACACACGGACCTGCCCGGCAGGGAAGGTTCTGAAGGCCTGGCCAAGCTGCGCGAGCAGACCGCCGAGGCACGCGTCGTCGGTGACCTTGCCGAACTGGAGTCCCGGGTTACGCAGATTGCCGCAGCGGTCGAGGCCAAGAAGGCAACCGAGGACGCTGAGCGCAGCGCCGCTCGAGCGGCCGGCAAGGTCAAGCGGGAGAAGCTGGTGTCCGAGGCCGAGAAGATCGCCGCGCAGCCAGAAGCCAAAGTCCAGTGGAAGACCAGCGGCACGCGGATGCGCGAGCTGCTCGATGAGTGGAAGTCCCTGCAAAGGATCGGCCCCAAGCTGGATCGAGCGTCCGAGACCGCGCTTTGGCAGCGCTTTAGCGCGGCTCGCAACTCCTTCGACAAGGGCCGGCGGGTTCACTTTGCCCAGTTGGAGGACACCCAGTCCGAGGCCAAGTCAGCCAAGGAGAAGCTGGTCAAGGAGGCCGAGGCGCTCGCCACGAGCAAGGACTGGGCCACGACAGCCACCGCGTTCAAGCGCCTGATGGACCGTTGGCGCGAAGCCGGCCGGGCATCGCGCTCCGATGATGACGCCCTGTGGGCTCGCTTCAAGACCGCGCAGGACAGCTTCTTCCATGCCAAGGACGAGCTCGTCGCGGCGGAGAACGAGGAGTTCAAGGCCAACCTGGTGGTCAAGGAGGCGTTGCTGCTCGAAGCCGAAGCGATCTTGCCGGTCACCGACAGCGATGCGGCCAAGGCGTCACTACGAGTCATTGCCGAGAAATGGGAACGCGCTGGCAAGGTCCCGCGTGCAGATATGGAGCGCGTCGAGAAGGGGATTCGCCGCGTCGAGCAGGCTGTGCGAGAGCACGACGAGAAGCGTTGGGCCAGTGTCAATCCCGAGGCGGCGGCCCGCGCACAGAGCCTGGTGGACCAGCTCGAGCTTGCCGTCGAAGGACTGCGCAAGGACGTTGCCAAGGCGGAGGCGTCCGGAGAGGCCACCAAGGTCGCCGAGGCGAGCTCAGCGCTCGAGGCCCGGGAAGAATGGTTGGCGCAGGCCCGTGCCGGCGTCCAGGAGTTCAGCGGCTAGTCAGCGTCCACGGCCTTGCCAGCCGCTTTGCCACCTGTGATCCGATAGACATCGAACACGCCGTCGATCTTGCGTACGGCAGTGATCACGTGGTCGAGGTGTCCGGGGTCGCCCATCTCGAAGGTGAATCGGGACAGCGCCACCCGGTCACGTGACGTATGCACGCTGGCCGACAAGATGTTGACGTGCTGGTCGGACAGGACACGCGTGACATCAGAGAGCAGCCGGCTGCGGTCAAGTGCCTCAACCTGCAACTGCACCAGGAACACGCTTGCCGCCGACGGGGCCCACTCGACGTCGACCAACCGATCGGGTTGGGATAGCAGGGACTCGGCGTTGGTGCAGTCCGAGCGGTGCACCGAGACACCATTGCCCCGCGTCACGAAACCGATGATGGGATCGCCTGGGACCGGCGTGCAGCAGCGAGCCAGCTTGATCCAGACGTCCGCGGTCCCGATGACTACGACGCCTGAGTCGCCGCTGCGCGGGCGCCGTAGCCCCGATGATGGCCTGGTGGCCTCAGCCAGGTCCTCGCTGGCGCCTTCCTCCCCGCCCAGGGAGGTCACGAGGCGCCCCACAACATGCTGTGCGGACACGTGGCCGTCGCCCACGGCGGCATACAGGCTAGAGATGTCTGAGTAGCGCAGCTCGCTGGCAAGGCCGGTGAGCGTGTCGTGGGTCATCAGTCTCTGAAGCGGCAGACCCTGCTTGCGCATGGCCTTGGCAATGGCGTCCTTGCCCTCCTCGATGGCCTCATCGCGGCGTTCCTTGGAGAACCACTGACGGATCTTGTTGCGGGCGCGTGGGCTCTTGACGAACGTCAGCCAGTCCCGCGACGGGCCTGCCCCGTCAGCTTTGGAGGTCAGGATCTCGACGACGTCGCCGTTTTCAAGCGGGCTTTCGAGCGGGACCAGCCGCCCGTTGACCCTGCCTCCGATGCAGTGGTGTCCGACCTCGGTGTGCACCGCGTAGGCGAAGTCGACCGACGTCGAGCCTGAGGGGAGGGCAATGACCGACCCCTTAGGGGTGAAGACATAGACCTCGCCGGCCCCGATCTCGAAGCGCAAGGAGTCCAAAAACTCGCCCGGGTCGGAGGTCTCCCGCTGCCACTCAAGCAGCTGACGCAGCCACGCCATGTCGTTGACCAGGCCGGCATCACCATCGCGACCGGCCTGCGCGCGAGAGCCGGCGCCACCTGGCGCGTCTTCCTTGTACTTCCAGTGAGCCGCGACTCCATACTCGGATCGGCGGTGCATCGTGTGAGTGCGGATCTGGATCTCGACGGGACGGCCTTGCGGACCCATCACCGTGGTGTGCAGCGACTGGTACATGTTGAACTTCGGCATCGCGATGTAGTCCTTGAAGCGCCCGGGCACCGGGTTCCAGCGCGCGTGCAGAGCGCCAAGGACGGCATAACAGTCACGCACCGAGTCGACCAGCACCCGCACCGCGACCAGGTCATAGATCTCTTCGAAGTCGCGGCCACGCACGATCATCTTCTGGTAGACGGAGTAGTAGTGCTTGGGCCGGCCGGTCACGACCGCCTTGATCCGAGCGGCGGCAAGGTCGGTCTGCACGTACTCGCGAACGCCGGCGAGATACTCCTCCCTCGCGGGGGCACGCTCGGCCACCAGTCGCACGATCTCGTCGTAGACCTTGGGATAAAGGGTCGCAAAGGATAGGTCCTCGAGCTCCCACTTGATCGTGTTCATGCCCAGCCTGTGGGCCAGTGGCGCATAGATCTCGAGGGTCTCTCGGGCTTTGCGCTGGGCCGACTCCTCCGAGACGTAGCGCCAGGTGCGGGCATTGTGCAGACGGTCGGCCAGCTTGATCACCAAGACACGGATGTCGCGGGCCATGGCCACGACCATCTTGCGGACGGTCTCGGCCTGTGCCGCCTCCCCGTAGTTCACCTTGTCTAGTTTGGTCACGCCGTCCACGAGCATGGCGATCTCGTCACCGAAGTCGCGGGTCAGTGCCTCCAGGCTGTATGCCGTGTCCTCCACCGTGTCGTGCAGCAGTGCCGCGGCGAGGGTGGCTGGGTCCATGCCGAGCTCGGCCAGAATCCCGGTCACTGCCAGCGGGTGGGTGATGTACGGGTCGCCGCTCTTGCGAAGCTGGCCCTCGTGCGCGAGCTCGGCCGTGGCGTAGGCCCGCTCAATGGTCGACAGGTCGGCCTTGGGATGCGTTGACCGAACTGTCCGGAGCAGCGGCTCCAGCACGGGGTTGGTGTCGGTGCGCGGTCCGCCAAAGCGCGCGAACCTGGCCCTGACCCTGGAAGAGGTCGGGATGGGAACAGTGGGCAGATCGGGGAGCAGGGGCGTCGCAGGCTTCTTCACGCCCTGGCCCGTCACGATCTCCTCGCTCATAGATCCAGTCTATGGGCCTGCAACCGACAGTATCGCGTGGACCGTGCGACCCCCCAGCTTGCTGCGGCCTCCCAGGAAACCCAGCTCCATCAGGACCTCGACCGCCTCGACGCTGGCACCGGCTCGCTCGATCAGCTCACAGGTTGCGGCTGCGGTGCCGCCCGTGGCAAGGATGTCATCGATGACCAAGGCGCGGGCGCCGCGCGCGAAAGCGTCAGTATGGATCTCGATGACCGCGCTGCCGTACTCAAGGTCGTAGGTCTCACTGTGGGTCGAGCCGGGCAGCTTGCCGGCCTTGCGTACGGGCACGAAGCCGATGCCGAGCTCGTAGGCCACCGCGGCACCGAGAATAAATCCTCGTGCCTCGATGCCGACGACGACGTCCACCCGGCCGAGGTATCGCCTGGCGATGTCTTGAACGACGGCCCGGAGTGCCGGACCGTCGCTGAGCAGCGGCGTGAAGTCCTTGAAGTTCACCCCTGCGATGGGAAAGTCCGCGATGTCGCGAATACGACTGGCAACAACCTCACCAATCGGGGCCGACAACGGTGCAGCTTTGGCCAGGCCCAAGCCCATCAGCGCTTCGACTTCGGCGGACGTTTGGGTTGGTTGCGCGGTCCGGTCTGCACGTAGGGGTGCAGTGGCCGTCCCGCCGCTGAGGTGCCCCTTCCAGCGGAAGCTGGAACCGCGTCCTGAATCCGCCCGTCCTCGCGAATAACGAGGTCGCCGTCGGCGGTAAGGGTGCTTCCCTGACGCGCTTGCGTGCTCTGGTAACGCTCTGCCTGGAGCTTGAGCTTCTTCATCGCCGGCTCCCGCTCGCGCAGGTCGGCGAGCACGGGAGTGGCGATGAAGATCGAGGAGTAGGTGCCGACCGCGATACCGATGAACAGCGCCAGGCTGAGGTCGAGCAGGGTGCCAGGGCCGAGCAGGAAGAACCCGATGAAGAGGATCGACCCCACCGGCAACAGGGCCACCACAGAGGTGTTGATCGAGCG
Source organism: Actinomycetales bacterium (assembly GCA_038212865.1). Taxonomy (GTDB): domain Bacteria; phylum Actinomycetota; class Actinomycetes; order Actinomycetales; family Dermatophilaceae; genus UBA4719. Next base: position 5,275 of record JBBQUB010000159.1, read on the forward strand.
AACGAGTGTCTGGTTGACCGCCTGGTTAGCAGCCTGTGAGTACGACAGGTGACCGTTTCCCGCCGCCAGCAAGGTGTTCTCCCGAACCTTGTCGAAGACCACCACGGTGTCGTAGAGCGAGTAGCCCAAGATCGTCAGGAAGCCGATCACCGATGCCGGCGTGACCTCGAAGCCGGCCAGAGCATAGATACCGACGGTGATGACCAGGTCGTGCGCGAGAGCGATCAACGCAGCCAGCGACATCTTCCAGGTCCGGAAATAGGCCGCCAGGACCAGCGAGACCAGCACGAGGAACCAAATGAGCGCGGTCAGGGCCTTTTGGCTGACCGAGGCACCCCAAGACGCTCCGATCGTGGAGGCCGAGATCTTGTCCGCACCAACCTTGAACTCGCTGGCGAGGGCGGTCTTGACCTTGTCGGTCAGGTTGTTCTCGAACTTCTCGGTCTGAACCCGGACCGTGTCTGAGCCGATCTTGGTGACCACAACATCGGACCCGGTGTCCAGAGTCCCTATGGCGGCCTTGCCGCGAGCCTCAAAGTTGTCGCTGTTGGTGACGGAGGAGACCCGGAACTCGGAGCCCCCGCGGAACTCCAGCCCTAGGTTGAGCTGACGCCCGAACAGACCCAAAGCGGCCAGGATGAGCAGCACCAGCGAGACTGCATACCAGGTCTTCTGGCGACCGACGATGTCGAAGGAGCGTTTGCCGGTGTAAAGCTCGTTGCCGAACTGGGCGAAGCTGCTCATGCCGTGCTCCCCTCGGCAGCGGCGTGCTGCGCAGCGATCGTGACTCGGCCGCGACCCCTATAGACGACGGTCCTGGCCCCCAGACGCTCGGGATCCAGCCCGGACCACTTGTGCCCTCCACCGAAGAACTTGGTGTTGGCCAGGATCGTGAGCAGCGGGTGGGTGAACAGCATCACGACGACAATGTCGATGATCGTCGTCAGCATCAGCGTGAACGCGAACCCGCGAACGTTGCTGGCTGCCAGGGCATACAAGACGACTGCGGCCAGGAAGTTGACGGCGTCCGAGATCAGGATGGTGCGCCGGGCGCGAACCCAACCGGTCTCGACCGCTGCCCGCAGCGCCCGCCCGTCGCGGACCTCGTCTCGAACCCGTTCGAAGTAGATGATGAACGAGTCGGCTGTGATACCGATGGCGACGATCAGGCCCGTGACACCGGCCATGGTCAGGCGGAATCCGTAGTTCCAGCCGAGCAGGGTGACTGCCGCGTAGGTGATCGCCGCGGCGATGACCAACGAGCTGACCGTCACCAGCCCGAGCGCGCGGTACTGGAAGAGGGAGTAGAGGACCACGAGAAGCAGGCCGATGGCGCCGGCGAGCAGTCCGCGCTGGAGCTGGTCGCCACCCAGTTGGGGACTGATGTCGTCACGGGTCTGCAGCTCGAAGGACATGGGCAGGGCGCCGAACTTGATCTGGTCCGCAAGCGTCTTGGCCGTCACGGCGGTGAAGCTGCCGGTGATGCTGGCGTTGCCGGCGACCAGGG
>JBBQUB010000160.1:0-6677 GCA_038212865.1 Actinomycetales bacterium
ACGGACTCCCCGGCCGCCGAGGTCCGCCGTATGCACCTGCTGCGTGATGTCGAGATGGGGGTCAGCGTTGAGCTAGGACGCACCCGGATGACGGTCCGCGAGCTGCTCGCCCTCGCGCCAGGCGCGATCGTCGAGCTGGACAAAGCTGCCGGTGCCCCCGTCGACCTGCTGGTGAACGGCACCCTCATGGCCAGAGGCGAGGTCGTGGTCATCGACGAGGAGTTCGCTGTGCGAATCTCCGAGATCGTCACTTCCGAGATGGACGACCGGCGAGGGGCTTCCGACCGACGTGGTGCCTGAGGCTCGTGACGTGAGTGGGGGGCGGCCCGGATGATCGACGGATCGGTAGTTGGCACCTTGGTGCGCCTTGTCGTGTCGCTGGCAATGGTGTTGACGCTGATGGCCTTCCTCGCGCGCTACCTGCGCAATCGTCAGATTGGCATCGGCCTTGGGATCGGTGGCGGGCAGCGTCGCAAGAAGGCGCTCCTCCTGGAGGTCGTGACCCGGCAGGGACTCTCGCGCGGGTCAAGTCTGGCCGTTGTCCGCGTCTCAGGTCAGCTCCTGCTCCTGGGCGTGACCGAGTCCACTGTGTCTGTCCTGCGTGACCTCGAGGACGTGGACGAGGCCGAGCTCGTACCAGAGACCCTGGACATCTGTGCCCCGACGCAGAGTCCCCTTGACATCCGGACGACCGCTGGGTCGGTCGTCGAGATACTGCGTCAGCGCACGGTCCGTCGTGGCTGAGCCAGGACCACGAACGCGCACTGCCGGCACACATCGCAGACACCGCCGGTGCGCTGCGGACGCGGGCATCGGCTCGGCGAACCTGCTTTCACGCTGGCGACGCCGGCTTCTCTTGCTCGCCGTTCCCGCCCTGGTCGGTCTGTCCGGGCTGGCCGGTGTCTCGTCCGCACACGCTGAGGGCGTGCCGACCTCCGTCGCGGTGATGCATTCCCAGACGTCGGTGGCGGGTGTGGTCACTGCGCCGAACCCGGTTCCCAGCCCCGCCGTGAGCAGGGCGCCGGGTGCCACCAGCACGACGAGCCCGGGCAACGTGTCGGTGAACCTCGACCCCGGTATCGGCAAGCCGAGCCAGACCATCAGCATCATCCTGCTGCTCACCGTGCTCTCGGTTGCCCCCGCCCTGCTGATGCTCTGCACGGCGTTCACCAAGATCATCGTGGTGCTCTCGCTGACGCGAAATGCGATGGGAACGCCCACGATCCCGCCGAACCAGGTCCTCGCCGGGCTGGCGTTGTTCCTCAGCCTGTTCGTGATGGCGCCGGTCCTGACGCAGATGAACGACCAGGCGCTGCAGCCCTACCTCAAGGGAACGATCAACCAGACCCAGGCCTTCAACCAAGGGGTGGCGCCCCTTCGCACCTTCATGCTCAAGGAGACCCGCAAGGCCGAGCTCACCACGATGATCGGACTGAGCAAGGGCGCGCGTCCGGCCAAGGCTGAGGACGTTCCGCTGACCACGCTCATCCCCGCGTTCGTGCTCTCGGAGCTGAAGTCGGCGTTCATCATCGGCTTCGTGGTCTTCATCCCGTTCCTGGTGATCGACCTGGTCGTGAGCTCCTCGCTGATGTCGATGGGCATGATGATGCTGCCCCCGGTCATGATCTCTTTGCCGTTCAAGCTGCTCCTGTTCGTCATGGTGGACGGCTGGGACCTGATCGCCAAAGCCCTCGTCACGAGCTACCACTGATGAGTAGCAGGGAGCCCTCATGAACGACGCCGCCGTCATCCACATCGCCGTGCAGACCATGGTCCTGGCGACCAAGCTCGGCGCGCCGATCCTGCTGGTGAGCCTGGCCATCGGCTTCGCCGTCTCCGTCTTCCAGTCCGTCACCCAGATCCAGGAGATCACCCTCTCCTTCGTGCCCAAGCTGGTCGGCGTCGGCGTCGTCATCCTCGTCAGCGGCCACTGGATGCTCGACCAGGCCATCGACTTCACCAACGCGCTCTTCGCCTCGTTACCCCAGCTGCTCGGTGGGTGAACAGGTGAGGTCGCGATGAACCTGCAGGTGCCGGTCGAGGAGGTCATCGCGATCCTGCTCGCCACCATCAGGGTGTCGGCATGGCTCGCCGTCGCGCCACCGTTCAACACCCGGGCGATCCCAGGAATGGTCAAGGTCGCCATCGCGCTGGCCCTGTCCATGGCGATCGCCCCGGGTCTGGCCTCGCAGGCCCCACCGCCGGAGCTCTTTCCCATACTCACCTCGGTGCTCTTCCAGGTTGTCGTCGGGCTGTCGCTGGGGTTCCTGGCACAGCTGCTGTTCTCGGCCATCCAGGCGGCCGGCGAGCTCATCGACCTCTCGAGCGGCTTCACGCTGGCCTCGCTGTATGACCCCGTGTCCAACGTGAGCGTCAGCATGTTCGGTCGGGTGAACCAGCTGGTGGCGGTCACCTTGCTGTTCGCCTCGAACGGTCACCTCCTCCTGCTGCGCGGCTTCATGAGGTCGTATGACGCACTGCCCATGGCGCCGGTCAGCATCTCGGTCCTGACCAGGACCGTGACCGCCAACGTCGGGACCTTTTTCGTCGCGGCCCTGGAGATCGCCGCCCCCGTGCTGGTCGTGCTCTTCCTCGCTGATCTCGCTCTCGGACTGGTGAGTCGCGCGGTGCCGTCGCTGAATATCTTCGTCCTGAGCTTTCCCATCAAGATCCTGCTCACGCTGAGTCTGGCCAGCGTGGCCATGGCGATGCTGCCGGGCGCCCTCAGCTCCATCCTTGACCACATCATGTCCGCCTTCGGCTCGGCGACCCAGGGTCTGGGGGTCTGAGCGTGGCTGAGGACAAGTCTTCGAAGACCGAGAAACCGACCCCACAACGGCGCAAACAGGCCCACAAGGACGGTCAGGTCCCGCGCTCGGCGGACATCACTGCCTGGCTGAGCGTGCTGTCCTTCAGCTATCTCGCGCCGATGACGATGGAGCGGCTCCGGGAAAGCTTCGAGACGTTGGTGAGGCTGGTCCCCGACGTCATGGCCGACCCTGAGCCGGGCCGTGCACTCGAGGTCCTGGGGGTTGCCGCGACGGGCGCAGCCGGGGTGATCGGCCCGATGCTGTTCACGGCCATGGGCCTGGCCCTGCTCGGGGGCGCCGCCCAGGGCGGGCTCAAGATCTCCTCGAAGCGGTTCAAGCCCAAGTTCGAGAGCCTCAACGTCCTCAAGGGCATCAAGCGCTGGTTCGGGATTCAGGCCGCCTGGCAGCTGGCAAAGACGCTGCTGAAGTTCGCCCTGATTGGTGTCGTCGCGTGGGTGATCCTCAGTGCGGCGACGCAGCGAATCATGGGCGGTGGCGACCTGTCGCTGTCGACCACCGTGGCCGGGGCCGTCGGGTCCGCCGTCAAGCTGCTGCGGGTGACTGCCTTCGTCGGCATGATCATCGCGGCGCTGGACTATCTGGTCGAACGCAGACGGGTCAACAAGGGCATGATGATGAGCCCCGACGAGATCAAGCGCGAGCACCGTCAGTCCGAGGGCGACCCCTACCAGAAGGGCGCGTTGCGCAGACGTCAGCGCGAGCTGAGCCGCAACCGGATGATGGCCAGCGTCGCGACCGCCGATGTCGTACTGGTCAACCCGACCCGCATCGCCGTGGCACTGAAGTACGAACCGGGGACCGGCGCCCCAACCGTGGTCGCCAAGGGTCGTGGGGTGATTGCTGCCAAGATTCGCGAGGAGGCAGAGAAGCACCACCGGCCGATGGTGGCCGACGTCCCGCTCGCCCGGCTGCTGTTCGCCGCGTGCGAGGTCGGTCAGGAGATCCCGGTCGACCTCTATGACGCAGTAGCGCGGATCCTGGCCTTCATCATGGCGCTGCGTCGCAAGGGCCCCGTTGACGGCATCCACACTGTGCGTCCGATGTCGTTCGTCCCGTAGTCGACGGCGGCGGACAGTGGCCAGCCACAACGGCACGCGAGGTTCTGCCCCCGAATCCTCAGGTCACCGCCCTTCAGGCCGATAGGCCTCACGCCAGGACGGCACCCCGATGACCCAGGACGGTCCCACCCGAGCACGTGAGGGTTTCGTGAGATCGCGCCATATCGGCCAGATCGGCATTCCCGCCGCGATCATCTCGATCGTCGTGATGATGATCGTGCCGCTGCCGAGCATGGTCCTCGACGTGCTGATCGCCGTGAACATCGCCGGCGCAGTTCTCATCCTGCTCGTCAGCCTCTCGGTGACCCGTCCCCTTGACTTCGCCGTATTCCCCTCGCTGCTGCTGATCGCCACGATGTTCCGCCTGGCCCTGAACGTCAGCGCGACCCGGCTCGTGCTGCTCGACGGGTTCGCCGGCAAGGTGATCGAGTCCTTCGGCCACTTCGTGGTTGGTGGTTCGCTGGTGGTCGGGCTGGTGATCTTCGTGATCCTGGTGGTGATCCAGTTCGTCGTCATCACCAACGGCGCCGGTCGCGTGGCCGAGGTCGCTGCCCGTTTCACCCTTGACGCCATGCCCGGCAAGCAGATGGCGATCGACGCGGACCTCAACTCGGGCCTCATCGACGAGGATGAGGCGCGCCGACGTCGTCACGAGGTCTCCGCCGAGGCCGACTTCTACGGTGCGATGGACGGAGCCTCCAAGTTCGTCAAAGGTGACGCCATCGCCGCCATCGTCATCACCATGGTGAATCTCTTCGGTGGGTTCTTCATCGGCGTCGTGCAGCGGCACCAGTCCATGGGCGATGCCATCCAGACCTACAGCCTGCTGTCCGTCGGCGACGGGCTCGTCTCGCAGGTTCCAGCGCTGCTGATCTCGATCTCCACCGGTCTGATCGTGACCCGCGCGACGACCGAGCGGGACATGGGCAGCGACCTGTTGCACCAGTTCGGGCAGCAGCGCCGCGCCGTGCAGATAGCCGGCGCCGCGATCCTGTTCCTGGCCATGATCCCGGGGCTGCCCAAGGCGCCGTTCCTCGTGGTCGGCGGTGGCATGCTGGTGATCGCCCAACGCCTGCCCAAGCAGGACCAGCAGGACGGCCCGACTCCCGAGACGGCAGCCGCACTGGCTGCGGCCGCCGCGCCCTCCCCGGACACCCCCGAGTCGATCGCCAGGGAGATGCGCGTCGAGCCGCTGGAGCTCGAGCTGGCTTACGACCTGATCGACCTCGTCGACTCCTCGACCGGTGGCGACCTGCTTGACCGCGTCCGTGCCCTACGCCGCAAGCTTGCTCTCGAGCTGGGCATCGTCATCCCCTTGGTGCGCACCCGTGACAACCTCGACCTGCCCCCCAACACCTATGCGATCCGGCTCCATGGGGTCGAGGTCGCCCGCGGAGAGGCCCCGGCCGGCATGCTGCTGGCCATCGGCGATGACCTCGCCTCGCTGCCCGGGACCGTCACCCGGGAGCCGGTGTTCGGGCTCGACGCGAAGTGGGTGCCGGTCGAGATGCGCCGGCACGTAGGCCTGTCCGGCGCAACGCTCGTCGACCGTTCCTCGGTCGTCACCACGCACCTGGCTGAGATCGTGCGCAGGAACGCCCACAAGCTGCTCGGCCGCGAGGACGTCAAGACGCTGATCGACATGACCAAGACCACCCATCCCGTGGTGATTGAAGAGCTCACCCCGAATCCGCTCAGTCTCGGAGAGGTACAGCGCTGCCTCCAGTCGCTGCTCGTCGAGCGCGTGTGCATCCGCGACCTGGTCCGCATCTTCGAGGCCATGTCCGCCCGAGCCCGTTCGAGCACCGACCCTGATGGTTTGGTCGAAGCCGCACGCACCGCGCTGGGGCCGGCCATCTCGGCCGCTCACGCCGTCGACGGGCGGCTCCCCGTGATCACCTTCGAGCCACTGATGGAGCAGACCCTGCTGGAGTCGTTGCGCTCCGGAGAGTCCGGATCATTCCTCCTGCTCGATCCCGCGTATGCCGAGCGGCTGGCTCTGGAGACTGCTCGCCTGGCCACGGCGGCCGAACAAACGGGGGACCACCCGGTACTCGTGTGCGCCCAGCCCCTTCGCCTGCCACTACAGCGCCTGGTCGAGGCCGCAGCCCCCAGTCTTCCTGTCCTGTCCTATTCAGAGCTCGGCGCCCAGCTGAGCATCCACCCTGTCGGAGCTGTCAATGTCGCCCTTGCGCCTGCTGCTTGAAGGCCCGGATCTGCCGACCCTTCTGGAGCAGATCCGCACCGAGTATGGCGCCGACGCGCGCATCGTCCAGGCCGAGAAGGTCCGCCGCGGCGGGGTGGCCGGGTTCTTCGCACGCGAGCGCTTCAACATCCAGGTCGAGGTTCCCCACGTGCAGGCGGCCACGCGGCCGGCGCCAAAAGGCAGTGGCGTCCCCGCCCAGTCCGTCATGGACCTTGTCGACCGGCTCAACCACGAGGACGAGGCGTTGCACCGGGGCGTCTTCGACCCATCGCAGCCGATCGCTGGACGGCGCGGGGTGCAAGTGGCTTTCGTCCCTTCGGCCTACGCCGTCGCTTCCCCTTCGGCCGCACCCACTTCGTCAGCAACCCCTCCGCAGGCCAGCGTTATCGGGCAATCGGCTTCTCCGGCACCGGTGTCCACGCAGTCCGCCTCCTTCGCCGACGTCATGTCCCGGCTACAGCAGAGCATCGACTCCGGGGCGACGGCTCCGGCTGCCCCCTCGTTGGTGCCGGACCTGCCTAGGGATGAGGCCACCGCGAAGCCGATCCTGCTGCTACCCGTGGCTGCGGCGTCTGCGCCGGC
>JBBQUB010000161.1:0-6662 GCA_038212865.1 Actinomycetales bacterium
TTCATGCTGCGAAACGCTGGCGGCTGACCGATGAGTGGGTTCTCGCGGGACGACGACAACGGACCCTTGGCCGACTGGCTGAACGGGCAGGGTCCGCGCTAGTCCTCGATGACGTCGAGACCCTGCTCCCGGAGCTGTGCCAGGTGGTCCAGCATGCCCTTCAGCACGTCGGGGGCGTGGCGTTGCCAGCTCTCAAGCTCGGCGACGACGCGCAGCGGGTGGCGGGTCCGGTAGGACTGCGTGGGGTTGCCGGGGAATCGCTTGTTGGTCGCGTTGGGGTCGTCCTCGAACGGGCCCATGGGCTCGACGACGTAGATGTGCCCCCGCTCCCCACTCCCGGCCAGCCCGATCGCGAGCTCCGCTCCCCAGGCGGCGCTCTCCACGAGCGCGGTGAAGTAGATGTTGTTGGACACCCGGTCCTGCTGAAAGTTGGAGCCGTAGCCGGGGACGAGCTCAGCGCCGGCCTCGAGCGCGGACTTCGTGCCGTGGTAGAACGGGCCCTCGATGTGGGCCCAGCGGTCGTAGGTGACCGGCGTGTGGGTGCTCGTCTGCTCGCCCATTGGTGTCGTCTCTCTGTTCGTCACGAACCGTCGTGTCGGGGGATGGGGGGTGACCAAGCGGCGCGGCCGGTAATGCCTCGACGACGTGGGCGCGAGTTACTGTCGTCCGTCGTACCAGTCGAGGACGCGCAGCGCCCGCAGCGTGTTCCACTGCTCGGGCGTCCGTCGCCGTCCTCGAACTCGAACTGGGTCTGGCCTGGGTGGGTGTTCTCCAGCAGCCAGGTGCCGTCGACTTGGCGCTTGTCCCGGACCAGCTGCACGGCCCCGGTGAGCCGCCGGTCCGGGGCGCCTCCGGTGCGGCCGAAGTAGTCCAGGGCGCGAAGGACGTCGTAGTGCCAGCGCGGCGGCCACGAGAACTGTAACTAGCGCTCGACCGGCACCTCCCCGGTGCGCCTGCGTCTGAACAGCTGCCGCTCCAGCAGGTACTCCTCGCCGCGCCGGCGGGCGTCGGCTACCGCCACCGTGCCTCCGGAGAGTTCGTACTCATGCAGGCCCTCGAGCACGCAGATCGTCGAGTCGAACGACGAAACGGTGGCGCCGTGTTCGACCCGGCAGTTCCACCCGCCGTCGTCGAGCTGCTCGGCGAGCAGACCAGTGCAGAGGCCGGCGACGTCCGCACCGAAGTAGGCGCCGATCGAGAGCGAGCGGCCGTTGATGCACGCCTCGACCTCGCCATCGAAGAACGCCTCGCCGTCGTGCTCCCACCGGCAGTTCGCAGCGACCAGCGAGATCGTCTCGCGTGCGGCCTTGCTCGCCGGATCCAGGCCTAGGTCGTGCAGCAGCATCAGCGTGGGCAGGGTCGAGGTCCAGGGCTGGCCGTCGGAGAAGTCCGGTTCGATGCCGGCCCGCCAGTCGTCGGCGATGCGCCGCGGGAAGCACGCACCGCCGTCCCACTGGCCGTCTGGGTCTCGCACGGCGAGCAGGCGGGCTCCCCACCCCTCGGTCTCGACGCGGGCGCGCTCGGCGGTGACCTGGTCGGGAGGCGCGTCAGTGAGGTCGCGCAGCACCTGCCACCTGATCGCCGGGTCACCGTCGCGCAGCCAGTCAACGACCTCCATGGCCGCGATGCTACGTCCCGGCGCCGACACAGCGACAGTTCTCCCGCAACCGCGATCAGGGCGCTAGGGCCCGCGACGAAATAACTCCGCGCTGTTACGGCGTGTCGGTGGGGAGCAGGGTGTAGTTCCAGTCGGGGTGGAAGTCATGGCGCTGCAGGGGTAGGGCGGCGATGTCTTTGTCGCTGTAGGTGATGCCGGTTGGGTACTGGCCGGTGTCCAGGGTGCAGTGGACGGTGAGCCCAGTTGCGGTGGTGGTGCTCGCGATCAGGTCGACGATGACCTGGTGGCTGGTCAGCGGCCGTCCCCGCCAGTTCAGGGTGATCTGGGAGAACAGACGGTGCTCGATCTTGTTCCACTTGCTGGTGCCGGGTGGTAGGTGGGCGACGGTCACGCGCAGGCCGGTGTCGGCGGCGAAGGCGGCCAGTTCGACCTTCCAGGCCCGGACCCGTGAGCCGTTGGAGCCGCCGCCGTCGGCGCAGATCAGCAGCCGGTCGGCGCCCGGGTAGCGGGCGCGTCCGGTGGTGTCCCACCAGGTGCGCAACGTCGCGACCGCGAACGCGGAGGTGTCGTGGTCGGTCCCTACGCTGACCCAGCCAGTGTTGGCGGACACGTCGTAGATGCCGTACGGGATCGCCTTACCCAGCTCCTTGTCCGGGAAGTCGTGGACGTTGACCCGCTCGGGGGCCCCGGCTGGCTGATACTCCCGCCCGCCGTTCTTGAACGGCCCGACCAGCTCCTTCTTCTTGGCGTCCACAGAGATCACCGGCTGCCCGGCCGCGGTGTGGGCGGCGACCTGGTCGGCCAGGTAACGGAACTGGGCGTCACGGTCTTGGTGCTGGGCGCCTTCGCTGACCTTGATGTTGGCCTGCAGGCTGAAGCCTTGTGAGCGCAGCATCCGGGCCACCGTCCGGTCCGAGACCGGATGACCCATTGAGGTCAGCGCACCAGCGAGGTTGCGGGTCGACTTCGTCGTCCACACCAGCAGCGACATCGGATCACCGCGCGTGCCGGGGTCCACCATCGCCATCAGCTTCGCCGCCAGTCCCGGGTCGCTCTCAGCCAGCTTCTTGCGACCACCACCGGGCCCGCGCACCTGCTGCGTCGGCTCGCTGCCGCCCTCCACCTCACGCTTGCCCCGCGCGACCGTGTCCGGATGCGCCCCCGTCGCCTCCGCGACCGCCTTCACCCCACCCCGGCCAAGCACGGACGCCTCAGTCCCCAACAGCAACCGGCGCTGCCGCTCATCCAGATGAGGACGCAGGACCTCGTATCGACGTCCCACGGACTCCGCCACCTGCGCAATATCGGCCATAGCACAACGGTAGAGCTTTCACAGGCGAAAACCTAGTTTATTCTGTCGCGAGTCCTAGCCCGGGCGAGTCATCGGGCCGCGCCATACCGCAGCCTCAGAACCGTGCGGCGTATGACGAACGACGACCACGGCAATGCCGGTGGAAACGCCGCCCGTCGGACTTGTGGGAGAAGGTGTGACCTCTTGCCCTGTCCGGTGAGGATCCCGGGAAGGGGGCGGGCGCTGTATGACAAGCTGTTTGACCACCTGACTGTTTGCTCCCGCCTCGAGCCGGATGCGGTGAAATTCGCACGTCCCGATCTGACCGGGCGGGTGCAGTGTTGCGCCTGGCCCAGTCAGAACCCTCAAACCAACCGACACGCCGTAGCAGCACGCCATCTTTCTTTTGCGGGTCCTCAGTGCCATCGGGAACGAAGGCCAAGCGGTGTAACGCCTTGGTGAGCGCTGGATCGCTTTACCGCGGTGGAGCGATCGAGAAATGTCGATCGACCTGCTCGACACAGGCAGCGACAGACAATCCTTGGCGGCTACACAATGGGTACACATCCCAGCCGCAAAAGGACCGATGAGCGTCAACGTTGTCTGACGCCAAAGCTCAGTTCTTCCAACACTTTCAGGCGTGATCATCCATTGCCAACGATGGCCCGATCGCCCTCTCAAGGCGATAGCACGGGTTCGAATTCCGTCGGGGCTACTCACGCGGATAGTCCCGTCCTGCTGACCGGACGGGGACTCGCGTTTTGTGCTCAGTGGCTTAGGAGAGCTGGGGAGCCTGGGCCCTACGCAGGATCTCGGTGAGCTTGTTGGCTCCGGCGACCACGGTGGCCGCGTGTAGGCGACCGGGCTGGCGGGACACACGCTCGATGGCACCCGAGATGGAGACCGCGGCCACGACGCGACCTGACGGCCCGCGAACCGGCGCTGACACTGAGGCGACACCGAACTCGCGCTCGCTCACGCTCTGGGCCCATCCGCGGCGTCTGACACCGGACAAGGTCGTGGCGGTGAACTTCGCGCCATGGAGCCCCCGGTGCAGACGGTCCGGCTCTTCCCACGCGAGCAGAACCTGAGCTGCCGAACCGGCGAGCATGGACAGGCTGGCACCAACCGGGATCGTGTCTCGCAGACCCATGGGGCGCTCGGCAGCTGACACGCAGACCCGCTGGTCGCCCTGGCGGCGGAAAAGCTGGGCGCTTTCGTGGGTGTGGTCGCGCAGGGCACCAAGGACCGGACCAGCGGCGGCGAGGAGGCGGTCCTCGCCAGCGGCTGCCGCCAGCTCACCGAGGCGTGGCCCCAGCACGAAACGGCCCTGCATGTCACGCGACACGAGGCGATGGTGCTCGAGGGCAACAGCGAGACGATGGGCGGTAGGGCGAGCCAGTCCGGTGGCTCCCACGAGCTGCGCCAAGGTCGAAGGCCCGGCTTCGAGGGCGCCCAGCACAATCGCGGCCTTGTCCAGAACGCCGACTCCGCTAGTATTGTCCATACATTGATATTGGCGTCTCAGAGCCTGAGACGCAAGGACATCCGGTGACTTATTGCGCGAACCTCGGAACTTCACTGTGACGCCTCGACAGGCAAAGGTCACCCAGGACCTGATCCGCACGTCATTTCAAGGGAGCACGGCATGGCAGGCACGCTGGCGGAAAAGGTCTGGGATGCGCATCTGGTCCGTCGGGCCGAGGGCGAGCCGGACCTTCTCTACATCGACCTTCACCTGCTGCACGAGGTGACCAGCCCTCAGGCTTTCGACGGGTTGCGCCTTGCCAGCCGTGGGGTCCGCCGCCCCGATCTCACCCTGGCGACCGAGGATCACAACGTCCCGACGACTCCTGGGCCGATCACCGACCAGGTGAGCCGGACCCAGGTGGAGACGCTGCGAGCCAACTGCGCCGAGTTCGGCGTCAAGCTGTTCCCGATGGGCGACGTCGACCAGGGCATCGTCCACGTCGTGAGTCCGCAGCTCGGTCTGACCCAACCCGGCATGACCATCGTCTGCGGTGATAGCCACACGTCAACCCATGGGGCCTTCGGCGCCCTGGCCTTCGGTATCGGCACCAGTGAGGTCGAGCACGTGCTGGCCACCCAGTCGCTGCCGCTGAAGCCCTTCAAGACTCTCGCAGTGACCGTCGACGGTGAGCTGCCGCAGGGCGTGACGGCCAAGGACATTGTCCTCGCAGTCATTGCCAAGATCGGCACCGCAGGTGGTCAGGGCTACGTGATCGAGTTCCGGGGTACCGCGATCCGGGCGCTCTCGATGGAAGCTCGAATGACAGTGTGCAACATGTCCATCGAGGCCGGCGCGCGTGCGGGCATGATCGCTCCCGACCAGATCACCTTTGACTATCTTCGGGGCCGCCCCCACGCTCCGACCGGCGCGGACTGGGACGCCGCAGTCGCGCACTGGTCGACCCTTCGAAGTGAAGACGACGCGGCCTTTGACGCCGAGGTCCTCGTGGATGCCGCCGGGCTGGCACCATTCGTTACCTGGGGTACGAACCCTGGCCAGGGCCTGCCGCTGTCCGCCAGCGTCCCTGACCCCGAGTCCTTCGCCGATGAGTCCGACGTGGCCAATGCCAGGCGGGCTCTGGAGTACATGGGCCTCAAGGCTGGCACCCCGCTGCGGGAAATCCGGGTTGATACGGTGTTCATCGGCTCCTGCACCAACGGCCGGATCGAGGACCTGCGCGCTGCCGCGGCTGTTATCAAGGGTCACAAGGTGGCGGCGGGCCTGCGAATGCTCGTCGTCCCCGGCTCGGCCAGGGTGCGCCTGCAGGCCGAGACGGAGGGCCTGGACAAGGTGTTCAGCGAGGCTGGTGCGGAATGGCGTCTGGCTGGTTGCTCAATGTGCCTGGGGATGAACCCGGATCAGCTGGCGCCAGGCGAGCGCAGCGCGTCGACCTCCAACCGGAACTTCGAAGGTCGCCAGGGAAAGGGGGGTCGCACCCACCTGGTGAGCCCCCTCGTGGCCGCGGCCACTGCCTTGCGCGGCACCCTCTCCAGCCCCGCTGATCTCTGACGCCGTACAGCCCCGAACCGGAACCGAGGACATCGCCATGAACACGTTCACGACCTACACCGGCATCGGCGTGCCACTGCGACGCAGCAACGTCGATACGGACCAGATCATCCCTGCCGAGTACCTCAAGCGGGTGACCCGGACCGGCTTCGAGGATGGCCTCTTCGCCGCCTGGCGCAAAGACGACACGTTCATCCTCAATAACCCGCTGTATGCCGCGGGGTCGGTTCTGGTCGCCGGTCCGGACTTCGGGACGGGGTCGTCGCGCGAACATGCGGTCTGGGCCTTGATGAACTACGGGTTCAGGGCCGTCATCTCTTCGCGGTTTGCCGACATCTTCCGGGGAAACAGCGGCAAGGAGGGGCTGGTCACGGCTCAGGCAAGCCAGGCCGACGTCGAGCAGATATGGAAGCTGCTCGAGAACGAACCTGGCGCCGAAGTCACTGTGGACCTGAGGTCCAGGACGATCACTGCCAAGTCAATCGTGGCGCCCTTCGAGATTGATGACTACACCCGCTGGCGGTTGCTTGAGGGACTGGACGACATTGGCCTGACGTTGCGCCACGAGGCAGCGGTGAGCGCCTTCGAGGCCAAACGGCCGAGCTACCACCCGACGACGATCGACGCCTGATAGACCGCGTGAATACCCAGACGTCCCACCAGCAGTAACTTTTTTCGCCATGGATGCCAGCAGTGGCAGGGCACCCTTCGTG
>JBBQUB010000162.1:0-6603 GCA_038212865.1 Actinomycetales bacterium
GCCAAGGACGTGGACGTCGTGGTGACCAACCACGCCTTCATGGCGATCGACTCGTTCGAGGGCAGGCAGATGCTGCCCGAGCATGACCTGCTGATCGTCGACGAGGGCCACGATCTGGTCGACCGGGTCACCTCCACGATCACCGACGAGCTGACCGTGCCGATGATCGCCGGGGCCGCCAAGCGGGCCGGCCGGCTGGCGCCGACCGAGCAGGTCACCGACGCGTCCGAGTTCCTTGCCGCGATCGTCGACGAGCTGCCCGAGGGGCGGCTGAACGGCATACCGGAGTCCCTCTCGCTGGCACTGGCAAGAGTGCGCGACTCCGCCCGCGCGGTGCAGACCGAGCTGAAGCCGGCATCGCCGGAGGACAACAACGGCGCCCGACAGGTCGCGCGCGCGGCGATCGACGAGATCTTCGAGAACGCCGAGCGCATCCTGGAGGAGCGCGAGCTCGACGTCGTCTGGGTGAGCAAGGACCCGCGACGTGGTTCGGTGCTGA
This sequence comes from Actinomycetales bacterium, assembly GCA_038212865.1. Classification (GTDB taxonomy): domain Bacteria; phylum Actinomycetota; class Actinomycetes; order Actinomycetales; family Dermatophilaceae; genus UBA4719. The sequence goes on from JBBQUB010000162.1 coordinate 500, forward strand.
GAGTTGCTCCCATGAGTGTGGCGATGTTGATACGGGACAAGGTCTTTGGTGATCGAACGGTCATCATGACCTCGGCCACTTTGGAGCTCGGCGGCAGCTTCGACTCGGTCGCCGGCACCCTAGGACTGCGCGGCGAGGGCGCCCCGATCTGGCAAGGACTGGACGTCGGCAGCCCCTTCGACTACCCCCGTCAGGCCATCGCCTATGTCGCCAAGCATCTGCCAGCCCCTGGACGTGATGGCATCAGTCCAGAGGCGCTGGACGAGATCGAGGAGCTGGTTCGTGCATCGGGCGGCAGGACCCTGGGGCTCTTCTCCTCCATGCGGGCAGCGGTCGCCGCGACCGAGGCGATGCGCGAGCGATTTACCAAGAGCTCCGGCATCGAGTTCATCTGCCAGGGTGAGGACCAAACCTCAACACTGGTGCGCCAGTTCGCCCGCGACGCCAAGATCTGCCTGTTCGGGACCTTGTCCCTCTGGCAGGGTGTCGACGTCCCAGGCTCTGCCTGCCAGCTGGTCATTATCGACCGGATCCCGTTCCCGCGCCCCGACGACCCGTTGTCCTCGGCGCGCTCGCAGGCCATCGCTCGCATGGGCGGCAACGGTTTCATGGCGGTCGCGGCCACCCATGCGGCGCTGCGGCTGGCACAGGGCTCAGGCCGGCTGTTGCGCCGAGGCGATGACCGCGGCGTTGTGGCCTTCCTCGACTCGCGGATGATGACCGCCCGCTATGCCGGGTTTCTGCAGAAGTCGCTGCCGCCGTTCTGGCCGACGATCGACAAGGCCATGGTCCTGGCCGCGCTCAAACGACTGGACGAGACCGCCGACGAGCCGCTGCCGGTCCATGAGCCTGCACTGCGCGGGATGGCCGGGGTGATCGACAGCACCTCGAGAGGCGGGCAGAGCGGTAACGAGGCCGACCTGGGGATCGTCGACGCTTCGATGGTCGACGGCCCGGTCGCGGATGCGCCGCCCGTCGCACCGTCAGCGCGCACCGCGGTCACCCAGGGCCGGGCCTGGACGTCGGTCGAAGACGAGGAGCTGCGAGAGGGGGTCGACCTGGGGCTGACCCTCGACGAGCTGGCCAGCCACCTCGACCTGTCGGGCGATGTCGTTGCCTCCCGGCTCACCCTGCTCGATTTAGCCGTCTCCGACTCCCCGAAGATGTTCTGAGGGTCGCAACGCTCTGATGGGCCCCAACCTTTTCCAAGTTTCGGGGTGCATGGTCATGTCGGAATGAACACGGAAGCGAGCGCCGGAGGTGGTTGTGACTGGGTTGAACATGGGGGTACTGCCGGCTGCGGCACTTCAGCGACCCCGCTCGAATGCTGCCAATGGGCAGAGGCGGCTCGCCACAGCTTTGGGTTCCCGTCGCCAGGTACGAGCGTCGACGTCCCTGAGCGGGCGTGCGCGCTCGCTCAGGTGCCTTGACGTTGACGGCGCCCTGGCGCCGCGGAGGGTGCCCCGACCCGATGGTCCTTGTCATCGGGTCGGGGCAGAAGCCCACGACAGTGGCCGACCCACCTGACCGGGGAGGCCCGTCCGAAGGGTGGCCCGGTCGGGTTGTCGTCGACGCATGACAGTGTGGGCACGTGAGCTCAGCTGCCCCCGCGACCGGCGTGCCGCCATACGTGCTGATCTCCGGCCCGGAGGGGGTGTTGGCCGAGCGGGCGCTCGCCTCGACGCTCGACGCCTTGCGCGCCTTCGACCCCGATCTCGAGGTCGTCAAGCTCTATGCCGAGGGCTACCAGGGTGGGACGCTCACCACGCACGCATCCCCCTCATTGTTCGGCGGGACAACTGTGATCGTCGTTCAGGATCTTGATGAGGCGCCGGACGAGCTGCAGGCTGACCTGCTGGACTACCTGGCTCTGCCCGCGGACGAGGTGACGCTCGTGGTGGCGCACAAGGGTGGTATGCGCGGCAAGAAGGTTCTCGACACACTGAAGAAGGCCGGGGCGCGGGTCATTGAATGCCCGCTGATCAAGTCCGACGGCGACAAGAGCGCCTTTGCCACGAACGAGTTTCGCCGCCAGGGCCGAAAAGTCACCCCTGATGCGGTGCGGTCGCTCGTCCAGGCCGTCGGCAGGGACCTGCGTGAGCTGACTGCCGCATGCGCTCAGCTGGTCGCCGACACCGAGGGCGTGGTCGACGAGGCAGTGGTCGAGAAGTACCACGGGGGCAAGATCGAGGCGAGCGGTTTCAAGGTCGCCGACGCCGCCATCGCCGGACACGCAGGCGAGGCGTTGCGGCTGCTGCGCCACGCGATCTCCGCCGGTGAGAACCCGGTGCCGATCGTCGCCGTGCTGGCGATGCAGCTGCGCCAGATGGTGAGGGTCGGCAGCGCCGGTCGCGGCTCCTCGGCCCAGTTGGCCAAGTCCCTCGCCATGGCGCCGTGGCAGATCGACCAAGCGCGCCGAAAACTCAACGGTTGGCACCCTGACGGCGTCGGACACGCAATCCAGGCCGTCGCTGCCGCCGACTTCGACGTCAAGGGCGGCGCACGCGATCCGGTCTATGCCGTGGAGAGTGCGATCCTGACCATCTGTCGCTCCCGCACCAGCCACTGAGCTCCCGCGGACGCGATCCATCAACCAGGGGCGGGGGCTGCGGTTTGGTCGGGCACGCCCCTCGCTGCTAGATTTGCCCTTCGCGCGCGCTCAGGTCGTGCGCATGCGGTTCACCCAGAGCGGCTCAACCACGGGTATCCCCACGCCCGGTCCCGAGTCGCGTCTGTCGCCCTCATGACAGAGCATCATCGACCTACCCGAATGTGAGAAAGAGTCCTCGTGGCAAATATCAAGTCCCAGCTCAAGCGCATCAAAACGAACGCCATCCGTACCGAGCGCAACAAGGCCGTCAAGAGCGAGCTCCGCACCTGGATCCGCAAGTTCAAGATTGCGGCCGAGTCCGGCGACGCCGCTGCTACTGCCGCCGCGCTCAAGGTCGCCTCGACCAAGCTAGACAAGGCCGTGACCAAGGGCGTTATCCACAAGAACAACGCGGCCAACAAGAAGTCATCCATGGCCAAGAAGGCTGCGTCCCTCTAGGGACTCAACGCTGTCCCACGTTTTCGAAGGGCCGTTACCTGTTCGAGGTGACGGCCCTTGGTCATGCCCTGAGGTGGCTGACCGGGTGCTGAGGTGGCTGACCGTGGCAGCCGCGTCCGCGGACGGTCCCGGGAGCCGTGCGCCGAGCCCTGCGCTAACCTGTGGACATGCGAAGCGTGTTGCTCCTTATCTCGCCGCGTTGATCCGACCGGACCTCAACGCGGCAACCCCTCCTGCGCGAGGGGTTTTCTTATGTGCCAGTCCGGGGCCAAGGAGCAGGCACCCGCACGACGAACAGAGGACGCGACGATGAGCGAGACTCCCTACCGATATACGGCCGAGCTGGCAGAGCGCATCGAGCTGGCCTGGCAGGACCGGTGGCAGAGCGAGGGGACGTTCCACGCCCCGAACCCGGCCGGCCTGTGGGCTGACCCGGAGGGTGTGGCTGGCCGCGAGAAGCTCTTTGTCCTGGACATGTTCCCCTACCCCTCCGGTGTCGGCCTGCACGTCGGGCACCCGCTGGGTTTCATCGCCACCGACGTCTACGCGCGCTATCAGCGGATGATGGGCAAGAACGTCCTGCACACCCTGGGCTACGACGCGTTCGGGCTGCCGGCCGAACAGTACGCAGTGCAGACCGGTCAGCACCCGCGCAAGACGACCGAAGAGAACATGGTCAACATGCGCCGTCAGCTGCGCCGGCTCGGTCTGGGCCATGACGACCGGCGGGCGATCACAACGATCGACCCGCACTTCTACAGATGGACCCAGTGGATCTTCATCCAGATCTTCAACAGCTGGTATGACGAGTCCGCGGCGGGTGGGCGAGGAAAGGCCCGGCCGATCAGTGAGCTGGTGGCCGCTCTGGAGTCAGGGGAGCGCGCCACTGCCTCCGGTGCGCCGTGGGTGTCACTGTCCGCCGATGGGCAGCGCAAGGAGATCGATGGCCAACGGCTGGCCTACACCTCCGAAGCGCCGGTCAACTGGTGCCCGGGGCTGGGCACCGTTCTGGCAAATGAGGAAGTCACTGTTGACGGTCGGTCCGAGCGTGGCAACTTCCCGGTGTTCAAGCGCAACCTGTCCCAGTGGATGATGCGCATCACGAAGTACTCCGACCGTCTGGTCGACGACCTGGACCGCCTGGACTGGCCAGAGCCGGTCAAACTGATGCAGCGCAACTGGATCGGGCGTTCCTCGGGGGCCAGAGTGTCCTTCCCGGTGCCGCTCGCTGATGGCTCGACGGCACCGGCGGACCCGGGCAACGCAGCTGGGTCGGCGACTGCGGTGGTCGACGTCTTCACGACCCGGCCGGACACGCTGTTCGGTGCCACGTTCGTGGTGTTGGCACCGGAGCACCCGTTGCTGGATTCCATTGTCCCGGTGGGCGACTGGCCCGACGGGACGCGTGATTCTTGGGTTCCGGGCGGACGCCACGGCGTGACGCCCCCAGAGGCGATTGCGGCATACCGGCTGGCGGCCTCACGTAAGAGCGACATCGAGCGGCAGTCCGAGGGCAAGGACAAGTCCGGTGTGTTCACCGGCGCCTTCGCGACCAATCCCGTTGATGGGCGGTCGATTCCAGTCTTCGTGGCCGACTATGTGCTGATGGGTTATGGCACTGGCGCGATCATGGCGGTGCCGGGCCAGGACGCTCGCGACTTCGAGTTCGCCACCAAGTTCGACCTGCCGATCATCCGCACCGTGCAGCCACCCGCTGGTCACCCCGACGACGAGGCTTTCGTGGGGGAAGGCCCCGCCATCAACTCGGCCAACGACGAGATCTCGCTGAACGGGCTGGGTGTCAACGAGGCCAAGGCCAAGACGATCCAGTGGTTGCAGGACAGGGGTTTTGGGGAGGAGACCATCACCTACAAGCTGCGCGACTGGTTGTTCTCCCGTCAGCGCTACTGGGGTGAGCCGTTCCCGATTGTCTATGACGAGGCTGGACACGCGATCGCCCTGCCCGAGTCCATGCTGCCCGTGCTCCTGCCAGAGGTGGCGGACTACTCGCCTGCCACGTTCGACCCCGAGGACGCCATGTCCACCCCGGCACCGCCCCTGGCCCGAGCACAGGATTGGGTCAACGTCGAGCTGGACCTGGGTGATGGTCCGAAGCCCTATCGCCGCGAGACCAACACGATGCCCAACTGGGCCGGTTCCTGCTGGTACGAGCTGCGCTACCTGGACCCAGCCAACGAGAACGCCATTGTTGACCCCGAGGTGGAGAAGTACTGGATGGGAAAGCAGACCGAAACCGTTGCGGGAGCACCGGTCGGCGCGCTGGATCCCGGCGGCGCCGATCTCTACGTGGGCGGCGTCGAGCATGCGGTGCTGCACCTGCTGTACTCCAGGTTCTGGCACAAGGTGCTGTTCGACCTGGATCGAGTCAGCAGCGAAGAGCCGTTCCGCAAGCTGTACAACCAGGGTTACGTCATGGCCTTCGTCTTCCGTGATGACCGTGGCCAGCCGGTGCCGGCAGCCGAGGTCATTGAGGGGACGACCTCCGACGGCAGTGCGTCTTACACCTGGAAGGGACAGCCGGTCAGCCGTGAGTACGGGAAGATGGGCAAGTCCCTGAAGAACGTGGTCACGCCCGACGAGATGTTCGAGGCCTATGGCGCGGACACGTTCCGGGTCTACGAGATGTCGATGGGCCCACTGGACCTGTCGCGACCGTGGGAGACGCGGGCAGTCGTCGGCGCCCAGCGCTTCTTGCAACGCCTGTGGCGCAACGTGATTGACGAAGTGAGCGGTGAATTAGTGGTCACCGGCGACGCTCTTGACGAGGCCACGAAGCGGTTGATGCACAAGACGATCCACGCACTTCGAACCGACTTCGACGGGCTGCGCTTCAACACGGCCATTGCTCGTCTGATCGAGTTCAACAACGCGTTGACCAAGCTGCCACGGGTGCCACGCGAGGCCGCCGAGGCGCTGGTCGTGATGACGGCTCCGGTAGCACCGCACATCGCCGAGGAGCTGTGGGCCAAGCTGGGGCATTCCGGGTCGTTGACTTTCGAGGACTTCCCGAAGGCCGACCCTGCGTTGCTGGTGG
>JBBQUB010000163.1:0-6571 GCA_038212865.1 Actinomycetales bacterium
GGAACTCGGTGCCGTAGCCGATGGCCTCGCCGAAGGCGATCACCCGGCGCAATCCGCCCTGACACAGGTGTAGGCCCCGGGGAGTATGAGTCTCCGGGGCCTACGGTTGATCATCGACGGTGAAGACCGACGATCTCACGGTGGTCCGCTGACTCTCTCCGCGCGCTTCACCCGGCGGTTCCAGCAGGCAAGCCCGCTGGTCAAGAGTCTCGATTTCCATCCGATCCCGCTCCCGTTTCCGAGGGCGTAATGAGAGTTCTACGCGATCATCTGGGCGCCCGCAAGGGTTCTGAGGCAACGACTTTCGGGCCACCGGCGTGTCGGCCTCGACACGCCGGTGGATCCCAAAATAGGTGCATGGCGCGGGCAGATTTTGACTCAGCTGGTCGCCCAACTACTTTGGCTACCCTTCGCACCGGCGAACGCTACGGCGTGCTGACTCACTTCGGCTGACTGCGAAGATGGAGGCATGCCGAGTGCCTTGCCCGAGGGCGAACCCGCACCTCCGTCCGGGGAGCTTCCGCAGTACGCGTTGAAGACGCTGGGGTCGGGGCCTTTTGGTGTCTACGTCCACGTTCCGTTCTGCACGGTGCGCTGCGGCTACTGCGACTTCAACACCTACACGCTGACCGAGCTCGGCGTCGACGGCGCCAGTGTCGGGACGTATGCCGACGCCACCTTGGCCGAGCTCGACCTGGCGACGCGGGTTCTGGGGCTGACCCGTCCGGCGGTCCAGACCGTGTTCTTCGGCGGTGGCACCCCGACCATGCTGGCGGCAGTCGATCTGGTGAAGGTGCTGGACGGCATCCGTACCAGGTTTGGCCTAGCCGACGGAGCCGAGGTGACCACTGAGGCCAACCCGGACTCGGTGACCCCGGAGTCGTTGCAGTCATTGGCCGCCGGCGGGTTCAACCGGGTCAGCTTCGGTATGCAGTCGGCGGTGCCGCACGTGCTGGCGACACTTGAACGAACCCACAACCCCGCCAACGTCTCCAAGGCGGTCGAGGCGGCAAAGGCCGCCGGGCTCAAGGTGAGCCTCGACCTGATCTATGGCACCCCGGGCGAGTCGTTGCTGGACTGGTGCACGAGCCTGGACGCGGCCATAGGCCTGGAGCCGGACCACATCTCGGCCTATGCGCTGGTCGTCGAGGAAGGCACCAAGCTCGGTGCCCAGGTCCGGCGTGGTCAGGTGCAGGCACCCGACGACGACGACGAGGCAGCAAAGTACGAGCAAGCCGACCGGACACTGAGCGCTGCCGGCTTCGGGTGGTATGAGGTGAGCAACTGGGCGCGCACCGAGGCCGACCGGTGCCGGCACAACGAGGGCTACTGGACCGACGGTGACTGGTGGGGGGTGGGGCCGGGGGCGCACAGCCATGTCGGGGGTGTGCGTTGGTGGAACGTCAAGCACCCCAACGCTTTTGCGACTCGGATAGGCGACGGAGTGTCGCCGGCAGCCGCTCGCGAGCTGCTCACCGACGAACAGCGGTACGACGAGCGGGTTCTGCTTGGCGTGCGACTGGTGGACGGCCTGCCCATCGACGACCTACGCCCCGAGGGACGGTCGTCGATCGCAGGCCTGATCTCCGAGGGACTGGTCGACGGCCCGAGCGCACTGCGGCCGCGCCGGGTAGTTCTGACCCTGCGCGGCCGCCTGCTCGCGGACACCGTCGTGCGGCGCCTGCTGGGGGTCTAGCTGATCATCTTGGGGACGAGCGGGTAGGTGTACTCCCGCCCGTCGTTGGCGGCGACCGCCGCGATGATGCTGAAGACCACGGCGCTTATCGCGGCCGCGAAGATCGTGAGGATGCCGACGAAGATCAAGATGAGCGGGATGGAGACGAGGTAGACGATGAAGAGCGTGATGTGGAAGTTCAGTGCCTGGGCTGAGTGACGGCGGACGAAGGGGTCTCGGTCCTTGTAGACCAGATAGATCACCAGCGGTACGAAGAACGACAGGAAGGTACCGCCAAGGTGGGCGAACAACGACCACATGCGCGCGTCACTCGGCGAGACCGGGGCCTGGCCGTATTACGGGGCCTGGCCGTATCCCGGGGCCTGGCCGTATCACGGGGCTTGGCCGTATGGCGGGGGCGGTGGCGGTGGCGGTGGCGCAGCATCGGGCTGCTCCCGCGGGGAGGGTTGGTCTTGCGGGCTCTCAGTCATGGCTTTCCCTTTGTCGAGTTGGACCTGTCCCCATGGTGGCACCAACGGCCACTGGGGTGGTCGATATGGGCGAACTTCAGGGTCGGTTTAGGGTCGTTTTCAGGGTCGACCCTGATCTCAGAGTCGACCTAGACCGCCCGAGCGCGCAGAGCAGCCGCGCCGGGTCGATCAGACCCTGCTCGCTCGCTCGCTCGCGGATACCGTCCCGGACGCTCTTGGGTTCTAGGTAACCATCTTGGGAACCAGCGGGTAGCTGTATTCGTCCCCCTTGTTGGCGGCCATGGCGGCCATGATGCTGAACACCACGACGGCGACAAAGGTGGCGAACCCGGTTAGATAGCCGATGAAGACGGCCTGCAACACCGCCGATACGACGTAGGCGATCGTCGCGATGATCTGGAAGTTCAGCGCCTGGGTGCTGTGGCGACGGATGAAGGGGTCCCGGTCCTTAAAGATCAGATAGATGATCAGCGAAGGGATGAAACCGAAGAAGATGCCGCCGAGGTGAGCGAACAACGACCACATCCGCGCGTCACTCAGGGAGACCGGCGCGAGCCCCTGGGCGCCATCTGAGGGTGCCTGACCAGCCATCGGGGGGGCTGGCGGCGGGGCGTAGGGCTGCTGCGGTGGATTGTTCTCTGCGGGTGGGTCTTGCGGGTTCTCAGTCATCACATACCCCTCGAGAAGTTCAGGCGCTCTTCGATTACGCCCGCAAGGTCAAACGTACTGCTCAGCTGCGCTCTCACAGAGGATTTGGTCATGACTCTTGTGTCGTGACAAAATCGATCAGCTCCTCGACACTAGCCAGCAGGGCCGGCTCGAGGTCGGCATAGGTTCGCACGGAGGCCAGGATGCGCTTCCAGGCGTGGGCGATGTCCGCCTGGGTCTCATGCGGCCAGCCAAGCTCGGCAACGACACCGTGCTTCCAGGACTGCCCGCGCGGGATAACCGGCCAGCTCTCCAGACCGAGGCGCCCGGGACGCACAGACTGCCACACATCGACATACGGGTGACCAAGGATGGTGACGTATGCGGCGTAGCGAGTCACCGCGCGCGCCTCCTGGACCAGCCTGCTCTCCTTGGTGCCGGGAAGGAGGTGGTCGACCAGAACGCCCATGCGCCGTCCGGGGCCGGGCTCGAAGTCGCGGATGACCGCTGCGAGATCGTCGACGCCGTCAAGCATCTCGACCACGACGCCCTCGACCCTCAGGTCGTCGCCCCAGATCTTCTCGAACAGCTCGGCGTCGTGCTTGCCTTCGACGAAGATGCGTGATGGGGCTGCGACTCGGGCCTGAGCGCCCTGGGCGGACCGCGAGCCGCTGGCGGTTCGAGATGCGGCGGCCCTGGCGTCGGCGACGGCTGCGTGAACGGCTGCTGTGGGCGTGGTCAGGATGACGGGTGCGCCGTCGACCAGGAAACCGGGCCCCAGCGGAAAACCCTTGCTGCGTCCGCCGCGGTCCTCGAGGTGGACGACGCGCATGCCCCCGGCCTTCTCGACCCTGATGATGGCGCCACACCAGCCGGTCTCGACGTCCTCCACCACCAGCCCATTCTCGGCCTCGATCTCTTGGGCCTGTCCTGTCCTGGTGACGCGCCAGTTCCCGGAGAGCACATCGGCGCCGTAACGATCGTTCACCGTGGCATCGTAGACTTGGCACTCGACATACGGGAGTGCCAACGCGCCGTTGGAATGTCTCCGGCCGTGCTGGCCTTGTCCAGAGTCCATGAGGAGGAGGTGGCGCAGATGATCGGAGAACGCAGGATGGCCGTTCTGCGCGCCATCGTCCAGGACTACGTGCAGACCTCCGAGCCGGTCGGCTCCAAGGCGCTGCTCGAGCGTCACCACCTCGGCGTCTCTGCCGCCACCGTGCGCAACGACATGGCGCTGCTGGAGGACGAGGGACTGATCTCGGCGCCGCACACGAGTGCAGGGCGGGTCCCGACTGATGCCGGCTACCGGCTGTTCGTCGACCGGCTTAGCGAGCTCAAACCGATGAGTGGCCCCGAACGCACCGCCATCTCGGCGTTCCTCGAAGGTGCGGTGGACCTGGACGACGTCGTGGATCGCACCGTCCGGCTGCTGGCCTCCCTGACCCAACAGGTCGCAGTCATGCAGTACCCCTCGCTGACCCGGTCCTCGGTGCGCCACGTCGAGCTGGTGCCGATCGGCAGGAACCGCCTCATGGTCGTGCTTATCGTCAACACCGGTCGGGTCGAACAGCGGGTCATCGAGTCCTCCCGCGACCTCATGGCGCAGGACGGCGAGCAGTTCATCGCCGACCTGCGGTCGTGGCTCAATGCCGAGACCAGCGGGCATCAGCTCAGCGAGGCAGCCTCGCGCCTGCAATCCCTTCCCGAGAACTTCGCGCCGGCCGATCGCGACCTTGTGCGCGCGGTCGTACGCTCGCTGGACGACGCCCTGATCGAGGAGAGCGAGGAGCGCGTGGTCCTGGCCGGGACATCGAACCTCATGCGATTCCGCGCCGACTTCCCGCTGACCATCGGCCCGGTGCTCGAGGCCCTCGAGGAACACGTGGTGCTGCTCAAGCTCCTGGTCACCATGGGTGACGAAGGCGACGCCGTGGCCGTCCGCATCGGTCACGAGAACCTGCACGCGGGGCTGAGCGCAACGTCTGTGGTCAGCACCGGCTACGGCGGGGGCACAAATGTCGTGGCCGGGCTCGGGGTGCTGGGTCCGACCCGCATGGACTACCCCACGACGATGGCGTCGGTGCGTGCGGTCGCCCGCTACGTCTCCCAGATCCTGGCCCCATGACTGGGGCAGCGTCTCAACCCTCGAGCACACTCCACTACCAACGCTCAGAAGGACTGTTTTGAACGACTACTACCAGGATCTAGGTGTCGATCACGGCGCCAGCCCCGAGGAGATCAAGCGGGCCTATCGCCGGATGGCGCGCAAGCTGCACCCCGACGTCAATGTCGAGGCCGATGCCGAGGACCAGTTCAAGAAGGTCTCCCAGGCCTATGACGTGCTCTCCGACGCCGACAAGCGCAGGTCCTACGACGCCGGCTCCGACCCTTACGGCGGTGCCAGCGGAGGCTACGGCCAGGGCTTCTCCTTCAACGACGTCATGGACGCCTTCTTCGGCCAGGGCGCGGGGGGCGCACGACGGGGGCCACGCTCGCGGCAGCGCCGGGGTCAGGACGCCCTGATTCGCCTCGACATCGACCTCTCCCAGGCCGTCTTCGGCGCCGAACGAGAGCTGACCGTGGACACAGCGGTGGCCTGTGGCACCTGTCACGGTGAGGGGGCACAGCCGGGGACCGGGAAGCGGAACTGTGACGTCTGCGGCGGCAGAGGCGAGATCCAACAGGTCCAGCGGTCCTTCCTCGGTCAGGTCATGACCTCACGTCCATGCTCGGCCTGCCAGGGCTATGGCGTCGTCATCGCCAGTCCCTGCTTTGAGTGCTCGGGCGAGGGCCGGGTCCGTACCCGCCGCAACCTCAAGCTGCGCGTCCCGGCCGGCGTCGACACCGGCACCCGGATCCAGCTCACCGGCGAGGGCGAGGTCGGAGCGGGTGCGGGGCCAGCCGGTGACCTGTATGTCGAGGTCGGCGTCACCCCGCACGAGACCTTCCAGCGCCGTGGCGATGACCTGCACTGCTCGGTCGAGCTCCCGATGACGGCAGCCGCCCTGGGCACGAGCATCAAGCTCGACACCTTCGACGGGATCACCGACCTCGAGATCAAGCCGGGCATCCAGCCCGGAGACGTCATCACCCTGCGGGGCAAGGGGGTCACCCACCTCCGAGGCACGGGGCGTGGCGACCTCTTGGTCCACGCCGGTATCCAGACTCCGACCAAGCTCAGCGCGGACCAGGAAGACCTGCTGCGTCAGCTTGCGGTTCTTCGCGGCGAGGAACGTCCCGAAGGACGTCTCACCCCGGCATCGAACGGCCTCTTCGGCAAGCTGCGCGACGCGTTCCTGGGCAAGTAAGCGCACCTAGGTCCATGCCGTGACCGCATCCCAGTTCTTCGTATCCGCGGATCAGCTGGCGACGGCCAAGCCGGGCTCGGTGGTTGTGCTCGACGGTCCTGAGGGACGTCATGGCGCCACGGTCAAGCGGATCGGCGTGGGCGAGCGGGTTCTGCTCGCCGACGGTATCGGCCACCGCGCAGAGGCGGTCGTGGAGGCTGTGGGCGCGGGGGAGCTGCGCCTGCGACTGCAGTCGATAACCCAGGAGCCGCAACCGGATTCGCGCTTCGTGCTGATCCAGGCACTGGCCAAGGGCGATCGCGACGAGCAGGCGGTCGAGGCCGCCACCGAGCTCGGGGTCGACGAAGTCGTTCCCTGGCAGGCCGCGCGCAGCATCGTGATCTGGCGTGGAGAGCGAGCGGCGAGGTCCCTGCGCAAGTGGGAGTCGGTTGTCCTGGCGGCCACCA
>JBBQUB010000164.1:0-6476 GCA_038212865.1 Actinomycetales bacterium
GCACTCGTGTGCGCGGGATGCGGGGTGTCGCCCGAGCCGGACGATCCCTATCCCTTCCGTTGTTCAGGCGCCGGAGCCGGCGACGACACCGATCACGTCCTGCGCCGGATCCTGGACGTGTCGGCGGTCCAGTTCCCGGCAACCGGAGAGGAGCAAGGCGACCCCAATCCCTACCTCCTCTACCGTCGCTTGTTCTATGCCTACCATCTGGCTCGAGCCGGCGGCATGGAGGACGCGGAGTACTGCGACCTTGTCGCACGCCTTGACAGCCAGGTCGCGAAGGTCGACGGCCACGGCTTTCGCCCCACGCCGTTCGGCCGCGCTGCCGTCCTCAGCGAGCGACTCGGTTTCGCGGAGAACGGCGGAGTGTGGGTCAAGGATGAGACCGGCAACGTGTCGGGTTCGCACAAGGCCCGCCATCTGTTCGGGCTGCTGGTCCACCTCGAGGTGGTCGAGGCTCTGGGTCGCACCGACCCGGGCCACCGGCCGCACCTTGCGATCGCGAGCTGCGGGAACGCTGCCCTCGCAGCGGCCGTCGTCGCGGCGGCCGGCCACCGGGTGCTGGACGTCTTCGTCCCGGTCGACGCCGACCCAGCCGTCGTCGCCCGGCTGAAGGACCTCGACGCGCGGGTCACCGTGTGCCCACGCGAGCCGGGACTTCCCGGTGACCCGACCTACCACCGACTGCGGCGTGCGCTCGCGGAAGGCGCCATTGCGTTCACCTGCCAGGGCAACGAGAACGGACTCGCGATCGAGAGCGGGTTCACGCTGGGCTACGAGATGGCGCAGGCCCTGACGGGCGGGCCGCCACTCGACCATCTCGTGATCCAGGTGGGTGGCGGTGCCCTGGCGAGCGCCTGCATCGAGGCCCTCGGCGAGGCCGTACGCCTGGGGTCGCTCGCTCGGGTTCCGCGCTATCACGCGGTCCAGACCACCGGGGCCTGGCCGCTGTCGCGCGCGTTCGAGCGCGTTGCCGCGCGACTGCCGGCGGGCGCCGGGTTGCCGGAGGTGCGGGCTGCACTTTCGTACGCCGCCACTCACCGCTCAGAGTTCATGTGGCCGTGGGAAGAGGAGCCTAAGAGCATCGCGCACGGGATCCTCGACGACGAGACGTACGACTGGTTGGCGGTCGTCGAGGGGATGCTGGTCTCCGGTGGTGGCCCGGTGGTGGTCAGCGAGGACCTGCTGGCGCGGGCGAACGCGCTTGCCGTCGATGCCACGCACATCGACGTCGATCCGACCGGGTCTTCCGGGCTCGCCGGGCTGCTCGCCTTGAGAGATCAGGGAGCGATCGGCGACCACGAACGGGTCGGCGTGCTGTTGACCGGGGTTCGTCGCTGACCGAGAGTGCCCCTGTGCGATCCCACAAGGATCTGCCCCAACGCTTGTGCCTTCTCTGGCGGTTCGGCAGATGGCGCCATCGGTGCCGCCGGCCCCACGCTTCTCCCAAGTGGTCCGACCTCCAATATCCGCTCTGGACTTCGAAACACCTGCCCGACTCCGGAGCCGCCGGGACCGACCCGGCACTTCCCGTCCATCCGAGGTGCCCCATGAGCCGTACCGCCACGTCCGTCGCCACACGTCGACCGCCCACTCACCCGGTCGATGAGGTGCTCCCGGCACCGAAGCTCGCGCTCTACGGCCTCCAGCACGTCCTGGCCTTCTATGCCGGCGCGGTCATCGTGCCGATCCTGCTCGCCAGTGCCATCGGCCTCAACACCCAGCAGCTCATCCACCTGATCAACGCCGACCTGTTCACCTGTGGGATCGCCTCGATCATCCAATCGGTCGGCTTCTGGAAGATTGGCGTCAAGCTGCCGCTCCTGCAGGGTGTGACGTTCACAGCCGTCTCGCCGATGATCGCCATCGGCCTCGCGGCCGGCGGCGGGACCGAGGGACTGCAGATGATCTACGGCGCGGTCATCGTCGCCGGGCTGTTCACCTTCTTCCTCGCGCCGTACTTCAGCCGGCTGATCAAGTTCTTCCCTCCCGTCGTCACCGGGTCGGTCATCACGATCATCGGAATCGCACTGCTCCCGGTAGCTGCTGCCGACGTCGTCAACGGTGCCGCAGCCGGCGAACCGGCCAGCGGCCGCCACCTGGCCTACGCGTTGGGCACGCTGGCGCTGATCGTCATCATCCAGCGTGTCTTCCGCGGGTTCATGGCCACCATCGCCGTCCTTGCCGGACTGGTGGTCGGGACCGGAGTCGCCTGGGCGCTTGGCGACGCGAGCTTCGACGCAGTCGGCTCCAGCGCGATCGTGGGAGTCACCACTCCGTTCTTCTTCGGATGGCCCAAGTTCGGCGCCGCCGCGATCATCTCGATGATCGTCGTCATGCTCATCACCGCGGTCGAGACCACCGGTGACGTGTTCGCCACGGGCGAGATCGTGGACAAGCGGATCGTGCCCAGCGACATTGCCCGTGCCCTGCGTGCCGACGGGCTGGCCACGACCATCGGTGGTGTCTTCAACTCCTTCCCCTACACCTGCTTCGCGGAGAACGTCGGTCTGGTCCGCCTGACCCGCGTCAAGAGCCGCTGGGTCGTCGCGTCAGCAGGCGTGATCATGATCATCCTGGGCCTGCTGCCGAAGGCGGCCGCTGTGGTCGCCGGTATCCCTCGACCAGTGCTTGGTGGCGCCGCCCTGGCGATGTTCGCGACCGTCGCCGTAGTGGGCATCCAGACCCTCACCCGGGTCGACTTCAACGACCACCGAAACATCGTCATCGTGTCGTCGTCGCTCGGGCTGGCCATGCTCGTCACCGCGCAGCCCAACATCGCCACCGCGGTCCCCGACTGGGCCCAGATCCTCTTCAGCAGCGGGATCACCATCGGCAGCATCTGTGCCCTCCTGCTCAACGTCGTCTTCCACCACCTCGGCACCGGCCGGGGCACAGCGGTCGCTGGGTCGCCGGCCACCGGCTCGGTCCGTCTCAGCCAGGTCAACGACATGACCCAAGACCAGTTCGTGAGCACCTTCGGAAGACTCTTCCAGGGGCCGGACTGGGTGGTCCGCAACGCCTATGCTCAGCGCCCGTTCGACGACACGCAGGACCTTCGGGTCGCGTTCCAGGAGGCACTCTTCGGGGCGACCGAGCAGCAGCAGCGGGACCTGATGAGCCGCTACCCGCACCTGGCCAGCGGGGAGGACCTCGTTGGCGCGGCGGGCGAGGACTCGGTGACCGGCCAGGAAAGCGACGGTCTGACCCAGCTGAGCGAGCAGGAGCAGGTGGCCTTCGACGAGTTGACCGCGGCCTACGGCGAGCGGTTCGGCTTCCCGCTCATCGTGTGCGTCCGCGACGACCTGAATCGCGACCACATCCTCGAATGCGGCTGGACCCGGATGAGCAACAGCCCCACCCAGGAGCACGCCACCGCGCTCATCGAGATCGCCAAGATCGCGGGCCACCGGTTCGAGGACCTGGTCGCCGACGCCAACCCGATCCACACCGCCCGGCTCCAACCATTCGGGCAGCACCAATGAGCATCGACAAGGCATCAGCCAGGCCGCCTTCAAAGACGCTGTGTGAGCGCAGGGCTGCCCTCGATGGTCATCCGGCAGTGCCGAGATGAGTCCCCTTCTGACACAGCTCGATCCACCATCCTCGAGCTCGCTGGTCCCCGCGTCCGTTTCAGGACGAGCGCAGGGCCAGCAGCAAGTCGACGCAGTCCTCGAGGCGGCCGAGGTCGCGACCGGTCAGGTCGGCTACCCGAGCGATGCGGTAGCGCACGGTGTTGACGTGCAGGTGCATCGCCTCAGCAGTTCGGCTCCACGAACCGGAGTTCGCGAGGAACGTCTCAAGCGTCTCCCGTAGCCCTGCGTCATGGGCCATGTCATAGTCGAGGACCGCTCCCAGTACCCGGATGGCGAACGTGCGACGCACCTCGTCCGGCACGGTGGCCAGCAACCGCCGGTATGACGTGACCTCGTCGCCGCTCACCACCGAGACCCGGGCCTGGTCGAGCTCGGCCATCTGCAACGCGTGCCGGGCGCTGTCCAGAGCCCCCGAAAGCATCCCGGAGTGGGCCGCTGCACTCACCCCCAGCGCGACGCGCGTCGTATGCAGGCCCGGCTGCAGGCGCGAGGCGGCAGCGCGGATCGTGGTGTTCGTCGGATCACCCGAACCGGGGAGTAGCGCAATCGCATGCGCGCCCGTGGTGCTGACCACGATCGGGGCGCCCAGCTGCGCGGCAAGGTCATCCAGGATCTGGGCTGCGGACCCCTTGAGCTCCGGGCTCCCGGTGAACCCGGCAACCACCACGGTCATCGGCTGGCGCGGGTCGAGCCCAGCCTGACGCAGCCGAGCCGTCGCCTCCGTGCCACTGCCTGCACCCGCCTCGACGAGAGCGAGCAGGTCGTCCGCGATCTGCCGGGCGACCAGCAGGCCCTCCGTGTGGCGCGCGCGATCGAGGGCGGCGATCGCCGCCAGCTCGCCGACCGTCTCGGTGACGTCCGGCTCCCAGTCCGGCCAGGTGCCGTCCGCGACAATGAACCAACAGGTGAGCCGCAGTCCCAGCGCCGGTCCGATCGGAAACACGCTGTATGCCGGGAGGCCTCGGCCGCCGGCAACCGCCGGCAGCCGGTCTGCTGTCAGAAAGGTGGTGATGACGCGGCCGAGGTCCTCCTCTGACAGGGGCTGTGGCCCGCTCACCACATGGGTACCCAACGGCGTGAGGACGCGGCAGGTGACGCCGGTCGCCTCCGAGACCCCCCGGGCGAGCTCATCCAGCGCCCGCCCCTCGGCCACCGCCGAGAGGAGCTGCCGCTGCCGGCCCAGACTGGCTGCGAGCCGGGAGATGCGCTCGGCCGTGACCAAGGTCAGGACGTGCTCGGTCACCGCGGCAAACGAGACCTCCCCCGGCACTTCGAACAGCGGCAGCCGGTGTCGCGCACAAGCTTCGACGAGATCAGCTGGGATCAGACCGAAGTGTGCCGTCCCGGCGGCCAGGCCGATGGCCCCCGCGCTGGCGATCGCGGCGACGAACTCCTCGCTGTCATCGGGGCCGGTGCGCCATACGAGGCCGCTGACCACGAGCTCACCGCCGGACAGGTAGCGCGCGGGAGCAGCCAGCTCGGTGGGAAAGACCCAGCGGACATTGTGGCCGAGCTGCTCCTCCTCGCCCACCAATAGCCGCATGCGCAGCTCAGGGACACCCAGCAGGTCGCGCAGGATCATGTCGGGTGCCTCCAGCCGAGCGACGATTAGAGGAATCTACAATGGGACTCATCGGATAGACGCACAATTCGTACGCTGCGCGAATGTCTCGCCCATGGCGCAACGGCTGTACTGGAGTGCTCGCGTGGTTCAGCGTGCCTGCATCACCTTCGCACGGAAGATCAGGAGCCGGTAATGGACTTCCTCCAACCCCCCACCTGGGCCGAGGCCCTTGCGGCCAAGGCGGAGTACCCGGGTGCCGTGCCCATCGCGGGAGGCACCGATGTCATGGTCGAGCTCAACTTCGACAGGCGCCGTCCCGAGGCTCTGCTCGACCTGACCCGGGTCAGCGAGCTCACCGCGTGGAGCGTCGAAGGTCCGGCCATCCGGCTGGGGGCCGGCGTGACCTACACCCGGATCATCAACGAGCTGGGGCACCAGTTGCCCGGCCTGGCGATGGCTTCGCGCACGGTGGGGTCGCCGCAGATCCGCAACCGTGGCACCGTGGGGGGCAACCTCGGAACCGCCTCACCCGCCGGTGACTCCCACCCCGCCCTGCTGGCCGCGGAGGCCGAGGTCGAGGTGGCCTCGGTCCGAGGCACCCGCCGGATCCCGATCACCGAGTTCTTCGTCGGCGTCAAACGCAACGCCCTTGAGAACGACGAGCTCATCGCCGCCATCTGGATCACCCCGCCGTCTGGACCGCAGCAGTTCTCCAAGATCGGCACCCGTAACGCCATGGTCATCTCGGTCTGCTCGTTCGGCCTCGCCTTGCATCCCGACCGCCGGGCGGTCGGCACCGGCATCGGGTCCGCAGCACCCACTCCACGCGTCGCAGCCGAGGCGGGCCGGTTCCTCGCTGACGCACTCGACGAGGCCGGTCTGTGGGAGTCCCGCGGAGAGCTGCCCAGGTCGCTCGCCGTCGAGTTCGGCGAACGGGTCAAGGCGGCGGCTTCCCCCATCGATGACGTGCGCGGAACCGCGGCATACCGGCTGCACTCGCTCGCGGTCATGGCCCGTCGCTCGGCCAGCTGGGCCTGGACCGACTACCGGAAGGTGACCTGAGCCATGCGCATCACCACGACCATCAACGGCAAGCACCGCGAGATCGATGACGTCTGGGAGGGCGAGAGTCTGCTCTACTTCCTGCGGGAGCGGTGTGCGCTTCCGGGCTCCAAGAATGCCTGCGAGCAAGGCGAGTGCGGCTCGTGCACCGTCTATCTCGACGGGGTCCTGACCTGTTCCTGTCTGGTCGCCGCCGGCCAGGCCCAAGGACGCGAGGTCGTCACGGTGGAAGGACTCAGCGGTGAGGCCGAGCT
>JBBQUB010000165.1:0-6390 GCA_038212865.1 Actinomycetales bacterium
GAACCCGAAAGCAGCACCTTCGGTAGTGGCCATCAAAGCCTGACCCACCGGCATCGAATAGGCCAAGACAGCCACAGCCAAGGAGACCACCAGTGAGATCAGCGCCGCCTTCCACGCAGTCATCCGAAGCGCACCCAGCAACACGAACAAGGTGAGCAGCGGAAGCATGGCCAAGAGCGCCGTTAAAAACAGCGATCCCCCCACAGCATCAAGAACTGGGCGATACATCTGTTACCTCTTCTTGGAAGGGAAATTGAGGGGTCATGCCTTCGTATGGTCGGACCAAATCTTTGGGTTGACCTTAATGGTAGGTTTCTTCACTGTCTAGAGTCTTCGGCAACGAACTTTTGATGGATCTTGGGAGAGGCATGGCCGACATGTCCGATCTGACCAGGCGGCTGACCGACGTCCCGGGGAAGTCCTTGCCCAACGGCCGGACCGATGAGTGGGCACCCGTTGCGCGCGTCCGAACCTACGAGCTGGTGCTTGACCGGATCGAGACGCAGATCGTCAATGGGGCACTTCGTGCAGGCCAGCGGCTGCCGCCCGAGCGCGAGCTCGCAGCCATGCTCGGGGTAAGCCGTCCGGCCGTCAGGGAAGCGCTGCGCATCCTCGAAGCACAGGGAGTCGTCCGATCACGGGTCGGCAAAGGTCCCGACTCCGGTACCACGATTGACCGCGTCCCCAGAGATGCCCTGACTCGGCTCCTGCGACTGCACGTCGCCTTGGGGTCGTTCCCCCTTGATGACGTCATCGAGACGCGCGTCGCGCTGGAGAGGTCCAGCGTCGTCCTGGCCTGTCGCAACCCCAAGCCGGAGAAGCTCGAACGGATGCGAGCAGCCCTGCTGGCCATGGATGGGCCGGAGGTTGACCGTGAGTCGTTCAACCAGTGGGATACCGACTTCCACGTGGCGCTCGCCGACGCTGGCGGCAACCGCCTGATGTCCGATGTGACGCGCGCGATCCGCGAGTCGGTGCGGATGCCGATCCTGGCCACCATGACCGCGATGCCAGACATCGGCACCCACAGCTGGCCCCGCATCCTGGACGGCCTACGAGCCGACCACGAGGCGATCTTCGCCGCCATCGAAGCAGGTCAGGAAGAGCAGGCTGCCGACCGGGTGGAGAGTCACATTCGCGGCTTCTCCATCCACATGGCCACGCAAGACTGACGGTTCATCACCATGACTGCCCTCGCAGCATCTCCAGACGGTGCAAAGACTCCTGGCGTTCGCGGCCGTGGTCGACGATCGGGGCGGGGTAGCCCAATGGTGGTCCGCCATCGAGAGTCCACGGTTCGTGGATCGACTTCGCGTCCACCTGCCGCAGCTCGCGAACGTACCGTCGAACGTAGTCGCCCTCCGGGTCAAACCGCTTGCCCTGAAGGGTGGGGTTGAAGATCCGGAAGTATGGCGCGGCGTCGGTGCCGCAGCCGGCTGCCCACTGCCATCCGTGTTGGTTGGAAGCGAGGTCACCATCTACCAGCCATCTCATGAAATGTCGGGCGCCGTGAATCCACTCGATGTGCAGGTCCTTGACCAGGAAGCTGGCCACGATCATCCGGATCCTGTTGTGCATCCAGCCTTCCGCCCGTAGCTGGCGCATGCCCGCGTCGACGATGGGATAGCCGGTCAGCCCGTCGCACCACGCGGTGAAGCGGCTGCCGGGTTCGTCATACTTCATTCGCGCGAACTCTGGCAACAGGTACTCGCGGGCAGACTGCGGGCTACGGAAGAGCACATCGGCATAGAACTCACGCCAGGCCAGCTGGGTGCTGTATGTCGCGGCGCCGGCACCGGGAAGCTGGGCGAGGTCGGCCAGCATCGTGCGGGGATGGATCTCGCCCCACTTCAGGTGCACCGACATCTGGGAGGTGCCGTCAAGATCAGCACGGTCTCGCGTGGCCGCGTAGTCGCCCAGACGCCTGTCGAGGAAGTCGTGCCAGCGTCGGTATGCGGCCGACTCCCCCGCCGCCGGAAGGCGAAGGTTGTCCGGGACCAGTTCGTCACCGAGCGGGTGGCTCTCCAGCGGCCGCATCCACGAGACCGCGGGCGGTGCCATCGGTGGCGCGGGCCAGCCATGATCGCGCCATGCCCGGGAGTAGGGCGTGAACACCTGGTAGTGACCGCCGGCCTTGTTGAGGACCCGACCCGGCGGCACGGCATAGGGCGACCCGGTGCGCACCAGCTCGATGTCATGGCGGGCAAGCGCCGCCTCGACGTCGAGGTCGCGCTGCCGCCCGCGTGGGCCGAAGTCCTCGGCGATGTGAACAGTAGCTGCGCCGGCGGCGCGGGCGACTTCGACGACCTCCCGGACGGGGTCCCCGCGGCGCAGCTGCAGCCCCCCGACACGAGCCCCCAGGTCGGTCAGGCTCGCTTCGAGGTAGGCGCGTCGGACCGGGCCTGCAGGGCGGCTCAGTGCCGGGTCGATCACGAAGAGTGGAACGACCCACTTGTTCGCTTCGGAGCCGGCTGCGGCTTCGGCGAGCGCCGACATGAGCGCAGGGTTGTCAGCAAGCCTCAGGTCTCGCCGGAACCACATGACGCTGGTCACCTCATGAACCCGCGAGGTCCTCGGCCGCGGTCACCGGATCCCCCGTGAGCAGCCGCGCACCAATGGCCAGGGCAAGATCCTTGGTCGCACCCGCCCCGGCCAAGGCAACCGGTGTCATGCCCGCCAGCTGGGAGAGCTCGGGAACGACCGCCGTGAATCGCTCCGGTGTGGTCGCAGCCAGGACAATAAAGCTCGGCCTGAGGTGGGGAGCCATCCGGATCAGATCCGGGATCGGCGTGTTGATGCCGAGGTACCCGACCCGCCAGCCGCACCGGTGCAGGACAATCCCGAAAGCGATGAGGGCCAGGTCATGCTCCTCACCGGGCGGGCAGGCCAGGAGAGCGTACGGTCCACGGCCGTCTCCCCATTCCCGGGCCAGGCTCGTGAGGCGCCCCCGGACCACCTGGCTGGCGAAATGCTCCTCAGCGACGCTGACGCTGCCCTGCTCCCACCTTTCGCCTAGCTCGAACAAGTAGGGCAACAGCCGCTCCCGGAGCACGGTCCCCACGGTGAAGTCCGTCAGTAGTCGATCCAGGACCGCCTGGGCGCCCGGTTCGTCCAGCTCGTCCAGGGCCTCTCGGAGGGCATCGGGGGAGTCGACCAGATCTGGGCGAGGAGGCCCGTCATCGTCGGTGGCGAGGCTTCGAGGATGTGGGTCAGCGAGGGCCGCACGCGCTGCCTGGGCGGCTGCCAGGCCGTCGGCAAGGTGCGCCTGCATCCGACGGACCCGGTTCTGGTCGTCCTCGGAGTACAACCGGTAGCCACCCGCCGATCGTGCCGGCTCCAGCAGCCCGTACCGGCTCTCCCAAGCTCGCAGAACATGCTCGCTGACGCCGACTCGACGGCTCAGCTCACCGATCCGCAGCAGAGCGGACGCCTTCTCGTGGTCCATGCGGACACTCTACCAACATTTGACAAACACTTGACACGTATTCACCCCTTCCGTATCGTCCTGCTTAGACAAACCTTAGACACCAATCCGCTGGGCGCGGCGCACCGAAGGACAGTAAACGGAAGCTGCTCGAGCTGGTGGGCAACGGACAGGCCTGAGGCCAGGGAGACACGATGAAGCTTGCTCGCGAGGCGCCCACGCTGACGCCTGCCCGACCCTCCGTGGCCGTCATCGGCTCCGGGGTCGCGGGACTCACTGCGGCCTACCTGTTGAACCGCTCGCACGACGTCACCCTCTTCGAGGCGGACGACCGTCTCGGCGGCCACGCCCACACCCACGACCTCACCGCCTCCGACGGCAGCGAGCACGCTGTCGACAGCGGGTTCATCGTCCACAACGACCGGACCTACCCATGGCTGCGCAAGCTCTTCGCCGAGATCGAGGTCGAGGTGCAACCGACCGAGATGAGCATGAGCGTGCGGTGCGATGGCTGCGGGCTTGAGTATGCCGGCGGACGGGGTCTGCGCGGCCTGCTCGCCCAGCCGCTCCGCCTGCTCGACCCCAAGTTCGTGCGAATGCTCCTGCAGGTGAAGCGTTTCCATCGCCGGGCCACAGCGTTCCTGCAAGCGGGCGACGACGACGACACCACGACCTACGGCCAGTTCCTGCAGCGCGAGGGATTCTCCAAGCACTTCATAGCCCACTACGCGGTGCCAGTGGTGTCCTGCGTATGGTCCTCGGGGCGAGAGGTCGCGCTGCAGTACCCGGCGAGGTACCTTTTCCGGTTCCTGGACCACCACGGCATGCTTCGCGTCACCGGGTCGCCCCAGTGGTACACCGTCGTCGGCGGCTCGCGTACTTATGTCGAGCGTCTTGGCGCCAGGCTGCCGGACGTGCGCAGGGCGGCCGGCGTCACCGACGTCACCCGCCGACCCGACGGGGTCGCCATCACCTACGGCGCTTCGGGACGAAGCGCCAGGTTCGACCGCGTCGTCATCGCGACCCATGCGGACCAGGCGCTCAGCTTGCTGACCGACCCCAGCGACCAGGAGGTGCAGACCCTCAAGTCGTTCGGCTACTCGAGCAACGAGACCGTTCTGCACACCGACTCCTCGCTGCTGCCGGAGGCCACGCAGGCACGCTCGTCCTGGAACTACCGGATGTCCTCGTGCACCTCGCCGGACGAGCCACCGGTCGTGTCCTACTGGATGAACCGCCTGCAGGGACATGACTCCCCGCAGGACTATCTCGTCACGCTCAACGCGCGCGAACGCATCAACCCCGACGCTGTGCTCGCGGTCATGGACTATGAGCACCCGATCTACACGCACGAAGCGGTCGCCGCGCAGTCAGGCCTGCCCACCCTCGCCACGGACCGGACCGTCTACGCCGGCGCCTACCACGGCTGGGGATTTCATGAGGACGGATGCCGCTCCGGCGTCGAGGCCGCCCGGCACTTCGGGGTGACCTGGTGACGACAGTCCCTCTCACTGCCACGTGCACCGCTCCGGCACTTCCGGACGTGCCCACCCTGCCGGCGCTCGTGGCCGGACGGGTCATGCACCACCGCAGCGGACCGGTGCGGCACGGGTTCCGCCATGGCGTCTACCAGTGGCTGGTCGACCTGGACGCGTTGCCTGAACAGCCTTGGTACCTCAAGCCATTCAGCAGCTTCAGCGCTCGGGACCACCTCGGCGACCCCACCCTTTCGATCAAGGCGAACGTCGAGCGCTACCTCTCCGACAAGGGCATCGACCTCGATGCGTCGAGCAGGATCGTCATGCTGGCCAACGCCCGGGTCCTCGGCCATGTCTTCGATCCGCTCTCGGTCTTCTGGTGCTTCGATGCGGGCGGCGCGCTGGTCTGCATCGTCGCCGAGGTCCACAACACCTATGGCGAACGGCACGTCTATCTCCTGCGCCCGGACGCGAGGGGCGTCTCCACAGCCGACAAGGCGTTTCACGTCTCGCCCTTCTTCGACGTGAGCGGTCACTACGAGATGCGGTTCGAGCTGTCGCACCAGGTCGTGTCCAGCACGGTCACTCTGCACAGGGAGGGATCAGCGGCCTTCACCGCAACCTTTCGCGGTCGCCCATCGCCGGCAACCACATCGGCGCTGGTCGGCCAGCTGATCCGCAAACCCCTGATGCCGCAACAGGTTTCGGCGCTGATCCGGATGCACGGCATCTGGCTCTGGCTACGTCGCCTGCCCGCCGTCCGCCGTCCGCACCATCAACCACAGGAAGGGGTCTGAGATGACCGTCTCCGCTGCCGTCAGGTGGCCCTCCATCACCCACCCACCGCGGGCTCGAGTGGCCGCCACCGTCGCGCGGCTGATCTTCGAGCACGCCGTCGACCAGATCCCCGTGCGGGCCACCTATCCCAGTGGTGCGATCGTCGGCGGCGGTGCCCACGACTCCCCCGCGTTCGACGTGGTCCGCCCGGGCGCCTTCTTCGCAAGGCTCGGCCGTGACACCAAGATCGGCTTCGGTGAGGCCTACATGGCCGGCGACTGGCGGGCAGGGCATGGCACCGACCTGGCCGACCTCCTCACCCCGTTCTCGGCCAGACTCGCCACGCTAGTTCCCGAGCCGCTGCAGCGACTGAGGACAATTGTTGACAAGCGGATCCCGACCAACCACGAGAACACCCTGGACGGGTCACGCGACAACATCAGCGCCCACTACGACCTCAGCAACGACCTGTTCGCAGCCTTCCTCGATCCCACGATGAGCTACTCGGCGGCATGGTTCGACGAGAGCCAATCCGCAGCAACAGCAACGAAGCTCGAAGAGGCACAGCTCCGCAAGATCGACGGGGTCCTGGACTATGCAGGAGTAGAGGATGGGACGCGCCTCCTGGAGATCGGCACCGGGTGGGGAGCACTCGCCATCCGGGCTGCGCAGCGCGGCGCCCACGTGACCACCGTGACGATCTCGGCCGAA
>JBBQUB010000166.1:0-6380 GCA_038212865.1 Actinomycetales bacterium
GCCAGGCCACGTAGGTCTTGACGAAGGCAGCCTGGGTCAGCTCCTGGGCGTGGTCGGCGTCGCCGGTGAGGAACCATGCGGTCCGCAGCAGCGCTGGCCCGGCCTGGTCCATGAAGGCTGCGAACGATGCGTCGCGCTCCGCCTTAGCAGGTCTCATGGGCCACCCCCGTCGTGCTCATACTCTCATCCACGTAGATGACGGCCAGAAGGTTGCCTCGGCAGTCGCAGAATTGAGCTGGTTTGTCCGCTCTGCCCTAGCCTTGGGCCGTGCGCATCGACCTCCACACCCATTCCACGGCCAGTGACGGCACCCAGTCGCCGGCCGACGTCATGTCATCTGCCGCTGAGGCTCATCTGGATGTCGTCGCACTGACCGACCACGACACGGCTACGGGCTGGGACGAGGCAGCCGCCAGCGCCGCCCATCACGGGATTTCTCTTGTTCGCGGGATCGAGATCTCCTGCCAGCACCAGGGGATCAGCATCCACTTGTTGGGATACCTCTTGGACCCCACGGCGCCAGGCTTAGTCCAGGAGCTGGTGCGGTCGAGGGAGAGCCGCCAGACCCGGGCCCGACGAATTGTCGATCTCTTGTCGCGAGATCTGCCGCTGCACTGGGACGACGTTCTGCAGCACATTGAACCGGGAGCCACCATCGGGCGTCCGCACATCGCAGATGCGTTGGTGGCAAAGGGGATCGTGCTCTCTCGGGAGGACGCCTTCGCGGACTACCTGTATGACGGCTCCCCTTATTACGCCTCGCACCACGCGCCCGATCCGGTGCGGGCGGTGCGCCTGGTGGCTGAGGCCGGGGGTGTCGCGGTCATGGCCCATCCGTTCGCGAGCAAGCGTGGGCGGGTCGCCCCGGACTCGGTCATCGAGTCCATGGCGGCTGCGGGGATGGCGGGCCTGGAGGTGCACCATCGCGACCACGACGCCAAGCAGGTGCGCCACGGACTCGATCTGGCCGCGTCGTTGGGCCTGTTCGTCACGGGCTCCTCGGACTATCACGGCGCCGGCAAACCAAATCGGCTCGGCGAGAACACGACCGATCTCCGTGTCCTGCAACGGATCGAGGATCTGGCGACGGGGGTGGAGGTGCTGCGTCCGTGAGCTCGGTCTTCGACCTGCAGCTCTTCGGCTCGGTGGTCGTGTCGCTGATGGTGATCATGAACCCGATCGGGGCCGTTGTCGGCCGTGCACATGCTCGCCGACAGCGTTCGGGCCTTTGTCACCACTGCCAGTTAGCCTCGCTGAGTGAGTGAGGTGCCCGTGCAACAGACGTTCAGCGGTATGCCGCGAAGGCTCTACTCCGCGAGCCCGAGCAAGCTGCTGGCCTGGCTCGACTGCCCTCGCCGTTACCGCCTGCAGTACCTCGACCGTCCCAAGCCCGCGGTCCGGCCGCGACGGGCGCATACCTCGGTCGGGGTCGCCACCCACAATGTGCTGCGTGATTTCTGGGATCTCGCGCCGATCGAACGCACGCCGACGTCGGTGGAGCGTCTGGTGCGGCAGTCGTGGATCGACATCGGCTTCCGCGACCCAGACCAGTCCGCGCAGTGGCGAGCTCGCACGACGGCGCGAGTGACGGCATACCTGCGGGGTATCGACCGAGAGCAACAGCCGCTGGGCGTCGAGCGCACCGTCTCCCTGCACACCGACACGCTCGCCGTGACCGGCCGACTGGACCGGCTGGATGACCGCGACGGGCAGTTGGTGGTGGTCGACTACAAGACCGGACGGGCGCCGCTCACGGACGACGACGCGCGCACCTCACTGCCCATGGCCCTCTATGCCGTCGCCGTGGCAGGCATCTTCCGTCGGTCCTGCTCGCGGGTCGAGCTGCACCACCTACCGACCGGAAAGGTCCTCGCGCACGAGCACACGCCGCAGACCTTGGCGCGCAAGGTCGCGGAGGCAGAGTCGATCGCCTCAGACCTGCGCAGGGCCGATGCGGGCTACCTAGAGCTAGGGGTCGAGTCGCCCCTGTTCGCACCTCGGGTCTCACCAATCTGTGCATGGTGTGACTTCCGGGCGCATTGCCCCGAGGGTCAGCAGGTCGGGCCAGAGAAGTCCGACTGGGCGGGGCTCGAGGCCGACGGTCGCCCGGCCGATGAGCGGACCAACTGACCGGCGGGTGTCGAATCCAGCTGCCAGCGGCGCCTCGCAGCCTCCGGCAGGTGTGAGTTTCCACACTTTTGCGGGCAACACCTGGTGGTGGTTCCGGGCATATTGCCACGCTGACAGACTGTGCCCGACCCCAAGTCTTCGGAGGCGTCACCAGTGACCCAGAGCACGCGAAACCTCAAGCAGGACAAGAACCGCGACCACCCTGAACCGTCGGTGACGCGCTTGGCGACGATCGTGGCCGTGGCCAACCAGAAGGGTGGGGTGGCTAAGACGACGTCGGTCGCCTCGCTGGGGGCAGCCTTTGCCGAGCTTGGCAAGCGGGTGCTGCTCGTCGACCTCGATGCGCAGGCCTGCCTGACCTTCAGCCTCGGTGTCGACCCGGACGAAGTCGAGATGAGTATCAACGAGGTGCTCGTGGGGCGTCGTGTCTCGGCACGGGACGCGATCATGACCTGCGCTGATGGCGTCGACCTGATCCCGAGCGTCATCGAGCTGGCGGGGGTCGAGGCACAGCTGCTGCCGCGGCCCGGTCGCGAATACGTGCTTCGTTCAGTGTTGGAGCCGGTGAGAGCCGACTACGACGTGGTCCTGTTGGACTGCGCGCCTTCCCTGGGCGTGCTGACTCTCAATGCGCTGACCGCAGCGCAGGGGTTGATCATCCCGATGCCGTGCGAGATGCTCAGCCACCGCGGCGTCGGACAGCTGCTCGACACAGTGACCGACGTCAGGGCGATCCTCAATCCCGACCTTGAGGTGTTTGGCATTCTGCCCACCATGTTCGACGGCCGCAGCAACCATGCGCGGGCAGTGCTGGCCGACGTGGGCGACCGCTACGGACTGCCGGTGCTCAGCCCGCCGATCCCCAAGACCGTGCGGTTCGCCGAAGCGCCGGCGGTGGGTCGTTCGATCCTCACTACGTCGCGAAGGTCCAAGGGCGCTCAGGCCTACCGTGACGTCGCGAAAAGCCTCCTGCCGCAGCTCTGACCGGTCCGATCGAGCAGTCCTGCCGGTTCCTGGAGGACTGGCCGGACTGCTCGGTAGGAGTGAGGGTCAAGCCCGCGAACGTGCTGCCTGAGCCGAGTCGTTTCCCGGACTGGTGGCAGTCTTCGGCGCGGCGGTGTCGAGTTGTCCACCACGGGTGCGACGACGAGTGCGGCTACGGCGCGGCTTGGCGTCGTCGCCCTTGGTGCCGTTCGGGTGATCGGCGTTCTTAGGTCGATCGGCAGACTGACGCTCTCGACCTTCGGCAGAGCGCGTGCCGCGGGATGTCGGTCCACCGGAGCGACCGCCGCCGCTTCGACCGGCCGACGAACGGCCACGATCGGGTGCTCCACCCCTGGAGTTCTTGCCTGTTTCGCCAAGATCCTCGACCTTCTCGGCAGCAAGGCCTTCGCGGGTCCGATTGGACTTGGGGAGCCGACCGGTCGCGTTCGTGGGGATGTTCATCTGGGTAAAGAAGTGCTCGGACGAGGAATAGGTCTCCTGCGCCTTAGGGATGCCGAGGTCGAGGGCCTTGTTGATCATCGTCCAGCGGTGCAGGTCGTCCCAGTCGACGAAGGTGACGGCAACACCGGTGTTGCCCGCGCGAGCGGTGCGGCCGATGCGGTGCAGGTAGGTCTTGTCGTCCTCGGGGCACTGGTAGTTGATGACATGCGTCACGTTGTCGACGTCGATTCCGCGGGCCGCTACGTCGGTGGCGACCAGGACGTCGATCTTGCCGTTGCGGAAGGCTCGCAGAGCCTGCTCACGAGCACCCTGGCCGAGGTCCCCGTGGATGGCTGCGGCGGCGAAGCCCCGCTCCGCGAGGTCGTCGGCGACCTTGGCAGCGGTGCGCTTGGTCCGGCTGAAGATGAGCGTCAGTCCGCGGTCCTTGGCCTGGAGCATGCGGGCCAGCATCTCGACCTTGTCCATCGCGTGGGCGCGGTAGACGAACTGCTCGACCGCTTTGACGGTATGGCCGTCCTGCTCCTCGCCCATCGCCCGGATGTGGGTGGGCTGGGTCATGTAGCGACGGGCCAGCGCGACGATGGCGCCTGGCATCGTGGCTGAGAAGAGCATCGTCTGGCGGCTGGCCGGGGTCATCGCGAGCAGCTTCTCGATATCCGGAAGGAAGCCGAGGTCGAGCATCTCGTCGGCCTCATCGAGCACGACGCTCTTGACGTAGGAAAGGTCGAGGTGTCCCTGCTTGGCGAGGTCGATCAGCCTTCCCGGCGTGCCGACAACGATCTCGACACCGCGCTGAAGCGCAGAGATCTGTGGCTCGAATGCGCGCCCGCCGTAGATCGTGAGGACTCGGACGCCACGGCCCTTGCCGGTGCGCTGCAGGTCACTCGAGACCTGAACGGCGAGCTCGCGGGTGGGTGCGACCGCGAGGGCCTGCGGCTTGCCTGCCGTCTTCAGGGTCGCAAACGCGTCATCCTTGGGGCTGATGACCCGCTGGATCATGGGTATGCCGAAACCGAGCGTCTTGCCGGTGCCGGTCTTTGCCTGGCCGATGATGTCGTGGCCACCCAGCGCAACCGCCAACGTCATGGACTGGATCGGGAAGGGGTGGATGATGCCCTCGGCCGCCAGCGAGGCCACGATGTCTGGGTGGACGTCGAAGTCGGCAAAAGTCGGCTCGACAACCGGCTGCTCGGCTTTCGCGCGAGCGGCTGCGGTCTCGGCAGGGTCAGGCTCTGTGGTGTTTTCCTGGGTCCTCATGAAGTTCTCTCGATCGGCGCGAGCCACACGGGTGTCCGAAGGTTTCGGAGGATGCGGGCCGCGATGCAAAGCGGGCCGATCGGAGTTCTTCGCGGGTGCAACCAAGTCCGTCTGGCTGCTGATTCGTGCCGACCGGGCACCGATGTCACCACCGAGTCTACCGGTGAGCATTACTGTGTGCGTTCATGGACGACCTTGAGCAGCCGATAAATTTCGCCGATAGCCCAGACGGCGAGGCCGGTGAGGTCGAGAACCGTGGTGCAGCTGAGGAGGATCCGTTGTCTGCCGACCCCGGTTATCGCGCTGCGGTCGTCGACCTTCTGGGAGCCCTGGCCTACGGTGAGCTGACGGCGTTCTCGCGGCTGGCTGCCGATGCCGACATGGCCCCGAACCAACCGGCGAAGGCCGCTCTAGCGCGCGTTGCTGTGGCCGAGTTCCATCACTACGAGGTGTTGACCGGCCGGCTCAGCGAGATGGGCGTGGACCCCGACGCGGCGATGGCGCCCTTCATCGGGCCGATCGACCAGTTCCACGACCGCACCAAGCCCGGAAGCTGGCTCGAGGGCTTGGTCAAGGCATATGTGGGCGATGGCATCGCGACGGACTTCTATATCGAGATCTCGGCCTATGTCGATCCTTCGACTCAAACGCTGGTTCGCTCAGTGCTGCAGGACGTGGGCCAGGCAGAGTTCGCGGTCAGGACGGTCCGGGAGGCCATCAAGCTCGATCCCTCGGCGGGCGGACGCCTCGCGCTGTGGGGTCGTCGCCTGGTCGGTGAGGCTCTGTCCCAGTCGCAGCGCGTGGCTGTCGAACGCGATGCCCTGGCCAGCCTGCTCGTCGGCGGACACGATCGCCCTGGCGCGGACCTGGCCGAGCTCGGCCGGATGTTCGTGCGGCTCACCGACGAGCACACGCGGCGAATGGGGCAGCTGGGCCTGAACGCCTGAGCCGGCCACGGCCATACGGACCCTCAACGAGTGAAAGGGGCCCCGTCCGGATCGGACGAGGCCCCTTCACCTGTATGCCGTGTGCGTCTGGGCTGTATGCCGTGTGCGTCGGCCGGCTGACTGCCGGTCGTCAGGCTATGGTCCGTCCCCTACGGCTCGTCATCGTGGTGTAGACCAAGATTGCCACCGCAGCGACGACGACGCCGATGAAGAAGGCCATCCAGTCGATGCCCGCGGTGTCGCTCCTGTTGCTGAGCGCGCGGAAGATCGCGGAGCCAGCGAGCGCACCGACGGCGCCAAGGATCACGGTCATGATCAAAGAGATGTTCTGCCTGCCTGGCAGTGCCAAACGGGCCAACGGGCCAATGATGATGCCCGCCACAACGGCCATAAGAATCGTCTGCATCCGAGATCGTTCCTCCTTTGCCCGCGTCTTACGGGCCCGACCTGAGGGCGTTACACCCGAGAACGGCGGACGCCGCGCTCATCAATAACGATAGGACAGGCCGGCGAAAATCACACGGAAAACTTGTGTCGCGTGGTACGAAACGGACACGAGTGACTAAGCGGCTGGTCACGGCCCAAGTCGGTTCAGAGCGT
>JBBQUB010000167.1:0-6335 GCA_038212865.1 Actinomycetales bacterium
GTTCCGCTGGGGTCCCTTCGGAACCGTCGTGGCCCACCTGAGCTTCGTCATCATCCTGTTGGGTTTCTTCCTCAGTGCGACCACCGGCTTCAAGAACACCGGACTGGTCGTTCCGGTCGGCTCCACAGTCGAGGTCGGGAACGGGACCGGGCTGTCGGTCAAGGCCGTGTCCTTCAACGACGCCTACTACGAGGACGGCTCTCCCAGTGACTACGCGAGCGACCTCATCCTCTATAAGAACGGAGCCCAGGTCGACAGGCAGACGATCAGGGTCAACCACCCGTTGAAGGCCGGCGGCGTCTCGTTCTTCCAGTCGTTCTTCGGCGAGGCCGCGGCCGTGAAGGTCACCGACGGAGCCGGCAAGACCCTCTACCATGGCGCCGCCGCGCTGCAGTTCCAGTCCAAGGACGGCACCCACAGCATCGGCAAGTTCGACATCAAGGGCAAGGGCCTGACCGTCTACGTCGTCGATGTTGCCTCCGGCCAGGTCGACCCGAACATCAAAGCCGGTCAGCTGCAGCTCGAGGTCGACCAGGCGGGAAAGACAGAACCCGTCAGCACCCAGGTCGTGGACCAGGGCACGCCAACGACGATCGCCGGCCTGACCTATACCTTCGAACGCACCCGCCAGTTCACCGGACTGATCGTGGCCCACGACCCCGGCGCGCCCTTTGTCTGGGTCGGCTCGACGCTGCTGGTGCTCGGGCTCTTCATGGTCTTCTTCTTCCCGCACCGCCGTGTATGGGTGCGGATCCGCAAGACAACTGGCGGCAGCGAGGTCCAGTGTGCTTCCACGATCAAGCGCGACCTCGCGTTCAAACCACAGTTCCACCAGATCATCACCGACATCCAGCTCGCGGCAGTCCCGTCGGACACCATCGAATGGGCGGAGCGCAACGATGCTTGAGCTTTCGCAGTACAGCCTGATCGCTGGCCTCATCCTGGTTGTCCTTGCCTTGCTCTGCTACATCCTGGTCCTCACGCTGGGTCGGTCAGTTGCTCGTGCGCCGGTTATGGCGCAAGCCGGTGGGACCCCCAGAGGTGGCGCGGGCTACGCCGCTGGCCGGGGGGCTGAAGGCGACGGGACCTCTACAGGTGGGGTCGCAGTACCACCGCGAACGCTGGCGCTCTACGGCACCTACCTCACCCGCCTGGCCCTGGTCTTCCTCACCGCCTGCCTGGTCCTGCGAACCATCGCGGTCGGGCACGGACCCTTCACCAACCAGTACGAGTTCTCAGTCGCCTTCGCCTGGGGCATGGTCGCGGCCTACGTCTACTTCGAGCACCGCTACCACGTCCGCACCATCGCCCTGCTGATCCTTCCGATCGCTGGCGGAATGCTGCTCTACGCCCTGACGGTGGGCGCCACCGCCAACCCCCTGGTGCCCGCCCTGCAGAACAACCTGCTGCTGACCATCCACGTCGCCGTGGCGATCGTGGCCTACGGCGCGTTCTCGATCTCCTTCGCCGCCGCCGTGCTCTACCTGACCCAGCCCGAAGAGGGCCGACCAGGATGGCCCAAACTTGAGCTTCTGGACGAGATCGGCTACCGCGCAGTCATCATCGGGTTCCCCCTGCTGACCATGACGGTCGTCCTGGGCGCGGTCTGGGCCGAAATCGCGTGGGGCAGCTACTGGAGCTGGGATCCCAAGGAGACAGCCTCCCTGCTCACCTGGCTCATCTACGGCGCCTACCTGCACGCAAGGGTGGCCAGAGGCTGGGTCGGACGCCGCGCCGCCTGGCTTCTGGTCGTCGGGTTCGCGTCAGTGCTGCTCACCTTCTTCGGAAACCTCTTCTTCGGCGGGCTGCACAGCTACGCGAAGTAGACAACGTCACCACGCACCGGGGACGGCGCGGCCATATCAACGAACGAGAGAGAAGACTTCACCATGAGTCCACTACCGACGGTCACGAAGCCGAAGGGCTGGCAGCAGCGCATCCGGGAAAGTCGAGGCGGCACCCTGCTCGTCCTGGGTGTCACGGCCACGATCGTCATCGTGGGCGCCTACATGATGGACCGCCCTGCGAGCGCCGCTTCGGGTCTGCAGGCCATCTCCCTGTCCGGGCCCACCGAGGGTGCGCCACCAAAGATCGGCACTCCCGCCCAGGACTTCACCGCGACGACCGTGGACGGCACGAAGGTCTCGCTGAGCTCGTACAAAGGTCATCCGGTGTGGCTGACCTTCGGCGCCACCTGGTGCGCGGCCTGTAAGGCGGAGGCGCCGGACGTCCAGGCCGCCTACAAGAAGTTCGAGCCCGAGGGCGTCGTCGTCCTGTCAATCTGGATCCGCGAGGACTCCGCCACGGTCAAGGACTACGCCGACCGCACCGGGCTGACGTTCCCCAAGATCGCCGACCCGGACACCCGGATCGCCTCGGCATACCGGGTCTACGGGATCCCAGCCCACTTCTTCATCGACAAGGCAGGCATCCTGCGTGCGACAAGGACCGGTGGCCAAAGCCCTGAACAGATGGCCGCAGCACTCACCGAGATCAGTCGATAACTCTGGGCCGCGAAGTGTGGGACGTTCGTTTTCCAAGCTTCGGGGACCACCCCGCCCTGGCGCTCAGCGTGAACGCACTCAACATTCGTCTAGGCCATGTAGGGGTGACTCCCATCACCCGAACCCCGGGACCAGAGTCGACCCACGTGCCACTCACAGAGGAGGCGTAGGTTGACTCGCCACGACGAGTCTTTCGCCGATGTCACCGCCCTGCAAGCCACATCTCGCGATCGCTTCGGCGCCGCAGGGTGAGCAATGGCGACACACTGCGCCACATGGAGGAGCGACTGCGCATCTTCATTGGCGCCCGTGCTGGAGCAGTTAGAGCTATACCAAGCGGACCTGGTCACCACACCGCGCGGCTCGACGAGCTGGTCCACGTATCCGGTGTCCGTACCGCTACACGAGCTGTTGCCACCCGCCTGCGTGAGCATGTCCGGTGGTTCCGACTGGTCAACGCGGTGTGTGGGAGTTCGCGCCGGCAGCGGTAGCCGGCGCCTACAACTGCGGCGGGCACATGCGATTGCTACGTTCGGTCCTCGTCCGCAGTGACATCGCCTGTGGTTTGACCTTCCAAACGGCCGCGTGGGCACTGAACGTGGCCGACCGGGCCCCGTCCCGCATCGAGGTTGCGGCGCCAAGTGCGAAGGATGCCTGTCGCCTGCCCGACGCCCTTGACGTGTCGGTGTTCACGCCGAAACTGAAGTACCTAGCCGCCAGGGCTGCGCCCGGACATCGCTGATCAGCTCACCGTTCCCTCGACCAAGACGTGGTTCGGCCCGCGGCGCAAGCTGATCCGACACGACAGTCGCTGGCAGATCGCGGACGCCTTGCTCCCCTTCGACCCGCGCGGCTTGGAGGCTGTCGCACGACCACATGGCCTAAGCGGCAAATCCCCTGGACTGGCCGTCGTCACCGGGCCCACAAAACCACTCGGCTGCTCCCACAGACGCCGCGCAAGCCCACCCTTGCCCCTGGCCAACACAACCATCCATCATTGAAGAAGCCTGCACGATTCGAGGGGAAGCGCAGCGCTGGACCCCACCCTTGAACCTGTCCACCCGAAAGGCCAGTACCCGCAGATGCGCTGGCCCTTGCCGCAACAAAGGAGCAGATCGTGACCGCGAAGAAGAGAACCACCCCCGGCGCGTCCAAGGCGACGGACACACCTTTCCTGACGGACGTGACGACCTTGCGTGCGCAGGCGCGCAAGGAGATGGACAAGGGACCGGTGACCGCTGCGTATGGTGCGGACCTCACCAGGGTCCTGGAGGTGCTCAACACCTCACTGGCCACCGAGCTGGTCTGCGTGCTGCGCTACAAGGCCCACTATTACGGCGCGCAGGGCCTGGACGCCGACCCGATCGCGGCGGAGTTCCTCGAGCACGCGAGCGAGGAGCAGGTCCACGCCGACCGGATCGCCGACCGGATCGACCAGCTCGGCGGCACCCCGGATCTGAACCCCGACACCCTGATGTCCCGCTCGCAGACCGAGTACAACACCCCCGAAGCGCTGCGGGACATGATCACCGAGGACCTCGTCGCCGAACGCATCGTCATCGCCGCCTACACCGAGGTCATTACCTGGCTGGGCCACGACGACCCCACGAGCCGGCGCATGTTCGAGGAGATCCTCGCCGAGGAGGAGGAGCACGCCGACGACATGCTCACCCTTCTCCAGCGCAGCAGCTAGTCCTGCGCGGACGATGCACGTCTGGCCTCCACAGCCGCACTGCTTGTGTTAGCGCAAACGTTGCGGTTGGATAAGAATCGACACGGTGTCCCGGAAGGCTGCCGGTCACGTCGAGGAGACAACACGTCCACGTCAGTGATGTCACCCGGGCCGACCCGCGCACGGGCAGGAGACCCTCGTGACCGGCTTGATAGCGCGTGTTGCGCAATTTTTGCGTGTGCGCAGGCAAAAAGTTCATACTTGCGTGGTGACTACCTCCCAGCAGACCAGGAACCAGACCACAGCGCAGGTCGACGCCGTCATGCGCGCCTCCCGAGTCCTGGTCGCGGTCGTGGCACGGTCGGTGGCGGAGGTAGAAGACGTGGTGACGCTCCCGCAGCTGCGGGTACTGGTGATGATCGCGAGCCACGGCCCGCAGAACCTCGGGGCGGTCGCCCAGACGCTCGGGGTTCACCCCTCCAACGCCACGCGCACGTGCGAGCGGCTGGTGGTCGCTGGGCTGCTGCTGCGCCGTGATGACCCGGATGACCGGCGGTTCCTGCGGTTGGACCTGACCGCGGCGGGCCGCCGCCTGGTCGAGGGCGTGATGCAGCGCCGGCGCGAGGGGATCGAGGCGATCATGGACCAGATGCCACCCTCGCGGCGCAAGACCATGGCCGGGGCTCTGGGCGCGTTCGCCGCTGCCGCTGGCGAGCTCGACGGCACTGGCGAGGCCTACCTGCTCGGGCTCGGCGAGTAAGCCGCTCAGCGGTGCAGACGACTCAGCGGTGCAGAACTCTCAGCCGCACTCACCGGTGCCGCCGAGACTGGGATGCGGACGCCGGCATCCACCGCGTACTCCCGCAGCGCCTGCGGCGGGAGGGGCTCCGGTGGGAGGGGGTCCGGTGGGAGGGCGCTGACGCATCCATGAACGTCACCTCTTAGCAATAGTTGCGTTCACACAATCATTGCAATACCATCGCTAACGGTCGAGAACAACCAGTCATTGCGGTGGCCAGGTCATCGCGTCGAGCACACCCTGTGGCTATCCTGTCAGCGAAGTTCATAGGCGGCCCGGGATTGTGCCGGGAGCGGACCAAGCAGACCTTGTCATACGGCTCAGGAGGAGAAGTCCGATGGACACCGAGCCCACCCTTCAGCGCGGCACCCGTCAGCGGCACCCTTCAGCGCGGCATACGGTGAGAATCCTGGTCGAGCACTCCTGCTGGCTGGTGTGCGG
The DNA here is from genome assembly GCA_038212865.1 of Actinomycetales bacterium. Classification (GTDB taxonomy): domain Bacteria; phylum Actinomycetota; class Actinomycetes; order Actinomycetales; family Dermatophilaceae; genus UBA4719. The sequence goes on from JBBQUB010000167.1 coordinate 5,417, forward strand.
CGGCATTGGCCTGGGCTGTGTGCTGTCCGGCTCCGCCACGGGCCCTTCGCGCCAGCGCCACAGCAACGCCACTCAACGGCACTGATCGATGGGCGCACTGCCGTCGTGGGCGCTCCTGTCGGCATTTCTCGTCTCTGCTGGTGTGATCTGGGCGGCGGGGATCAAGCTGTCCGACTACACAGACGTCCTGGCCGAGCGGCTCCACCTGGGCAACGCCTTGGGCGGCGTGGTCCTGCTGAGCATCGCCACCAACCTGCCGGAGATCGCGATCACCGTCGCCGCCGCAGCGTCGGGAAACATCGAGATCGCCGTCGGCAACATCCTGGGCGGCATCGCCATCCAGACCGTGGTCCTAGCCCTTATCGACGCGTTCGGGGTGCGAACCAAACGACCGCTGACGTTCATGGCCGCAAGCCTGACCCTCGTCCTGGAAGCCGCGATGGTCGTCGCCATCCTGCTCGTCGTGCTGGCCGGGACACAGCTGCCCGACACGCTGATCTTCGCGCGACTGACCCCAGGCCCGGTCCTCATCCTGATCCTCTGGGTCGTCAGCCTGAAGATCATCGGCGGCGCCGGCAGCAAACTGCCCTGGGCCGACAGCGGTGAGGCCCCCGCCGGGCAGGCCAAGCCCCGCGGACACGGACGCAAGAGCACCGAACAGAAGGCCACCGACAGCGGGGTCACCACCAGACGCGCGGCGACCGTTTTCGGAGTCGCCGCCCTGCTCACCCTCATCGCCGGCGTGGCCATCGAACGAAGCGGCGAGCAGTTCTTCGGCGACCTGGGGCTGTCGGGGGTGATCTTCGGCAGCACCGTGCTCGCCGCCGCTACCTCCCTGCCCGAGCTGTCCACCGGACTGACGGCCGCACGCGCCGGCGACTACAAGCTGGCGATGGGCGACATCTTCGCAGGCAACGCC
>JBBQUB010000168.1:0-6311 GCA_038212865.1 Actinomycetales bacterium
GGGCTGGCCTGCGACGTGCTGGAGTTCCTCGACCCCGGCAAGGAGAGGCGGGTCCCCTGGGTCACCCAGTAGCTGGCCGACGCCGAGGGGCCGGTGCTCGCGGTCTCGGACTACATGCGGGCCGTCCAGGACCAGATCGCGCAGTGGGTGCCGGGGGACTTCATCTCACTGGGCGCCGACGGCTTCGGCTTCTCCGACACCCGTGCCGCCGCCCGTCGGTACTTCCACATCGACGGTCCGTCCGTGGTCGTGCGGGCATTGCAGATGCTGGCCAAGCGGGGCGAGATCGACGCTTCGGTCGCACGGGAGGCCGCAGAGAAGTACCGCCTGTTAGACGTCGCCGCAGGTACCACCGGCAACGCGGGCGGCGAAAGCGGATAGGACCTGACGCGGACGAGGCCCGCGACGTCGCGGGCTCACGTTCGACGCTCCGCTGACCGTTCGTCCCATCGGGGCTCACTCACATTGACGGACGTCCGTATGGCTCGTCATCCGATCGGGGCGGCCCCGCGCGCCGGTGCCGGTGTCTGCGCAGGGCGTAGGGCGCCCAGCGCGGCCTGGTGGGTGATCCATCCGACAATCTGTCGCCCGTCTGGGTCTAGCACGGGCACCGCGCCGCCCGCGTCGTCGAGGACTTGCAGAGCGAGGGCCAGGGGGTCGACCGAGCGCAGCGCCGCGGGGAGGTCGGTGATCTCGGCGATATGGGCGCCGTCGTGCTCACCATCAGCCAGGGCCTCTGCGACGGCGTGGGCGCTGACTGTTCCGCAGTAGGCGCCGTGGGCGTCGACAACGGGAAGGATGCCCTGAGGAGCATGGGCCAACGACCGGGCCGCCGTCAGCAGGCTGTCGTTCTCACGCAACGCGGTGGGCACTGTGAGCATGACCGCCGAGATGGGGATCGCCTCAGCGCGGGGGCTGGTCTGGGCCGGGGAGGTCAGGTCCACGCCGCGGCGGCGCAGCTTGAGGGTATAGATGGTGTCGCGGGGGGCGATTCGTTGGCTGATGAAGGTGGCCAGGACGATGGCTGACATCAACGGCAGGATGATCGTGTACTCACCGGTCAGCTCGAACATGATGATGACCGCGGTGATAGGCGCGCGGGCCGCTCCGGCAAAGACTGCGCCCATCCCGATCAGGCCATAGGCACCGACCGGGCCGGCGATCGCCGGTACCAGGATGTGCATGATCTCGCCGAAGGCCGATCCGAGCATGGCCCCGATGAACAGGCTCGGGGCGAACACCCCACCCGAGCCGCCGATGCCAATGGTCAGGCTGGTGGCGAACATCTTGGCGACCAGAAGCACGAGCAGGAAGACGATGGTGTACTTGCCGGCGACTCCGGCGGCCAGCACCGGGTAACCCACGCCGTACATCTGCGGCAGGACCAGGAGCAGCAGGCCCAGCAGGACCCCACCGGCGGCGGGGCGTAGCCACTCCGGTCCGTGCCAGAGCCGGTCACAGAAGTCCTCGATGGCGTACAGGACCCGGGTGAACAGCACTCCGGCAACGCCTCCGAGCAGTCCGAGGATGGCGAACAGGCCGTACTCCCAAAGGTGGCCGACGGTGAAGTTCGGCAGGTCCAGGAAGGGTGCGCTGCCCATCGCGGCGCGCCCGACGACGCTGGCGGTTACCGACGCGAGCACGATCATCCCGAACGAGCGGACCTCGAAGTTCACCAGGATGAGCTCCATCGCGAAGAAGACACCGGCAAGCGGGGCGTTGAAGGTCGCCGCGATTCCCCCGGCCGCACCACAGGCCACGAGCAGGCGCATCCGTGGCTCGCTGACCCGCACCACCCGCCCGAGGGTGGACCCGAGCGCGGAGCCAATCTGCACGATCGGGCCCTCACGGCCGACCGACCCGCCTCCGCCGATACACAGGGCTGAGGCCAGAGCCTTGACGGCGGCGACCTGCGGCTTGATCCGCCCGCCGCGGCGGGCCACGGCTAACATCACCTCCGGCACACCGGGTCCACGTGCCTCGCGCGCGAAGAAGTGCACGAGCGGCCCGTACAGCAGCCCGGCGGCCACCGGCGCCCCGATCACGAACCATGGCCCAAGACCGGGCAGGCTCGGGTGGGCGGCGTGGCCGGCCAGCGAGTAGTCGGCATGGCCGGACAGCAGGAGGGTGAACGTCTTGATCAGCCAGCGGAAGACGATCGCGCCGCCGCCGGCTCCCAGACCGACGAGCACGGCGAGCAGCAGCAGGCCCGAGTTCGACGACCGCAGTTCCGTGAGGATTCTGGCACGGCCGTGCTGGAGCGCGATGGTAGCGACCTGGGGGGCTCGACGGACCAGTGACGGCGTCCCGGGAGGTGACAAGAGGTGACTCATAACTTGTAGTATGCAACAATTGCTATCACTTATGAAATCCGCGGAGGGTACCCATGACAAGGACACCAGCGCCCGTCATTGACTCGGACAAGTCGGGCGACGGCGACGCCGACGAGCTGGTCTCGGCCCTGCTGACGGCCTCACGAGCACTTGTCGGCGTTTCCGCCCGGTCCCTGGCGCGCGTCGGGGAAGCGGTCACGATCACCCAGTTCCGCTCCCTTGTCGTCCTGGAGGGCCACGGTGATACCCGACTCAACCAGCTGGCGGAACGGCTCGGCGTCACCCCCTCCACCGCGCTGCGTATGGTCGACCGGCTCATCACTGCAGACCTGGTCACCCGCCAGGAGAACAAGGCTGACCGTCGGGAGGTGCTCATCGCCCTGACCCCGCAGGGCGCCCGGCTGGTTCGCGAGGTCACCGCGAGACGGCGAGTCGAGATCGCAGCCATCGTCGCCGCCATGCCACTGGAAAGTCGCCAGGGCGTCGTCACCGCGCTGAATACCTTCGCCCAGGCCGCTGGCGAAGCCACCCCTCCCGCCGACACTGCCACCGGGCTCGGCTGGTAACAGGCACAGCCTCTCCACCGACTGATCCTGGTTTCGCCCAAGATCGTCGTCACATCGGCCTCGATAACCGACCCACGATGGCGCAGGTGGCGCAGGCGACATCGCGACCCAAGGCGTGCGCTTCCTGCATGAGCGAGGCGAGGGCAAGCCAGTAGCCCACGCAGAGCGGGCGCGCGACCTCGGCGGCTAGGGGCGGTCTAGTGGCCCGTGTTTGAAGTTGTCTGACGGTTGGCTTTCTTGAGGACTTCCTCGGCGGTCTTGGTCCAAGCGAATGCCGAACAGCGGTCGTTCCAGCCGTCGATGAAGGCGCCGATCTTGGTGTTGAGGTCCTTGACCGAGCCGAAGCTGCCGCGGTGGATCGCCTGGGGTTCGATGTTGCCGAACCAGACCTCGACGAGGTTGAGCCACGACCCGGAGGTCCGCGTGAAGTGGACGTGGATCCGCGCGTTCGCGGCGAGCCAGTCACGGATCCCGGCGGTGTTGTGGGTGGCGTAGTTGTCCATCACCAGGTGTAGTTCCGCATCGGGGTAGACCCGGGCGACCTGCCGCAGGAACGCGAGGTACTCCTGATGGCGGTCCGCGGCTTACACGCCGCAGTCGCGGTGCCGTTCGCGATCTCGACCGCGGCGAACAGAGTCGTCGTCCCGTGTCGCTTGTCGTCATGGGTGCGTCGCTCGGACAGCCCGGGTTGCATCGGCAGCATCGGCGCGGCCGGTTCAACGCTGGATCTGGGACTTCTCGTCCACGCACAACACGATCGCGTTCTTGGGCGGAGCCTGGTACAGCCCGATGACGTCGGTGACCTTGGCGACCAGCAACGGATCGGTGGCGAACTTGAACGTCCCTACCCGCCAGGGCTGGACCCCGTAGTCTCGCCAGGCCTTGGCTATCGTGCCGTTGCTGATCCCCAGATGCCGACCCAGCAGCCGGGAGGTCCAATGTGTCACGTTGTGCTTGTTCGGCGGCGGCGCCAACGTCACCGACGCGCTGGTCGCCCACGAGAGTTCGCCGACCTGAGTTGTGTCCTTGCGCCTGATCTTGATCGATTCCAGAAGATGGGCTAACCTCACGGATTGTGCCCACGTCTTCGGAGTTAGAGCGTATGTTGCGCGGGGTTGCCCTGCGTGTGACGCGTCCTCGGGTAGCGGTGCTGACCGCGGTGCACGACCATCCGCACGCCGATACGGAATCGATCATCGGTGTCGTCCGTAAGGATCTCGGTGGGGTGTCCCACCAGGCCGTCTACGACGTGCTGCGAGCACTGACCGGCGCGGGGCTGGTGCGCCGGATCCACCCGTCGGGTTCGGTGGCGCGGTACGAGTCGCGGGTCGGGGACAACCATCATCACGTCGCGTGCCGGTCGTGCGGCGCTATCGCCGACGTCGACTGCGCCGTCGGCATCACGCCCTGCTTGACCCCGTCCGACGACCAAAGCTTCGCGATCGACGAGGCCGAGGTCATCTACTGGGGCCTGTGCCCCATCTGCTTGACCGCACACAGTTCCTGAGCACACCCTCTCGTCCCGAAAGGATTCCCGTGTCTGACAGTCCGAACGCCGTTGTTGGAGAGATGAACGAGGCGAGCGAAGGAGAGTGCCCGGTCTTGACCGGGCGTCGCAAGCACCCGGCGGAGGGCGGCGGAAACCGTGACTGGTGGCCGGACCAGCTGAACCTGAAGATCCTCAGGAAGCATCCCGCCGTGGCCAACCCGATGGGCGAGGACTTCGACTACGCCGCGGCGTTCAACACCCTCGACCTCGATGCGCTGCGGCGCGACGTCGACCAGGTGATGACCACGTCGCAGGGCTGGTGGCCGGCCGACTTCGGCCACTACGGTCCGTTCTTCATCCGAATGGCGTGGCACAGCGCGGGCACGTACCGCATCAGCGACGGCCGCGGGGGCGCCGGTGCTGGCATGCAGCGCTTCGCGCCCCTGAACAGCTGGCCCGACAACGGGAACCTCGACAAGGCGCGAAGGCTGCTGTGGCCGGTCAAGAAGAAGTACGGTCGCGCTATCTCGTGGGCCGACCTCATGGTCTTCGCGGGCAACTGTGCCCTAGAGTCGATGGGCTTGAAGACCTTTGGCTTCGCCGGGGGTCGCCCGGACGTCTGGGAACCTGACGAGGATGTCTACTGGGGCCCGGAAGCCACCTGGCTCGGCGACGAGCGTTACACCGGTGACCGGGAGCTCGAGAACCCCCTGGCCGCCGTGCAGATGGGCCTGATCTACGTGAACCCTGAGGGCCCGAACGGCGTCCCGGACCCGCTCGCCTCGGCCATCGACATCCGCGAGACGTTCCTGCGCATGGCGATGAACGACGAGGAGACGGTCGCGCTGATCGCGGGCGGCCATACCTTCGGCAAGACCCACGGTGCGGCAGACCCGGATCAGTATGTCGGCCCCGAGCCCGAGGGGGCCCCGCTTGAGCAGCAGGGCCTCGGGTGGAAGAACACGTTCGGCACGGGCAAGGGCAGGGACGCGATCACGAGCGGGATCGAGATCGTCTGGACGCCCACCCCGACGACCTGGGACAACACCTACTTCGAGACCCTTTTCGGCTACGAGTGGGAGCTGACCAAGAGCCCTGCCGGGGCCAACCAGTGGCAGCCGAAGGACGGCGGCGGGGCAGGAACCGTGGCCGACCCTGAGGGCGACCCCTCGCTGACCCGCGCACCGATGATGTTGACCACCGACCTCGCGTTGCGCGTGGACCCGGTCTATGAGCCGATCTCGCGGCGATTCCTCGAGCACCCGGAGGAGCTCGCCGACGCCTTCGCCCGCGCCTGGTTCAAGCTGACGCATCGTGACATGGGGCCACTGGCGCGCTACCTCGGACCGCTGGTCCCACAGGAGACGCTGCTGTGGCAGGACCCGATCCCCGACGTCACGCACGAGCTGGTCGGGGCGCAGGACGTCGCAACCCTCACGGGCCAGATCCTCGCCTCGGGGCTGTCCGTGTCCCAGCTCGTCTCCACCGCATGGGCGTCCGCCTCGACGTTCCGCGGCAGCGACAAGCGCGGCGGAGCAAACGGGGCGCGGATCCGCCTCGAACCCCAGAGCGGTTGGGATGTGAACAACCCTGACGACCTGACGACGGTGCTGCACACTCTGGAGGGGATCCAGGAGGCGTTCAACAGCTCCCAGATCGGAGCGAAGAAGGTCTCACTGGCCGACCTGATCGTGCTCGGCGGGTCTGCCGCTGTCGAGCAGGCCGCCAAGAACGCGGGCCACAACGTCGCCGTCTCCTTCACCCCAGGACGCGCGGACGCGTCCCAGGAGCAGACCGACGTGGAGGCGTTCGCCGCGCTCGAACCGACCGCGGACGGGTTCCGCAACTACCCCGGAAAGGGGCAGCGAATGTCGGACGAGTACCTCCTGATCGACCGCGCGACCCTGCTGACCCTAAGTGCCC
>JBBQUB010000169.1:0-6257 GCA_038212865.1 Actinomycetales bacterium
ACCCCGGGGCGCCGTACCGCCCGAGCCTGTCAGATCAACGTGGAAGACCAACTAGCGTGGGCGTTCGCCAGCTCACGTGAAGGGGAGAGATGACGCCTGTCGGCTTCGAGGACAAGGTCGGGTTCGTCTGGAAGGTCGCGGACAAGCTCCGGGGGACGTTCAAGCAGCACGAGTACGGCGCGGTCATGCTCCCGCTGCTCGTACTACGCAGGATGGATGCCGTCCTCGCGCCCACCAAGGACGCAGTCCGCGCCAAGGCGTCGACGTTCACCGACCTCAACGAGGGCACCGACGCCATCCTGAAGAAGACGGCCGGCCACCGCTTCTACAACACCTCGCCGTTCACGTTCTCGACCATGCTGAGCGACGACAAGAACATCGCCGCCAACCTGCGCGACTACATCAACAAGCTCTCCCCCTCGGCCTACCGCGTCATCGAGGCGTACGACTTCGAGGTACGCATCGAGCGCATGGACCGCGCCGGCATCCTGTACGCCGTCCTCGCGGACTTCGCCGACCTCGACCTGCGACCGACCGTGGTGAGCAACGAGGCGATGGGCTACATCTTCGAAGAGCTTCTCCGGAAGTTCTCCGAGATGAGCAACGAGACCGCCGGTGAGCACTACACCCCCCGCGAGGTCATCCGGCTCATGGTCGACCTCCTCGTCAGCGGCCGCACCGCCACCGAACTCACCCAGAACCCCGTGCCAGTGCGCACCGTCTACGACCCTGCGGCAGGCACCGGCGGGATGCTCATGACCGCGATGGCCCGCGTCAAGCAGCTCAACGACAAGGCCATTGTCAACGTCGCCGGGCAGGAGCTCAACGACGAGACATGGGCCATCGCCCAGTCCGACCTGATGATCCAGGACATCGACCCTGCCAGGATGCGCAACGGCAACACCCTTACGCAGGACGCGTTTGCCACCGAGAAGTTCGACCTCATTCTCGCCAACCCGCCTTACGGCGTGGACTGGAAGGCCTACGCCGGGCCCATCAAGGACGAACACACGAAGCTCGGCCACGCCGGTCGGTTCGGCGCCGGACTGCCCCGCATCTCCGATGGGTCCCTGCTGTTCCTCCAGCACATGCTCAGCCACATGAAGCCCGACGGCTCTCGAGTAGGCATCGTGCTCTCTGGCTCCCCGCTGTTCTCCGGCCAGGCCGGCTCCGGCGAGTCCGAGATCCGACGTTGGATCCTCGAAAACGACTGGCTAGAAGGCATCGTGGCTTTGCCCGACCAGATGTTCTACAACACCGGCATCAACACCTACATCTGGATCCTCACCAACGACAAGGCCGCCGCGGATTCCGGGCTGGTCCGGCTCGTCGACGCCCGCGAGATCGGCACCAAGATGCGCAAGTCCCTCGGCGACAAGCGCAAGGAACTCACCCAGGACGCCATCGACGACATCGTGCGGCTCTACCTCGGCGCGCTCGGGGAGGCTGCCGACGATGCCCGCGTCAAGGTGCTGGCGCGCGAGGCGTTCGCCTTCCAACGCATCACCGTCGAGCGACCCCTCCGCCGCGTCTGGGAGGTCACCCCGGAAGCCGTCGCCGCCGAGTCGTACTCGGCCCTGGCTGGCCTCGTCGGGAAGCGGTTCGACACTGAGAAGGCGCTGCTCGCCGTGGCGCCTGGGCTGACATCCGCGCAGAGGAAGACCTTCGCCAAGGCCTGCGCCGTCACCGACCTAGACGCGCCGGTCGTCACCGGCCGCGGCGGCAAGGTCGAACCCGACCCCGACCTGCGCGACGCCGAGAACGTGCCACTCCCGGCCGGATGGTTCGACCTCGACGACGACGCCCGCGCCAAGGCCCTCGAGACGGATGCCCAGCATCACCTCACCACCGAGATCCACCCCTACGTCCCCGACGCCTGGATCGACCACACCAAAACCAAGGTCGGCGTCGAGATCCCCTTCACCCGCCAGTTCTACGCCTACGAGACTCCCCGACCGGTCGAGCAGATCGCTGCTGAGATCAAGGACCTCGAAGCCCAGATCCAGGCTTGGATGAAGGACCTCGGTCTGTGAGCCACGTCCCCCTCCGTCGCGCAGCCGTGATTGTCGCGGGCCAAGCCCCGGCAGGAACTGAGGTGGCGGAGTTGTCGGCCGGATTCCCGTTTATACAAGGCAACGCCGAGTTCGGACCCACGTACCCGACACCCCGGCTGCAATGTGAGTCAGCTGCAAAGCGCTCTCTGCCGGGTGACCTACTGCTCTCGGTCCGAGCCCCCGTTGGAGCGATGAACTGGTCGAACCGCGCTCTAGGGATCGGGCGCGGCGTCGCCGCGATCCGCCCGCGACCCGGCTGGGATATCCGGTATGTGGCGTATGGGCTGATCGCGACATTGGCCGACCTTAGAGCCGCTGCTGCTGGCAGTACGTTCGAAGCGGTCACTTCCGACTCGCTGGGCTCCCACTGGCTCCCGGTGGCCGCCTCAGGGGAGCAGCGGCGGATCGCCGACTTTCTTGACGACCGCGTCGCTCGCATTGACCAGATCGTGTCTGCTAGACGCCGCCAGGTAGCGCTCCTTGGAGCCATGAGGACGTCACGTCTGGACGAGCTTGTCCTGGGCCGCCACCTTGCCGACGAGTCAGCCGCGGCGGCCGACTGGTTGCCTTTCGGATCCATCCCACAGGGCTGGCGTGAAGGCCGTCTACGGAATCTGCAGGTCGAGGTGCAGACAGGCCCATTCGGCAGCCAACTGCACAGCGACGAGTACGTCCCTAGTGGATGGCCGGTGGTCAACCCGGCATCACTCACTGAGGGAGGATTGCGGGCCGTCCCCGGGATGTCCGTGGATGACGAGACACGCGACCGCTTGATCAGACACGTCCTGCGGGAAGGTGACATCGTTTTCGGGCGGCGAGGAGAGATGGGACGAGCGGCCCTTGTCACTCGCGACGAAGTTGGGTGGTTGTGCGGCACAGGTTCCTTGCGCGTGCGCCTGCATGACGCGCTGATGCTTCCCGCATACCTGGTCACCCTCCTGCGCACCGCTCCCGTCCGCCACTACTTCACCCTGACATCCGTCGGGTCCACGATGGACAACCTCAACACCGGGATACTTCTTGGAGTTCCTGTGCTCGTCCCACCCGTGCAAGATCAAGAACGCCTGCTAGACAACGTGGATCTAACCCCCGACCCCCCGCCAGATGGCGAGAGTGTGTCATGGAGCTCAGCGGTCTGCGACCGGTTCTGCGTTACTGCGCGCCGTGGGTGATTCTCCGACATCGCGGTGGTGTCCCTTCGGGGAGGGGTTGGGATGGGATGACCTTGGAGTTCATAAGAGCCGGTTTCCTCTCATTGGGGTGGAGCGACGATGCTCCCGGCGTAGGCGATACTAGCCCAGCGGTACACCGAATGTACATCAGATGTGTATCTGGTGTGTCCTGTGTGAGACTTGGATGGGGTCTCCGTACGTCTGCGATCCACATCACGTCTGTAAATTTTGGGCCAAAACCCTTGACGCGGTGTACCCTCGTACCTGTTACTTGAGGTCTAGGAGAGGAAGGAGCGCCAGTGGTCGCGCATCTCAGTACCGTCACGGACTGGAGTCCTGACGTGTCTCTCTCCGCTCCGATCGCCTAGCGAGCGATCGAATGCGGTGCGGTTGCTCGCTCAAGGCAACGGCACTCACCCACCAGCCATCGAGCCGAGCGCCCCGTTGATTCGGGGGCGCATCGGCGTACCCGAAAGGGAATCTCAATGAGCAACACCAGGGAGCAGGTCCGCACCGACGGTGCAGGGGCGCCCGTCTCAGACAGGGATGTGGTGCGCCTCTCCGTGAACCTTGCAAGCGATGTCGCGGCCGCCCTAAAGACCCTCTCGACCAATCAGGGCGTCTCCGTGACTGAAGGAGTCCGCAGGGCCATCGCACTGTGGAAGCTTGTCTCGGATGAGGTGAGCAAGGGCAACAAGGTCATGGTCGTTGAGGGTGAGGGCGAGGGCGCCAAGTACCGCGAGATCATCTTGCTCTGATCCAGTCAGGAGCCAGCACTGTCCTTGACGGAAGGCCGGGAACCCTATCCTTCCGCCCCAGGGCGAATGCCCAGCTAATGACGCCTAGACCACCGGAGCCCCGGCCTGCGACGACAGGCCGGGGCCTTTCGGGCTTTCAGGGGACCCGAGAAGGCGCCCAGAAACGGTCGTTTTTGACCACAGGCCTCTGGTCTCGAGGTGCGCTGTCCACAGACGCTCAGGCTGGTGCCCGAAAACCAGGACCGAAACCTAGAGTGCGTCAAAACCACACAGGGACCTTTTTGGTCGTTTCGGAGGAGGGGTTGGATTTTGCTGACTACTACGCTGACGCGGGTGAGCACCCAGGACCGAATGGACGTCGCAGCGACGCTGGTCGACAAGGCCGCCGGCGTGCTGCTCGAGGACGAGGATCCGCATGGACGGCAGCTGATGACCGCCCACCGTGCAGCCACCGTTGTTGCCCTCCTCGAGGAGGCCGGTGCGCAGATGCAGGGGAGCGGGGCAGCCGACGAGCGATCGGCCGCGGAGCTCGTCGAGGAGGCCGTGGTGGCGCTTGACGAAATCTCGCCGGAGGACCGACCGGTCAAGCTCTTGCCGGCGCGCGCCGAGCTGGGAGTTCTTCTGCTGGAGGTGGGCTCTCAGTCGTGATGGTGACGGTGGGGGAGCTGCTCGACCAGGCACAACGCCAGTCTTGGGACCTTGTCCAGTCAGCGTTGACGACAGGGCCGAGCCGGCGGGCGGTGGCTCGGGACCTTTACCGTGCTCAGTTGGCTGGATGGCCTGAGCTGGCCAGAGTGGGGGCTAGGGCGCTGCGCGCCACGTCCGGGGGCGCTGCGCTACCTCGGTACAAGCCGGCGCTGGATGCGCTGGACGTACTTGCAGCATCACCAGCGACGACGGCCGCGGCTACCAGCCCCTTTGGAGCCTTGTGCTCAACCCTCGGGGTGGTGGCAGACCTGACTGTCACGTCAGAAGGCAGGGTGGGCCTGCTAGACGGCGACCTCGAGGCGTGCCGGGACAAGATCGGAGCCATCCTCCAGACGGCAGCGCGAACAACCGCGGGCTATATAGAGCTCTCAGCCCCGACAACCCAGCCGATAGTCAGGCGGCGGCAGCTCGCGGAGGTCATCGAAGCGCTGAGTGCGGCGACGAGCACCCGACCCGGCCACCGAGCTGGCTCGATGGACGACTTGGGTATCCCGAATCCCGACATTGACCTTCAGGTCGCTGTCTCCGCGTGGCGCAGGTCTGTCGAGCACTACATCACCCCGCACGTGGCCGTGACCTCACCGCGCGTGCTGTACGTAGTTGCTATTGAGGCGGCTTTCACGAGCCGCTCCGTGGCGGCTGCCTTTTCGGCCGCCGCTGAGGCTGAGGCCATCGACCCTGGTGCCGGCGCGCACGCAGCGACGTCGTTCGCTACGGCAGGAACGAAGTGGCAGCGGACCGCAGCCCAGTGGCATCACTTACGCGGCGCAGCCAGCCCCCCGGCGGAACACCTCGCCGTTGCCGCGACCCTTCGCGCCGCGATCACAGAGCGGTTCCACTCTCCGCAGGGCTGGATGAGCGGTCGAGAGCTCGCAGCTGGCCGCGGCCTGGCTGAGCTTTCAGAGCTCGCCGCTGAGGCACGGTGGGTGAGTGCCCAGTTGAGCGCGGCAGTGGCGCCGACTGCTGACGTCACGATGAGCCTCGTCGAGCACGGGGCGGTGTTGGTACCAAGAGAGGCCGTGAAGGAGGTGATCGCACGGGCACATGGTGGTTCTCGCTTAGCCAGGCTCGAGGTTCCTCGCTGGCCGTACGTACCCGTTCCTCCAGGGGTAACGGTGCCGGTAGTCCAGGATCTCTTGTCGGCCACTGAGTCCGCGGTTGACGCCACTAAGAGAGCTGTAGGAGCGGGGCAGGTTACGGCGCGTCTGTCGTCACCGGAGTGGCTGCCGGGGGCCCAGTACGCGGCCGCCGTGGGCCGGCGACCCGCTGGCTACTTTGCTGCCCACCCGGGGGTCGCGGCGTCCTTCCCGGCCCCGAACGAGCACACCGCCGAGCCGTCGGCGACCACAAAGCCCAGTGCGGCGCCGCTATCGGGGCGGCCGGCACCGGAGATCGAAAGGTGACCACCGCGGTGAGCGTGGGGTACGCGAGGGTGAGCACTGGCGAGCAGAACCCTGCCGCGCAGATCGAGGCGCTCGAGCAGGCCGGCGCTACTCGGGTGTTCGTCGATCACGCCCAGTCGTCGCGCACCCTCAACCGCCCTGAGTGGCAGGCGTGCCTGGACT
>JBBQUB010000170.1:0-6222 GCA_038212865.1 Actinomycetales bacterium
GACAGTGGCGCCCGACGACCGGTCAGGACTGCGCGGACACGGCGGTGCGGCACCCCGGGACCTGAACCCACTGGCGAACACCGACGACTTCGGCCAACCGGTGCCCGACCCCAACCCGCTGGTCGAACCCTCCTGGCAACAAATCTGCGCGATGGGCTTTGAGATCCCCGGCATCGGGGTGATCGGCGGCGACGTGGTCGCCGCGATCCTGGACAAGTTCGACACCCGCATCGCCCGGGTCCTGCTGGACGAACGCACCGGCATCGTGATCGAAACCGGGATCGACACCTACCTGCCGAACCCGGCGATGCGCCGCTCATCCGCAAACGCGACGGGACCTGCCGCTTCCCCGGCTGCGCCCGGGGGCCCGCCGCTGCGAACCCGACCACGTCATCCCCTACTCCCGCGGCGGACCGACCGCGATCTGGAACCTCGCCAGCTTGTGCAAACACCACCACCGGGTCAAACACAGCGCCGGCTGGAAACTGGTCATGACCCGCGACGGCCACGCCACCTGGACCGACCCCCACGGCCGCCAATACACCACCCACCCCACCAACCACCACGAGCTCGCCGCTTAGGCGACCGGTTCGATCCCCACGGAAGCCAAGGAGTGCCGGGCAGGACTAGCGAGAATTCGCCTAGCCTCGCGCGGTCGCCTGCGCGATCAGCGTGTTCACGACGTCGGCGGCATAGGCCGTATCCGCGTCGTCGACGTCGAGGTGCCAGACCAGGCGCACGGCATGATCGTTCACCGCATACATCCGAAGCCCCCGATCTGCAGCGGCAAGAACGAAGTCCGCGGCCGCCCACCCCACGCTGCCCAGGTCGGCGATGACGATGTTTGTCTGGACATGTGCTGGGTCGATGACTGAGGGGAAACGGCTGGCAACCGCGTCGGAGAACGTCCTGGCTCGGCTATGATCATCGGCCAGGCGCTTGATGTGGTGGTCCAGCGCCCACAACCCTGCCGCCGCCAGAATCCCCGCCTGGCGCATCCCACCGCCATATCGCTTGCGCCACACCCGCGCCTCGGCAATCTGCTCACGCGAGCCGGCAAGCACGGACCCGACAGGAGCCCCGAGGCCTTTGCTCAGGCACACCGAGACCGTGTCGAAGAGCTGGCCGTATGCCGAGAGCTCGATGCCCGTGGCTACGTGGGCGTTCCAGAGGCGGGCTCCGTCGAGATGCATGGCCACACCCAGAGGCTGGGTGGCCGCGCGAAGCGCGGCGATTGCCTCGAGCGGCTGGACCGTGCCACCGCCAAAGTTGTGAGTGTTCTCCACGACGATCGCTGCGGTCGACACCTGGTAGGTCCCGGCGTTGGGCTGCATCAGAGCTAAAGGTGCGGCCGGGTCGAGCAGGCCCCGGGGTGCCGCCCAGGACCGCGACGATATTCCGGAGAAGGCCGCTGCGGCACCCATCTCGCCTCTCAGCACGTGCGCGAGCTCGTCCGCGATGAGCTCCTGGCCAGGACTGACATGGAGGCGGATCCCGAGCTGGTTGGCCATCGAGCCCGAGGGCGTGAACAGCCCTGACTCCTGGCCGAGCAGATCGGCAACGCGATCTTCCAGCGCCCGGACCGTCGGGTCCTCGCCGTAGACATCGTCGCCAACTTCGGCCGAGGCCATCGCCATCCGCATGGCAACGACCGGCTTGGTGATCGTGTCTGAGCGGAGGTCCACCACGCGATCGGTCATTCGGAGAGCATCTCTGCCACCAGGAATGCCAGCTCAAGACTTTGCTGGTGGTTCAGCCGTGGGTCGCAAAGCGTCTCGTAGTGCTTTTCCAGGTCGGCGTCGACGATCTCGCCAGCCCCACCCAGGCATTCGGTGACGTCATTGCCGGTCAGCTCGATGTGTATGCCGCCAGGGTTGGTGCCCAAGGCCTTGTGCACCTCGAAGAAGCCGCGGACCTCATCGACGACGTCATCAAAACGACGAGTCTTGTAGCCCGATGCCGACTCGAAGGTGTTGCCGTGCATGGGATCACAGATCCACGTCACCAACGCACCCGACGCCGTGACCTTCTCCACGATCGATGGCAGGGCCTCTCGAACCGTGCCGGCGCCCATCCGGGTGATCAGGGTCAACCGTCCCGGCTCATGCTCGGGGTCGAGCTTGTCGATGAGACGCAGGAGGTAGTCCGGATCGGCCTTGGGGCTGACCTTGACGCCGATCGGGTTGCGAATTCGTGAGACGAAGTCGATGTGCGCGCCGTCCAGATCGCGGGTGCGTTCCCCCACCCACACGAAGTGACCGGCGACGTCATACGGCAGGCCGGTGCGCGAGTCGATCCGCGTCATGGGCCGCTCGTAGTCCAGCAACAACGCCTCATGGCTGGCAAAGAACTCCACCGTGCGCAAGGCGTCGAAGTCGGCACCGCACGCGGACATGAACTTCATCGCCTTGTCAATGTCCATCGCAAGGCGCTCATAGCGCGAGTTTGCCGAGTTCGCGACGAACCCGCGGTTCCAGTCATGGACGTGGCGCAGGTCTGCAAAGCCGCCGGTGGTGAACGCCCGGACGAGGTTGAGTGTGGCCGAGCTGGCGTTGTAGGCCCGCACGAGGCGGTTCGGATCGGGGATCCGCGACTCGGGGGTGAACGCGAAGTCGTTGACCATGTCTCCGCGGTAGGCAGGCAGGGTCACGCCGTCACGTGTCTCATCGTTGCTGCTGCGCGGCTTGGCGTACTGGCCCGCGATCCGGCCCACTTTGACCACCGGCATGCTCGCGCCGTACGTCAGGACGGCCGCCATCTGCAGGATCGTCTTGATCCGGTCGCGGATGTTGTCGGCTGTGGCGGAGGCAAAGGTCTCGGCGCAGTCACCACCCTGAAGCACGAACGCCTTCCCTAGCGCCGCCTCGGCCAGCCGACCCTTGAGCACGTCACACTCGCCGGCAAAGACCAGCGGCGGATAGCTCGCCAAGGTCTGGGTGGCCGCCTCGAGAGCCGCGGCATCGGGCCACCCGGGCTGCTGGGCGGCCGGCAGGTCACGCCAGGCGTCAAGGCCGGCGAGAACGTCAGGGCTTGCGTCGGTTTGCTCGGGAGTGCTCACGACCCAAGGGTAGTTGCGCCGATCAGCTGGTCAGTCCAGGGTCCGCATCTCGAACATCGGATGTCAACCTAAGGCAAAGCCTTCTTTGCAAAGAACTCTTTGCTCAGATAGATTGCTGACATGAAAAAGCCTCCAACGGCAAGCCCGCCACCTGGCCCGTCGATCGACGTCCGCGATCCCCACGCGCTACGCGCGCTGGCCCATCCACTGCGTGGGACGCTGCTCGGCCTGCTGCGGTTCGAAGGCCCGTCCACGGCGACCCGGCTAGGGCAGCGTCTGGGGGAGAGCAGCGGAGCAACGAGCTATCACCTGCGGCAGTTGGCGGCCTTCGGTTTCGTTGAGGAGGTCGCCGGTGAAGGCACCACGCGGGAGCGGTGGTGGCGGGCCTTGCATCGCAGCACGCGCTGGGAGACGCAGGATTTCCTTGACGAGTCAGCGGGGCGCGAGGTTGTCGAGGAGCTGAGCTACCGTCAGCTCACCCAGCAGAGCCGAATGCTCGCCGCGCACGCCGAGCAGCGGGAGGATCTCGACGATGCATGGCGTACGGCCGTTTCCCTCAATGACTGGGCCATCCGGCTCTCCCCCGCCAAGGCGCGGGAGCTGGCCGACGAGCTGAACGCTGTGCTCGCCCGCTGGCGCGACCAACATGAGCAACCCGAGGAGCCGCTCGTGCATGTGCTGCTCGACCTCTTCCCCTTGACGGACTACCCGTTGTGACGCCCCAACGGAGCATCGTCGCCTCTGCCGGCCGGCGCTACGTCTTCCTGACCGCCCTGCGCTGGTTGCCGCTGGGAATCAGCATCCCGGTCACCGTGCTCCTGGCATCCTCCAAGGGCTTGAGCGCAGCCGACATCGGGGTCGTCTTCGCGGTGCACGGTGTCGTCGCGCTGACCCTCGAGCTGCCCACGGGCGGACTGGCCGACGCCATCGGCCGTCGCCCAGTCCTGGTGTCTTCCGTCCTGTTGCAGATAGCCGGCCTGCTGACCTTGGCGATCGCGGCGAATCTGCTCACCTTCGCGGCCGCATTCGCCCTGGTTGGTGCCGGGCGGGCCTTGGACTCCGGGCCGCTGGAAGCCTGGTACGTCGATGCCGTCCATCACCACCAGCCGGGGGCGGACGTCACCGCGGGGCTGGCGCGTGCCTCCGTCGCCGACGGCGCCGGCCTTGCACTCGGCGCCGTGGTCGGGGGTTTGGTCCCTGTCCTGGCCGCCGGCCACGGTGCCAGCAGCAACGCCCTCGTCCTTCCGTTCCTGCTCGCGGCGGCCATCGATGTCGTCTACCTCGTTGCGGTCGTTGCCCTGGTCGTCCCGCTCGGGCCGACCCATGACACCCCCCGCGCCGTTTCCGCGCGCGCCGCCGTCTTGACGGTGCCCGGCATCGTCCGGGACACCATCGCCCTGACGGCCCGGGACCGCGTGCTAAGGCAGCTGCTTGCCATCGTGTTCCTGGTGGGGACGGTCCTTGCCACGCTGGAGCTGATCGGGCCGCTGCGCCTGGCCGAGCTCACCGGATCCCGCACCCAGGGAACCGCCGTGTTCGGGATCGTGATGGCCGTGTCCTTCACTACCGCCGCACTCGGCGCGGCCATGGCAACATCGGCCCGCCGCGCTGCCGGCGGATCACTCGCCCGAGCCAGCGCGGCGCTCTTCGCAATCTGCGTGCTCGCGGTCGCGGGCATGGCGATGACCTCCGCCGTCGTGACGACCGGGCTCGCCTACGCGGTGTTCTACCTGGCCAACGCCGCCGGGTGGCCTTTGCGTCAGCAACTGATGCACTCACGGGTCCAGGCAGCGCAACGCGCGACCAGCGTGTCGGCCATGTCCTTCGCTCTGATGCTCGGCGGCGTCGCAGGCAGCTTGCTCGTCCCTCGGCTAGCCGAAGCGACCAGCCTCAGCATTGCCTCTGGGCGGCGGCCGCACCCCTGCTGCTGGCGGGCCTGATTTCACTGCGTCTGCCGTCCCCTTTCGTTGCTAGGTCTGGCCCCGGCCACGACGCCCACGACGTAGCACCCAAGGTCGCCGATCTCTAAGGCTCGACAGCGAGCCTGCGATGCCTCTGTCGCGCGCCGCTCGCCGTAGTGACTGTGCGAGGGTCAGCCGAAGAAGACCTCGGCCTCAATCATCCGCTCGGGTGGCACGGTCTTGAGGGTCCCCACCGCTTCGGCCAACGGAACCCGGACGATGTCGGTGCCGTGCAGAGCGACCATCTTGCCGAAGTCCTTGTCGTGAACCGCGTCGGCGGCATGCAGGCCGAACCGGGTGGACAGGACACGGTCGTATGCCGTGGGCACGCCTCCCCGTTGCAAGTGACCCAGCACCACGGAACGGGTCTCGATGCCGGTGTGCTTCTCGATCTCTTCGGCCAGCCAGTTGGCGATCCCGCCGAGGCGGATATGCCCGAAGTCATCCAGGGCGTCGTTCTTCAGCGACTCAGCGCCCCCGATGGGCAACGCGCCCTCGGAGGTCACCACGATCGGCGCCACCCCCCGGTCGAAGCAGGTGCGCACCCAGGTGGAAACGGCCTCGATGTCGAACTCCCGCTCGGGCACCAGGATCACGTTGGCTCCCCCGGCCATCCCGGCGTGAAGCGCGATCCAGCCGGCATGCCGGCCCATGACCTCGACGACGAGCGCGCGATGGTGCGACTCGGCGGTGGTGCGAACGCGGTCGATTGACTCAGTTGCGATCATCACCGCGGTGTCGAACCCAAAGGTGTAGTCGGTCGCCGACAGGTCGTTGTCGATGGTCTTGGGCACACCGACGACGCCCAGCCCATCGTCGGTGAGCTTCTTGGCCACGCCCAGCGTGTCCTCACCACCTATCGCGATCAGCGCGTCGATGCCGGCGTCCTGGATGTTCGTCCTGATCCGGTCCAGCCCGCCGTCGACCTTGTAGGGGTTGGTCCGCGAGGACCCCAGGATGGTGCCCCCCTGTGCCAGGATCCCCGCGACGTCTGCGAGGCCCAGCGGACGGGTCAGACCCTCCAGCGGGCCCTTCCCGCCGTCGCGGAAGCCCACGAACACCTGGCCGTACGCCTGGATTCCCTTGGTCACCGCCGCCCTGATAACCGCGTTCAGCCCTGGGCAATCTCCGCCGCCTGTCAATACTCCAATGCGCATAGGCGGCACCCTATCGCCGATGCCCGGGTTCGTCGCTAGGGTCGCG
>JBBQUB010000171.1:0-6211 GCA_038212865.1 Actinomycetales bacterium
CGGTTCAACCGGCGTAACTCCAAAGCACGCGGCATGCTGTTCTATCGGCTGCTCCAACAAGCCGTCGATACCGACCCACACCCACTCAAGGACCTGATCGGCGGCGGCTGAGCCTCAACTGCACTCAAGCAGAGATGCAGGACACATGATCGACGACCGCAACACTTACCCACACCGAATGTCCTTGCAGCACACTGTTTTTCAGGATACGACGGTGCGGAGTCGCGGGTCTGACGTCAGCCGAACAAACGGCGTAGTTGGCCGAGCATTGATCCCTGGCCGTCGAACAAGGCAACAACCAATGGCAGCGACTCCCACCGGCAGAGGAACACGAAATCGTCATCATCATCTCCGCCATCCGAAGCCACCGCGTGACGCCACTCAGACGGCAGGTCTTGCACCGCCTCCAAGGCCCAGTAGCTCGTCTGTCTGGGCTGCCCCGAGGAGTCCGGGGTCTCGATGATTCCCAGTTCCGTCGCAACCCGAACAGCGCCCAGGCCCGTCTGTTCCTTCACCTCCCGCAACGCAGCCTCCTTGCGCGACTCGGCCGGTCGTATGACGCCAACCGGCACCTGCGGGCCTCCGTCAGAACCCTCAAGTTCGAAGACCAACAGCTGCGTGAGGCCACCAAGTCGACGAATGACATACGCCGCCACCCTGGGACGGAGGATTGGCCTATCAGTCGGTCGCGGATCGATCACGTCGGCGGCGTTGCGAGCCAGCGTTGAGCGGCAAACATCTCGCGGCCGTTGGCCGTCATGTCCGAGAGCTCGTCGAACAGACCCTCATCGACCTTGGTGAAGTTGAAGCACGACTTGCCCTGCATGCGCTTACGCAGGTCGGGCGACATCGCCTCCAGCAGGTCCGATTGCAGGTAGACGCACATCAGGTGATAGCTGACATAGCGCTTGCCCAGGCTGACCCAACGAAGGTCAGCCCGCCGGGGTACTTCTCGGTGGCGGCGCCCAAGAGCAGGTAGGACGTATCCGGTGCCGGATCGTCCGCCTTGCGGGACCGCACGCTGTTGGCGTCGGTTGGATTGAAGGAGCGACGAAACACATTCTCGTGCATCGACATTCGTTGACGTAGCTCCTCGAAAACCGGCTGGAGGTCAGGCATCGCGGTGTCTCCTCACTCGTCCCCTCAACTCTCGAGGCCGGCTTCGGCCTTGCGCGCAAGATCTGCCCACTGGGTCTCGTGGGTCGGCGGTATCTGGACCCAAGCCTTCATGGGTCTACCCTCCATCGGCTCGAAGAGATGAGCGCCCTCCAGAGCCAAGGCGGCTGCGTGCCCCTCCCCCTCTAGTTTGAAGACCATGTCCTCGCCGTAGAGACCTGCAAACGCCTTGCCGTCCCGACGCTTCATGGAGGGCATACCGAACATGGAGGCGCCGACAATGTCCAGGTCGCTCTTGAGCTCCTCGACCAGCTCGTCAAATCGCGCACGGCCAGCCGGGGAGGGCCGCGCCATCATCGGTGGTTGCGTCATGGCCCGACTGTAGTAGCGCGCAGCCGGGCTGACCCAGGCTCAACGGGTGCACTGCACTCAGAAGAGGGCACTCATGAGCGCACGACGAGCCTTTTGGACCCGATCGTCGTGGGCGCCGACAATCGCGAACAGCTCGATCAGATGCTGGCGCACCGTGTCGCGCTCGTCGCCCTCGGTTGCGCGAACCGTGTCGACCAGCCGCGCGAACGCATCCTCGACGTGACCACCCAGAACATCCAGGTCGGCGACCAGCATCTGAGCAGTGATGTCGGTGGGTGTCTCTGAGGCCGCCGACCGGGCGGCCTGTGGGTCGACGCCGGCCGTTCGCTGCATGAGCTTGACGTTGGCCAACCCCGCAGTGGCCTCGCCGTCAGCAGGGTTCTGCGCCAATGCCTCGGCATAGGCAGCGGCGGCACCATCCAGGTCGTCACGCTCGATTGCGTCGAATGCCGCCTGATGCAACGGCGACAGCTGAGGCTCCACCTCCGCCTCACTGACCGGTGTGAGCACGACTCGTCCGGTCACATTGTGCTCGGCCGCGAGCTTGAGCAGCTCGTCGAAGAAGGGTCGCACCTGCTCGGCCGACTGCACTCCCACGAAAAGTGGCACCGGCTGGCCGGCCACCAGCCCCAGCGTCACGGGCACCGACTGGACCTGAAAGGCCTGCAACAGACCAGGGTTGGCATCGACGTCGATCGAGACCAGCTGGAAACGCCCTTCATATGACGCCGCCACAGAGGCGAGCACGTCGACAAAGTCCGCGGAGGCGGGGAGCCGTTGCGACCAGAGGACAACGACGGCTGGAACATTCTGAGTGCCGGTGACGATGGCCTGGAAGCCGCCATCTGTGCCCTGGATCACCAGTCCGTCGCCACCGGCAGCGCCGGCTGCAGGGGTCGGCTGGCTGAGTGCGGACAGGTCAACGGCGCCCCGGAGGGCAGCCGCGCTGATGGGGTGCGAAGTCATGTGCCCATTGTCCCTGACGCAGGCCCGATCAGGAGCCCGCCCCTGCGACGACCTGCTCCGTGGCGGCGACCAGGGTGGCTCGCCCGGTGGATCGGGGGACGGAGAACACGACGAACTCGAGCCAGATGATCGAAGCCGTCTTGGTGACCCGCTGCTTCCCGCTGAAGAGGACAAACGCTTTATTACCAGCTGTGTTGACGGCTTGTCCTGACTTCACCTTGAAGGAGTCCGTACGCTCGATGACCCCGAAGACGAGCGCGTCGCCACTGGCCTGCCGGACGACATACGAAGACTTGGGGACGACCTTGTGAACCTGCAAGAAGCTCGCCTGGACAGAGACAGCTCTTGCGGTCGCGGCCGCCTTGGCGCGAACCTGCTTGGAGAATGGGTCCGCCGCAAACGGGGGGTTGGCCACCGCCTTGGCCGGGAACGCCATCCCCGCGGCGTAGGCCGTCAGCAGGGCGGTGTCAGTCACCGCCAACCCTTTGCCATGGGTGACCAGGGGCGAGCCTTTGGTGAGCGGGTCGAAGGGTTTGATCGAGGACGCCGCCAGCATCGTGGCAGATGCGCTGATGCGGTACGGCGTTGCTGCATTCGGGGATGTCAGCAGATGCAGGATCGGCAGCGGATCCTCGGTGGTCACCGTCTGGGCGATGATCACCCGGGGGAAGCCCAAGCCGCGCGACAGCGCCAACAGCCGGGGTTGTTGTGGTGACAGGACGGGTGAGTCCCCCACAGCCGGCTGGATCTTCGCCAGCTTGATCCGCGCGTTTGCAGCCCGCAGAGCCATACCGGTATATGCCGTCCTGAGCGCGGATTGGGCGGTGGCGCCGGTTGTCGTCTCCCCCTGTTGGGCGGCTGTGAAGTCCCGGGTGAGGATCCGCTCCGCCTGCTCGACCGTCAAGGGCACCGATGCTGCATTCTCCTTCGGCGCCTCGCCGATCCCCAGGAAGCCGTTCGCGGCGCCGCAACCGGTGACAGACACGATGATGGCCACGCACAGGGCGACAGCCCGTGTCCCGCGCGTCACGTTCTCACCCTTCCATGTCGTGGTCCGTGTATGTCGCCGATCCGCGGACCGCCCTGCCACAGGTCACCAATGGCGAACGCGGCGATAATCGCCCCGATCACTGCTGCTGCGAGTGCCTCGAAGAACCACGTGCGATCCGCCCAGGTCAGGGTCATCGTCACGTCCTTCAGAGCAGTGGCATCACCGGAGGTAGCCACCGCAGTCTCGGGACCCCTGCCCTGATCAACCACCAGCTCGGCCGAGCCTGTCCCCGTGGCCGAGAGCCGCCATACATCTGAGGTGGCAACGGCGCTCAGCGGACCTGCTCCTGAGGCGCGCAGCTCCAGCCTGCCGGCAGGAAAGTGGACGCCGCTGACCGTGGAGAGCGCGGACTTGCCCAGAACGGCACGAGCATCTGTGCTCAAAGCAGCCACCAACCGAACAGCACCGCCATCGCTGCGGGTCGCGGTGATGCGCACGGGAACGTCCACCGAGTTGAGCACGTCCTGCTCGACGACGATCGCGCCTGGGGCCTTGGAGGCAACGCTGAAGCGCGCCTCACCCGAAGGACCCAGCTTGATAGCGGTCCACGCTGCGAACAGCGCCAGAGCCACACCCAGCACAGCCAGGACAGCACCGAGAACCCGTCGTGGCGATAGCGGCACAGTCGGTCCTTCTGTCGGTGGTGGCGTGTCCATGACGAACGCCCGGATCAGAACCTGGCCGGCTCCCGGTAGACGCCCCAGAGGTCGCGCAAGGCGTTGCAGATCTCGCCCAAGGTGGCCTCCGCCCGGACCGCATCGAGCATCGCTGGGACCATGTTCTGGGGCGTCCCCGCGACCTCGACCAGGTGGCGGACGGCAGCGCTGACCGCGGTTTCGTCCCGGGCGGCCTTGCGTGCGGTCAGGCTTGCCACCTGGTCCCGTTCGACGTCATGACCGACCCGAAGGATCTCGAGCTCGTGGCTGACCGACTCCGTGTGGCAGTTGACTCCGACGACCTTCTTCTCGCGCTTCTCAAGGGCGATCTGGTAGGTGAACGCGGCGTCCGCGATCTCGGACATGAACCAGCCGTCCTCGATACCGCGCAGGATCCCCGATGTCATTGGTCCTACGTCATGCGCGATGGCGCCATCCGGCCCGGGCTGACGGCCCACCTCACCCATGGCCCGGATCTTCTCGAAGATCGCGCCCGCATCCGCCTCGATCCGGTCGGTGAGGGCTTCGACGAACCACGAACCACCGAGAGGATCCGCGACGTTGACGACGCCGGTCTCCTCCATGATCACCTGCTGGGTGCGCAGGGCAACCTCTGCCGACTGCTCGGTCGGTAGGGCCAGGGTCTCGTCAAGAGCGTTGGTATGCAACGAGTTCGTGCCACCCAAGACTGCTGCGAGCGCCTGCACAGCGGTGCGCACCACGTTGTTGATCGGCTGCTGTGCAGTGAGCGAGACACCCGCTGTCTGGGTGTGGAAGCGCAGCCACTGCGCCTTGTCGGTCTTGGCGCCATACGTGTCCCTCATCCATCGCGCCCAGATCCTGCGGGCGGCGCGGAACTTGGCGATCTCCTCGAAGAAGTCGAGGTGGCTGTCGAAGAAGAAAGACAGACCGGGGGCGAAGACATCGACATCCATGCCGCGCGACAGCCCAAGCTCCACATAGGCAAACCCGTCGGCGAGGGTGAACGCGAGCTCCTGCGCGGCCGTGGAGCCCGCCTCACGGATGTGGTAGCCGGAGACCGAGAGGGGCTTGTATGCCGGGATGTTGACCGAGCAGTACTCCATCAGGTCGCCGATGAGGCGCAGATGGGGCGCCGGCTCAAACAGCCATTCCTTCTGTGCGATGTACTCCTTGAAGATGTCCGTCTGCAAGGTGCCGTTCAGGATGCCGGGATCGACGCCCTGTCGCTCGGCCGCGACGAGATACATGCAGAAGACGGGGACCGCCGGGCCGCTGATCGTCATCGAGGTGGTCACCTCGCCCAGCGGTATGTCTTTGAAAAGGGTTTCCATATCCGCGGCGGAGTCGATGGCCACTCCGCAGTGGCCCACCTCCCCCAGGCTGAGACTCTCATCGGAGTCACGGCCCATCAGGGTCGGCATGTCGAAGGCGACGCTGAGGCCACCGCCGCCGCGGGCCAGGATCATCTTGTATCGCTCGTTGGTCTGCTCGGCGTTGCCGAAGCCGGCGAACTGCCTGATCGTCCACGGGCGACCGCGATATCCGGTGGCGTGCAGACCGCGGGTGAACGGGAACTCCCCCGGCCAGCCGATCCGATCGAAACCCGGGATGGCTGCCGCCACGTCCTCGTCGGAACCTGACGGACCGTAGACCGGATCGACCTCCACGCCGGAAAGGGTCGTGAAGTCCGCTTTGCGCACCAAGCCCTTGGCTAGCGCCGCGTCATACCTCTGTTGCCAACGGGACCGGCCGGAGAGGGGACCTTCCGTGGGCTGCGTGTTCTCGCTCGTCATGGAGACAATTTACTGTCCGCCCGGTCCGTTGCCTAAAGCTGAGGTGACGGCCGGCCCCGGATCATCCGGATCTCCGGCGCCTCAGATCGCTGATCGTGCATCGTCGCGCCCTCCATGGTGAAGCCGTGGCGGCGATAGAACGCGTGCGCGCGGCCGTTCTCCCTGACCGACCACAGCGTCGTGGGCCGCTCCCCCATGACCGCAGTGATCAGGTGGTCAGCGACCCCAGTGCCGTGGTGTTCGGCCACCACGTTGATCGAATAGAGCTCCCATTG
>JBBQUB010000172.1:0-6208 GCA_038212865.1 Actinomycetales bacterium
CCTGTGGTGATCTCGACGCCCTTGGTGTGGTGGACCTCTGGGTGCCCCGGAGTCAGAGAACCCCACGTACGCAACGACTTCAGGTCGTCCAGCTCCAGCCCGTAGCCCGAGAGGAACAGCTGGATGTACTGCGTGAGGCTCGAGTGGCCACACGAGAGCACGAAGCGGTCGCGCCCCAGCCACAGCGGGTCGGCGGGGTCATGACGCATCACGTTCTGGTACAGCAGGTAAGCCAGCGGAGCCAGGCTCATAGCGGTGCCCGGGTGACCGTTCCCGACCTTCTGGACGGCGTCGGCGGCTAGCAGCCTCGCCGTGTCCACGGCCCGCACATCCAGTTCGTTCCATCCAGCGCGGATGGCGACCGGAGCGGGCAGCGAGCTGTCCCGGCTCCCTCGACTGGGGCCCACGTCACGTTTTGCGGTGGTCTGGTCGGTCACGGACTTCACGACTCCTTCTTGCGGCCCCGGGCAGGCATGGCGCGCGCAAGAACTCTCACGCCAACCGTCCCGGCATCCGCGCCAGCGTTGATCACGACGAGGTCGAGCCTATCGTCGGGAGGCACGAGTGTCGCCCAGGTGTCGGGCCTCCGGAAGGGCGTCCCATCGGGTTAGACTTCGGGTTGCCCATGGGCGCGCCGTCCCACCGGTTTCGCGTCCGCTCAAACCCGCACCCGAGGACGGCCGTGACTGCTCTTGAGCCGCGTCGGGATGCCGTATCCGCGATGCCCGGTCACCTGGGGTGGGCCCCGACCCTGGGCAACTACGTCGCGCTGACCAAACCGCGCATCATCGAGCTGCTCCTGGTGACGACCTTGCCTGCGATGTTCCTGGCCCAGCGGGGTCTGCCATCGCTCTGGCTCATCGTCGCGACGCTGGTTGGCGGAACACTCTCGGCCGCTTCGGCGAACACGCTGAACTGCTATCTGGACCGCGACATCGACGCTGTGATGCATCGCACCGAGAACCGGCCGTTGATCACCGGTGCAGTCTCACCGCCGGCTGCGCTGCGTTTTGGGGCCGTTCTGAGCGTGGCGTCGACCCTGTGGCTCGGCCTGTTGGTCAACTGGCTTGCCGCCGCGCTCTCACTCGGCGCGATCGTGCTCTATGTCGGTTTCTACACGATGCTGCTCAAGCGCCGCACGTCACAGAACATCGTGTGGGGTGGCGCCGCGGGCTGTATGCCGGTGCTCATTGGCTGGTCTGCTGTCACCAGGTCCCTGGCGTGGCCCGCGCTCGTGCTGTTCCTGATCGTGTTCTTCTGGACGCCGCCGCACTACTGGCCGTTGTCGATGCGCTTCAAGGACGAGTACGAGGCCGCCGGGGTGCCCATGCTCCCGGTGGTTGCCCTGGACGTGGTGGTGGCTCGTCGGATCGTGCTCTACACCTGGGCCACCGTGGCGATCTCCTTGACTCTGGTCCCGGTCGCCTCGATGGGTTGGATCTACCTAGTCGTGGCGGGCCTCTCCGGTGGGCTGTTCCTCACGGAGGCATACCTGCTCCTGATCCGCGCCAAGGACCCACGCAACGTCACCGTCGCCTCCCTCAAGCCGATGCGCTTGTTCCATTACTCCATCAGCTATCTGACGATCCTCTTCGTCGCAGTCGCCGTCGACTCCTTGTTGCATCTCTCGATCTGATCGCCGAAGGCCCAGCCCAGGGTGGCTCAACGGCGACGCAGGATCAGCACGCCGTAGGTCAGTGACACAGCCAGGAGGCTGGCAAAGAGCATGTGGACCAGCACCAGCACCTCGGGCAGGCCGGTGAGGTACTGCGTGTAGCCGACCAGCCCCTGCAGGACGGTGATGCCGAGGACTACCTGCCATACCTTGCGGGGTCGCGGGTCGCTCGTCGTCAGGTGCACCGCCAGGAGGACAGCGACCACCAGTCCGACGAACAGCATCACGGCGTCGGCGTGCAGCCACGAGATGGTGCGGGGGTCGAACCCGAAGCGTGGCGTGTTGGCGTCCCCAGAGTGAGGACCCGACCCGGTGACCATCGTGCCGAGCAGGAGGATGCCAGCGCCAAGCGCGGAAGTGAGCCATGCGAGCGCGCGGATCTCCTTGCGCACCAACGATACTGGGGCTTCGTCGCCTTCGCTCGCGCGATAGAGCAGGTAGGCCGAGAGCGAGACCAGAACCATCGAGGCCAGGAAGTGGGCGGCGACGAGGGCGGGGTTGAGACCGGTCAGCACGGTGATGCCGCCGAGCACCGCCTGCAGCATGACGCCGATCAGAGGCAGGACCGAGATCCGGAGCAACGCGGGACGGCCAGGCGCCCAGCGCACCCGACCGGGCGCCCAGCGCCAGACCGCGACGATCACCAGCAGCGCCGCGAGGCCGACGGCGCTAGTGAGGGTCCGGTTGCCGAACTCGATGATCTTGTGAAACCCCTGAGCCTGCTCGGCCACCGGGATGAACGACCCTGGGACACATTCGGGCCAGGTGGGGCAGCCGAGGCCTGAACCGGTCAGGCGGACCAGCCCGCCGGTGACGACGATGCCGATCTCGAGGATGAGGTTGACCAGGAGAACCCGGCGTAGCCATGGGTTCGTCGGGGCGGCAGCGTGCACTCCCCGAGGTTAGGGGTCGGCCCAGTCAACTCCGATCGCAGGGTCGGTCACGCGGGTGGCACCGTTGCCGCCGTCACACGTGCATGAGGGGTCCGATGGGTGGGCAGTTGAGCACGGAAGCAAGGAAACTCCACGCGGTAGTGCACGTGTGACCGCACATCTCACGCCTTCAGGATGACCGCCAGGCCCTGACCCACGCCGATGCAGATGGCCGCGAGACCCCAGCCGCCCCCGCGTCGGTGCAGCTCGCGCGCGAGCGACCCGACGATGCGGGCGCCGCTGCAGCCCAGTGGGTGGCCCAGGGCGATCGCCCCGCCGTTGACGTTCACGATCGATGGGTCCAGCTCTGGCCAGGACCGCAGGCAGGCCAGCGACTGAGCGGCGAACGCCTCGTTGAGCTCCACGACGTCCAGGTCGCCCCAGCCGATCCCGGCCCGGGCCAGTGCCCGGTTCGCCGCCTCCACGGGGCCGATGCCGAAGACCTGCGGGTCGACGCCAGAGGCCGCGCGCGAGACGACCCGGGCCAGGGGGTTGGGTCCACCAAGGGCGGCGAGTCCGCTGTCGTCGGCCAGGAACATGGCTGCGGCGCCGTCGCTCAGGGGAGAGGCGTTGCCGGGGGTCACCGTGCCGTTGGGGCGGAATACCGGCTTGAGGCGGGCCAGTGCGTCCATCGAGGCGTCCGCCCGGATGCCTTCGTCGCGACTGAGGTCGGTGTCTTCCACGAGAACAACTTCGGCGTCATACAGCCCCTTGTCCCAGGCAGCGGCGGCCTTCCGGTGGGATGCCAGGGCAAAGGCGTCCTGATCCTCGCGGCTGATCGAGAACTGGTCGGCCAGGATCTCCGCGCCCTCGCCGAGCGGGACCGTCCACTCAGGCGGCATCGCGGGGTTCACCATCCGCCAGCCGAGAGTCGTGGAGTGCAATGTCTCGTCACTGTTGGGGAAGGCCTTCGCGGGCTTGGTCAGCACCCAAGGCGCCCGGCTCATCGACTCGACGCCGCCAGCAAGGATGACATTCGCGTCGCCCGACGCGATCGCGCGACAGCCCTGCATGACGGCCTCCATCCCGGAGCCGCAGAGCCGGTTGACGGTCGCGCCGGTCACGGAGGTCGGCAGCCCCGCGAGCAGGGCGGCCATCCGGGCGACATCGCGGTTGTCCTCGCCGGCGGCGTTAGCGTCCCCGAGTAGGACGTCGTCAACTGCCCTGGGGTCAAAGCCGTTGCCCGTATGACGGGCCACCAGCGCGCGAATGACGCTCGCCGCGAGGTCGTCGGGTCGGACTCCGGACAGGGCGCCTGCGTGACGACCGATGGGAGTCCGGACCGCGTCGACAACCCAGGCGTCACTCATCTCGGCAGGTTAGTCGCTCCAACGTCTCGGCAGGTTAGTCGCTCCAACGGAAGGTGCGTGATGCCATCGCTGTTGCCACTGCGCCCCACACGACAAGCACGAGGAGCGGTGTCCCGGCCAGTCGCCCGTGGATGAGGGCTTCACGAAGCCCGTCCCCGAGTGCGCCCGAGGGCAGAAGAGCGGCCACGTGGGAGAGACCGGGCGGCATCTCGCCGCGCGGGATGATGACACCACCGAGGCCGAGGAGCGCGATCCAGATCAGGTTGGCTAATGCGAGCACGCCCTCGGCCCGCAAGGTGCCGGCCAGCAACAGGGCGAGGGCGACGAAGGTCCAGGTGCCGACCAAGGCGATGAGAGCGCCGGGAAAGAGCCCAAGCCAGTGTGGGTGCCAGCCGACGGCCAGCCCAAGGCCGCCGATCACGATGCCCTGAAGGAGCTCAATCGTCAACACTGCCAACGCTTTGGCGGCGAGAAGCCCATTGCGACCGAGGGGGCTCACGCCAAGCAGGCGCAGCACGCCATACCGGCGGTCGAAGCCCGTCGAGATGGCCTGGCCGGTGAAGGCCGTGGAGATCACGGCAAGTGCCAGCACCCCCGGAACGGCCAGGTCCACGCGCCGACCTGGGCCGAGCGAAGGGGAGTGGCTCAGGGCCAGGCCGACCAGAGCCATGGCCGGAAGCACGACCGCGACCAGCAGCTGCTCGCCGTTGCGCAGCAGCGTGCCGGTCTCAAAGCGGGCCTGAGCCAGGATCCGGGCACTTGCCGGAGCCGCAGTGTTCATCGTGCGACGTCCCGGGTGAGGGAGAAATAAAGGTCCTCGATCGAATGCTTGGCGGTGAGCGTTGCAAGATCGCCCTCGGCGACCACGCGCCCGCGGTGGACGATGACGATGTGATCGGCCAGCCGCTGCGCCTCCTCGAAGGAGTGGGTCGTGACGATGACCGCGCAGCCTGTGTCCCGGGTCTCGCGGACCAGGTCCCAGACGTCGAGCCTGGCGTGGGGGTCCAGGCCAGCGGTCGGCTCGTCCAGAAAGGCGACCTGGGGTCTGCCCACAAGCGCCGCGGCGAGGGCGACCCGCTGCTTCTGCCCGCCGGACAAGCGGCGAACCGTGGTTCCGCCGAAGGCACCGATCCCGAGCCGATCGACGAGGGCGTCGACATCTGCGGGGGACTGGTGGAAGGCAGCAAGGTGGCGCAGCAGTCGAACCGGCTTGGTCCCGTTCGGTAGTCCGCCGTCCTGCAACATGACTCCCACGCTGGCGGGGTGGTCCGGGCCGGCGCGCCACGGGTCGACGCCGAGGACTCGGACCTCTCCGGAGTCCGGGCGTTGCAGACCCTCGGCACACTCGATGCTCGTCGTCGTGCCCGCGCCGTTGGGGCCGAGCATCGCGGTCACCTGCCCATGGCGGGCAGCCCACGTCATACCCTGGAGAGCGGTGGTCGCGCCAAATCGCTTGGCGAGATCGCCCACGTTCACGGCCTCGGTCACGGGCGGAGTCTAGGACTTCGGGCTGTATGACGGGATCGGTTGGCTGAGTTAGGTGGACCTTACTAGGGTTTTCCGTCGAATTAGGTCACACTAGTGTTGTGTTTATCGCCGACCACCTCATTTCCGATCCTGCTGACGGGTCCAACCCCGTTCAGCACCGTCTCGAGGCATGCACCCGGGACCGGGTCCGGCAGACGATCTCCGAGCTTGGCCCGATCACCGCGGCGGCTCTGGCCTCACATCTGGGCCTGACTCCCGCTGCCGTCCGGCGTCACCTCGACCTGCTCGCCCTACAAGGCGACATCCAGGAGCGCGAGCCGGCGACTGCTGGCGGTCTCGGCCGCGGTCGTGGTCGGCCCGCCCGCGCCTACATCCTGTCAGAGGCGGGTCACGCCGGAATGGGCAGCGACTACGACCACGTTGCTATCTCGGCGCTGCGATTCCTGGCGCAGGCTGCGGGCCAGGACGCGGTCCGCGACTTCGCCCAAGAACGCAATGCCGAGCTCGAAGCGCGCTATGCCGGGCCGATGGCCGAAGCAGGCGAGGACGTCACCACTCGAGCTGAAGCGTTGTCCGCGGCACTGACCGCCGACGGTTTCGCCGCGTCCACCCGCCCGGTCGGACAGGGCACCCCCCTCGCGGGCGTCCAGCTGTGCCAAGGGCATTGCCCGGTGCAGCACGTCGCTGCAGAGTTTCCGCAGTTCTGTGACGCCGAGACCGACGCGTTCTCGCGCCTACTCGGAGTCCACGTCCAACGCTTGGCGACCCTCGCCCATGGCGAGCACGTCTGCACCACGTTCATT
>JBBQUB010000173.1:0-6194 GCA_038212865.1 Actinomycetales bacterium
TGATCAGCGAAGATAGAGCAATGATCCGCGCCAGCCTCGACAAACGACCCCGCGACGTGGCCGCCATGTTTGACGACGTCGCCGCCAAGTACGACCTGACCAACGACGTGCTGTCGCTGGGCCAGGACCGCCGCTGGCGCAACCTCGTGTGCGAGGCGGTCAACCCCAGGCGCGGTGACACCGTCCTTGATATCGCGGCAGGCACGGGCACCAGCAGCGAGAAGTTTGCCGACGCCGGAGTCAACGTTGTGCCAGCCGACTTCTCACTGGGCATGCTTCGCGTTGGAATCCGGCGCCGACCGGACCTTGCCTTCACTGCTGCAGATGCGCTCAGGCTGCCCTTCGCCGACAGCTCCTTCGATGCGGTCACGATGTCGTTCGGGCTTCGCAACGTCGTGGGCACGGCTGAGGCGCTCGCGGAGTTCCTGCGCGTGACCAAGCCTGGGGGCTCGCTGGTCATCTGCGAGTTCAGCCACCCGAGCAACAAGGTGTTCCGCACGGTCTACTCCAAGTACCTGATGCGCTCGCTGCCGGCCATCGCGCGCAAGGTCAGCTCCAACCCCGACTCCTACGTCTACCTCGCCGAGTCCATCCAGGCGTGGCCCGACCAGAGCGGTATCGCGGGCCTGATCACCAGCGCGGGATGGCAGGATGTGGCTTGGCGCAACCTGTCCGGCGGCATCGTCGCCCTCCACCGCGCGACCAAGCCGGCCCCCCGAGGTGCCCGTGCCCGGAAGCAAGGAAGTGTGAGGCCCGCCTGAGTACGACCCGAAGATGATCCCGCGTAGGCTTCGCCGAGTTCGTGAAGAACTTCACAAGCGGAGCCCGTTGTCAGCTCAGCACACATTATGATGGTGAGGCCCGCAGTGAGTCAGAGCATTGTCACCAGCAACACAGAGATCACCAACATCACAAAGACCACCAACAGCACCGAGACAGCCGATGTCATTGTGGTCGGCGCCGGCCCCGGCGGATCGGCGACCGCGGCCTATCTGGCAATGGCCGGGCTTGACGTCCTGCTGTTGGAGAAGACTGCTTTCCCGCGTGAGAAGGTCTGCGGCGACGGTTTGACCCCCCGTGCCGTACGCGAGCTGATCACCCTCGGTATCCCCACACCTGAGGAAGATGGCTGGATCAAGAACCACGGTCTGCGCATCATCGGCGGCGGCATGCGGCTGGAGCTCCCGTGGCCAGATCTGGCGAGCTTCCCGCCATACGGCCTGGTGCGCACCCGACTGGACTTCGACGACATCCTGGCCAGGCACGCGGTCAAGCACGGCGCGCGCCTGCGCGAGTCCACCAACGTGACCGGCCCGATCCTGGATGAGCGCACCGGGGCCATCATCGGTGTCACGGCCAAGGCGATGGATGCGGCTGGCCGCGACAGCGGCGCTCCCCTGCTGCGCTTCCATGCGCCGTTGATCGTCGCCGCCGACGGCAACTCCAGCCGGTTGAGCCTGTCGATGAACCGGCCCCAGCGCGACGACCGCCCCATGGGGGTCGCCGTCCGCACCTACTACACGAGCCCCCGACACAACGACGACTATCTCGAGTCCTGGCTCGAACTGTGGTCCAAGAACGACGCAGGCGAAAAGATTCTGCTGCCCGGCTACGGATGGATCTTTGGTGTCGGTGACGGCACCTCCAACGTGGGCCTGGGCATCCTGAACACCTCGGCAGCGTTCGGAAAGGTCGACTACAAGGACGTCCTCAAGCGCTGGGTCGACACCCTGCCGGCCGAGTGGACCTACAACGACGAGACCATGATCGGCCCGGTCCGCGGTGCCGCCCTGCCGATGGGCTTCAACCGTCAGCCGCTCTATGCCAAGGGCCTGCTCCTGGTCGGTGACGCCGGTGGCATGGTCAACCCGTTCAACGGTGAGGGCATCGCCTACGCCATGGAGTCCGGCCGACTGGCTGCCGAGGTCATCGCCCAGGCCTTCGCCCGCCAGACCGACGCAGGGCGCGAGATGGTTCTCCAGTCCTACCCACGGGTTCTGAAGGACGCACTTGGCGGTTACTTCACGCTGGGTCGCGGGTTCGCCAAGATGATCGGCAATCCCGAGTTCATGCGTCTGGCCGTGAAGTACGGACTGCCACACACAACGATGATGAAGTACCTGCTCAAGATCATGGCCAACCTGGCCGAGCCTCACGGCGGCGATGTCAGCGACCGGCTGATCAACGCGCTGTCCAAGATGGCCCCGGCGTCATGACCCGGTACGCCGCCTCTAGGCTTGGGCCGCACGCAAGGCAGATGGGCGACCGAAAGGTGAGCGAGCCACGATGACGAATCAGTATGTTCCGCTGTTGTTCCTGGCGGCGATCGGCGTTGCGTTTGCGCTCGTGTCCGTCCTGCTGCTCCCCTTCGTGGGGCCGAAGCGCTACAACCGCGCCAAGGTCGACGCCTATGAGTGTGGCATCGAGCCCACACCTCAAGCCTTTGGTGGCGGCAAGGTGCCCATCAAGTACTACCTGACGGCGATGCTCTTCATCATCTTCGACATTGAAAGCGTCTTCCTCTATCCGTTCGCGGTCGCCTTCAACAAGCTGGGCGTGTTCGCGCTGGTCGAGATGGTGCTGTTCATCATCACGGTGTTCGTCGCCTACGCCTACGTATGGCGGCGTGGCGGACTCGAGTGGGACTGAGTAGGGACTGAGCAAATGGGTATCGAAGAGAAGCTTCCCGCCGGATTCATGCTGAGCACGGTCGAGTATCTCGCCGGCTACATGCGCATGCACTCGGTCTGGCCGGCGACGTTCGGACTGGCCTGCTGTGCCATCGAGATGATGGCCGTCGGCACCCCTGACTACGACATCGCCCGCTTCGGCATGGAGCGCTTCAGCGCCACGCCGCGCCAGGCCGACCTGATGATCGTGGCCGGTCGCGTCAGCCAGAAGATGGCCCCCATCCTGCGGCAGGTCTACGACCAGATGCCAGAGCCCAAGTGGGTGATCTCGATGGGTGTCTGCGCCAGCTCCGGCGGCATGTTCAACAACTACGCCATCGTGCAGGGGGTCGACCACATCGTCCCGGTCGACATCTATCTGCCGGGATGCCCGCCACGGCCAGAGATGTTGCTGCACGCGATCATCGCGCTGCACGAACAGATCCAGAACGCCCCGCTCGGCGTCAACCGGGTCGCCGCGGCCCATGCAGCGGAGGCAGCCGCCCTGGCCGCGACGCCCACGCACCAGATGAAGGGCCTGCTCGCATGACGTCGACCGGGAGTGAGGATCGAAACGCAGCGACGACCGGAGCGACCGCGGAGGCGGCATCAGAGGGCATGACGTCGACAAGCAGCATCGGCGACCCTGAGCAGGTCGAGAACCTGCCGGCTCCGCCCGGGACCAATCCCGAACCAGTGGTGATCGGCTCGCGGCAGGGCATGTTCGGTGCCTCCGGAGGAGGCGACACCAGTGGGTATGGCGGCCTCGTGGCCCCCGTGCTCTTCCCAGCTGCCGCTGTCCGCCCCTACGGCGGGTTCTTCGACCAGGTTGCCGATGACCTGGAGCGCGCCCTCGGCGATAGTGCCAGCGGCAGTGGCGGCAGCACGTCATACGCCCAGGCCGTCGAGCGGGTCGTGGTCGACCGCGGCGAGATGACCATCTTCGTAGCCCGGGAGCACATCGTCGCGGTCGCCCGCGCTCTGCGTGACGACCCATCGCTGCGATTCGAGATGTGCCTGGGCGTCTCCGGTGTCCATTATCCGCACGAGGCCGGCCGAGAGCTGCACGCGGTCTATCACCTTCGCTCGATCACCAACGGTGGCAGGCAAATCCGCCTCGAGGTCACCTGCCCCGACGATGACCGCCACATCCCCTCCATCGTGGGGGTCTATCCGGCCAACGACTGGAATGAGCGCGAGACCTGGGACATGTTCGGCATCCAGTTCGACGACCACCCGGCGTTGACCCGAATCCTGATGCCGGACGACTGGCCGGGCCACCCGCAGCGCAAGGACTATCCGCTTGGCGGGATCCCCGTGGAATACAAGGGCGCCACCATCCCGCCGCCGGACGAGCGGAGGAAGTACTCCTGATGACCGAGCCAACTCACGACGTCTATGCCACCTCGGTGGCTGACGCCAAGGGCGCTGAGGGCGCCCACGTCTACAACGCCAGCGGCGGCGACTGGGACGCCATCGCCGATGAGGCCTCCTCACTGCACGAGGAGCGAATCGTCGTCAACCTCGGGCCGCAGCACCCCTCGTCACATGGCGTCCTGCGCATGATCCTCGAGCTCGACGGCGAGACCGTCACCGAGGCCCGGACGAGCGTCGGCTACCTGCACACCGGTATCGAGAAGAGCATGGAGTTCCGTAACTGGACCCAGGGGGTGACGTTCTGCACCCGCATGGACTACATCAACCCGCTGTTCAACGAGACGGCCTACTGCCTGGGCGTCGAGAAGCTCCTGAACATCACCGACCAGATCCCTGAGCGGGCCAGCATCATCCGCGTCCTCATGATGGAGCTCAACCGGGTCGGTTCCCACCTCGTGTACCTGGCCACCGGCGGTATGGAGCTGGGCGCGACCACCATCATGACGATCGGCTTCCGCGAGCGTGAGCGGATCCTGGCGATCTTCGAGATGATCACCGGCCTGCGGATGAACCACGCCTACGTCCGCCCCGGTGGCGTGGCCCAGGACCTGCCTCCTGGCGCGATCGACAAGATCCGCGACGCGATCCCCCTGGTCCGTCGCGGTATCGGCGAGCTCGAGCGACTGCTCAACGAGAACCCCCTCGTCAGGGGTCGCATGGTCGGCGTCGGCTACCTCGACCTCACCGGCTGCATGTCCCTGGGCGTCACCGGACCGATTCTGCGCACCACCGGCCTGCCGCACGACCTGCGCAAGTCCAACCCCTACTGCGGCTACGAAAGCTATGAGTTCGACGTGCCGGTTCGCGACACCTGCGACGCCTACGGCCGGATGCGGGTCCGCATGGACGAGATGTACGAGTCGCTCAAGATCGCCGAACAGGCCGCCGACCGGCTGCAGAACACTCCCGGCCCGGTCATGGTCGAGGACAAGAAGATCGCGTGGCCGGCCCAGCTGTCCCTCGGCGGTGACGGGATGGGCAACAGCCTGGACCACATCCGCGAGATCATGGGCACCTCCATGGAGTCCTTGATCCACCACTTCAAGCTCGTGACCGAGGGCTTCAGGGTTCCGCCCGGTCAGACCTATGTCGCCGTGGAGTCGCCCAAGGGCGAGCTCGGGGTTCACGTGGTCTCCGACGGTGGCACCAGGCCCTATAGGGCACATTTTCGCGAACCGTCGTTCAACAACCTCCAGTCCTTCTCCGCGATGAGCGAAGGCGGCCAGCTGGGGGATGTCATCGTGTCGATCGCCTCGATCGACCCTGTGATGGGAGGCGTGGACCGATGATGAACACCGACAGCCAACCGAACTACGGCGTGGTGCCCTCACCGGACACCGAGGGCTACCCCGACGATGTCCTGGCCACGATGCGGGCCGACGCCGAGCAGATCATCGCCCGCTACCCGCAGAAGCGATCGGCCCTGCTGCCCATGCTGCACCTGGTGCAGTCCGTCGACGGCTACGTCTCTCCCCGCGGCATCGACCTGTGCGCCGCCCTGCTGGATCTCACGGGCGCCGAGGTGAGTGGTGTTGCTACCTTCTACACGCAGTACAAACGCCACCCCAACGGCACGTACACGGTGGGGGTCTGCACCAACACGCTGTGCGCGATCATGGGCGGCGACCAGATCTGGGACTCGGTCAGCGACCACTTGGGCATTGGCCACGACGAGACCACGGCCGACGGCCTGATAACCCTCGAGAGGGTCGAGTGCAACGCTGCCTGTGACTACGCGCCCGTGGTGATGGCCAACTGGGAGTTCTTCGACAACCAGACGCCCGAGTCCACCAATGAACTCGTCGACAACCTGCGCTCGGGCGCCCCGGTGACCCCCACCCGCGGTCCCTCCACAGTGTGCAGCTTCAAGGAGGTCTCACGGGTTCTGGCCGGGTTCGACGACGGCCTCGCCGACGAGGGCGTCGGTGCCGGTCCGGCCTCGCTGGAGGGCCTCAAAACGGCCAAGGCACAGGACGGGAAGGCGAATAAGTGAGCACGCAGCTGACCCCGATCCTCACCAAGTTCTGGGATGACCCGCAGTCCTGGACGATGGCGACCTACGAGAAGAACGACGGCTACCAGGCCCTG
>JBBQUB010000174.1:0-6124 GCA_038212865.1 Actinomycetales bacterium
GACGAGGGCACCTGCGCCGACCAGTGCTGCCCCGGCAAGCACCCATCGCCGGCGAGGACGAGCCCAGCCCGTCCGGACGGGCGGCGCCGTGGTGGCGGCTCCAGCGGAACCGGTCGCCAGAATCCGCGCCAGGGTGTCTTGTGCCCGGGGGCCGGCGACCACCTGTTGGTCGACGTCGGCTGCTGGGTCGAGGCTGCGTAGGGCATCGCTGGTGGCGCGGTCAAGAAGTTCGGTGTGGTGCAGGCGTGCGGTCATGACGGGCTTCCTTCCCTGACTGCGACTGGTAGTTGCGATGACTGAGCGACGGCGAACTCGGCGTAGCGGCGCAGCGCCCGTCGCGCCCGAGTGAGCCTGAGCCGGAACGCGACCGGAGAGATACCGAGAACCAGCGCGGCCTGTGGCCCGGTGAGCCCATCCCAGAGCGCGAGGCTGAGGGTCTCTTGGTGAACGGGTGTGAGACGGCGCCACGCGGCAGCCAGGTCCAGCCGGCGGGCAACGAGTTCTGCGTCCGACCCTTTCCACGCTTCCCCGGTTTGGGCCACCACGGTTGCATCGGCGATTCGAATGGTCAGTGCCCGCCGGCGCCGGTCGCCGCGCTGGTCGTTGAGCAGGGTTCGCTGGGCGATGCCGAACAGCCATGCCCGCGCCTCAGCGGGATCGGTGGGCAGGTCCTCCAATCGACGCCAGGCCACGAGGAATGCATCGGCCACGATGTCTTCGGCGTGCGTCGGGTGGACCCGGCGCTGCACGAACCGCAGGAGGTCCGCATACGTCGACTCGTACACCAAGCGGAATCGCGCCTCGCGATCTGGCCCAGATCCCGCATCAGGGGTGCTCATACCCAGTACATGTCCGTCACACAGGCCAGTGTGTCTGGACTCCTCAGACGCCGGCGGTGCGCGTCTCGTGCTTGGTCTTCCAGACGAAGGTCACGGGTCGACCATCCGGGCCGAAACCGATTGAGATGAGTTCGTCGCCGTTGCGCTCCGCGACGTTGAGCCAGACCTCAGGGTCACCGATGCCGGCGCACGGGCCACACACGGGCCACAACCCCAGGCCGGTAGGGGCCGCCAGCGATCAGCCGAGACGGCGAATACCGTTGCGGGCAAGGAGGATACGAGGCCCGAGAGCTTTCCCCAAGCTGACAGCGCGGGGTCGATTCCCGTCACCCACTCCATACGCGAAAAGCGTTACAGTAGAGCATGATTCGTGAATTTCGATCTCCTCAGAGAGATAGCTTCAGGTCCACCTTGGGCCACTGCCTCCAGAACACCCTTGCCGCCCCGGCAGAGTCACCATGGGGGCGTCCACTGATACGACGTCGGCCCCGGGGGTGGTGGGGGCCACCGTGCCGTCCGCGGAAGCCGCTGGTCTGTTGCTGGATACTTGGGGCGTGTCGAAACAGGTCGCCCACATGCACTGGCTCGATGGAGTCGATGATCAGACCATCCTCGAAGTCCATCGCGTGGTGAGCGCTGTGGTGGAAATCGGGGGGGCAGTCGGCTGGATTCAGACACCGACGCACGCCGGCATCGGTCGATGGCTGGGTGAATGGTGCACAGTGGCGACGACTGGCCGTGCAGGTCTTGTCTTGGGCCGGGTCGGCGGCCAGATTCAGGCCGTGGGCGGCTGGCGAGCTGAGCCAGAGGGCGCGCTCGGACATGTGGTGGAACTGACCAAGATCATGGTTCATCCGGATGCGCGGGGTCTGGGACTGGGCCGTTTGGTCGTCGACGCGCTGATCGAGGGCGCGGGCAACTTCGGGGCGGAGTTGCTGACGCTTGGGGTACGCGGCAACAACTATGGCGCGCGGGCGCTATACGAGGCATGCGGTTTCGAGACTTGGGGAGTACTGCCCAACGCGGCCGCCGTGGGTGATGACCGATTCGATGTGGTGAGGATGTGCCGACAACTGCGGCTTCCCGCGAACGCAGTGATTCACGGTTCGACCGCCGGAGGATTGGGCGGATCTTCTCTTCGCCATGCGTAGCCGCTGACGACCGCTTGGGTGAGACCGCGATGGCGTGCCCGCGGACAGGCTCCGCATGCACCGGCAGGTGGACCACGTCGACGAAGCCCTGGTGGCCATCATCGAGCTCGAGGAAGATCCCGACCACTCCCGGCTCGGGAGCGTAGTTGACCTTGGCGTCAACCTGGTCACCGACCGGGTAACGGCGCCGTGCCGGCGTCGACTGCGTGCAACGCGACATTGTGCCGGGTCGAGACGGCCGGAGGGTGCTCGGTCCTACTCTGGGTCGATGGCAAACGTGAAGCAGGTGCAGGTGACTTTCGACTGCGCGAACCCACGAGCGGTTGCGGAGTTTTGGAAGGCCGTGCTCGGGTACGTCGACCCTCCGATCCCGCCGGGGTTTGATTCGTGGGATGCGTTTGATGCCGAGCTTCCCGTTAAGAGCCAAGGCTCGACTTGGGCTTGCCAAGATCCGGACGGGGTCGGCCCACGGTTGTTCTTCCAGCGAGTGCCCGAGGCCAAGACGGTCAAGAACCGGCTACATCTCGACGTGCGAGTCGGGGTGGGGCTGACCGGCGACGAGCGAGTCGATGCGTTTGAGGCTGAAGCGGCTCGGCTGGAAACGCTCGGCGCTCGGCGACTTCGTCTGCTACCTGCTGATGAGGAAAACCAAGCGTGCCTCGTGATGCAGGACGTCGAGGGCAACGAATTCTGCCTCGACTAGTGGCCCATGTTTGACGTTGTCTGACGGTTGGCTTTCTCGAGGACTTCCTCGGCGGTCTTTGTCCACACGCATGGGTGGCAGCGGTCGTTTCAACCCGTCGATGAAGGCGCGGCTCTTGGTGTTGGGGTCGTTGACCGAGCGGAAGCTGCCGCGTTCGGCCGCACTAGAGATCGCGTACCTGCCCCACTAGAGATCACCAACCAGCCGCACAATAGATAACGGACCTGCCGTAGGCCGCGATCGATTTCGCGCAACAATGCCAATGGTGCGAGGCCGGTTTGTTTGGACAGAACTGTTTTGTTGACAGTGACCACGGCGGTGACGTCGACGACCGAGTCTTTGGTAGCCCCGTCGGGGCGGCGGGTAGGAATACGTTGCCGGGCATCGTTGCCACGTCGGTGTTGGATGTGATGACGAGCGCGACCACGGTCGCCAACAGGCTGCTGTTGTATGTCTCTGCCGAGATGACTGCTACCGCCCGACGGCGACGGCGTCCGCCGCAGAATCGTCCAGATCTGCTTGCGCCGCGACGGTCAGGTCGATCTGGCGGGTCACTGATTCGGCATCGAGTTCGTCCAGATATCGCGCTGCAGCTCGGGTGAAGAACTCTTATCGGCTTACCTAGATCGTGCGCACGACGGGTCGCCTTCTCGAAGGTCTCATCGGAACCGAGATCGGTTGGCCACCTCGAGGTGACGCAGGACGGGCGGTTGCTTCAGGCTGCCAGTGACCCGCCGAAGATCTGCCAGGCGAGCAGGGACTTCGCCACGAGACTGAGCACCAGGTAGGTCTTCTCGCCGTAGGCGTAGTCGGTCCACTTGCCGATCCCACGGTACTGGAGCCACTGGTTGAGCCCGAAACTGAAGAAGAGGATGAGCTGGGTGACAACGATTCCGTAGACAAAGCCAGGGACGGTCTTGGACCCAAAG
Organism: Actinomycetales bacterium; assembly: GCA_038212865.1. Taxonomy (GTDB): domain Bacteria; phylum Actinomycetota; class Actinomycetes; order Actinomycetales; family Dermatophilaceae; genus UBA4719. The sequence goes on from JBBQUB010000174.1 coordinate 3,623, forward strand.
ATGTTGAACCAGATCGAGATCCACGGGGCGAGGCCGACGACCGTCCCGAACCAGAACGGCAGCATCGTGGTCGTCGCGCGTCCGGGTGGGTTCATCAGCTCCTGGATCCAGCCGAAGAGGATCATCCCCACGTTGGCACCGGCGAGGGCGATGATGGCGTTGATGCTGGTGATGCCCGAGTAGAAGCTGATGAGGATGACCATCAACGTGGCACTGAACGAGTACTCGACCCACCGGAACCGGTTGATACCTCGTTTCAGGTCGCGCTCGTAGGTGCTGCGATACACGGTCGCGGTCAACAGATGGTCGAGCGCTGCCAGGGCGAGGAAGATGGCAACGGCCCATCCGATCGGCACGTCGAAGAGCGACGCGGGGGCAGGTACGGCGGCCCCCGGTGGCCCTTCGGGGATGGACGAGGTGACCGTAATGGCGAAGCTGCCGGCGAGGAGGACGATCGCCACGGACTGGGCGAAGTGCAGCAGGGTGAGACCGAGGTTCCATTTGCGCAGACCGGCGAGGCGCTCCTGAGTAACGCCGGTCGCCATCGGCGTGCTGTCGTTCATGTTCATGACTTCTCCTGCTCGATGCCTCGCTGCGAGGGATATGGCGGCGCGAGGCTCTCGCAAAGCCCTGCGGCTAGCACTACAGCCCCAAGGGACCATGCCCACGCGCTGGCCGGACCGAGACCCGACACCGCTCGGGAATATTGATCCCCGCTGTCGGTGTTTTGGACTGCGTTAGACTCGACTGACATTAGACAGACATTACACGAACATTGACCGAGACGGAAGGTGCATGGGCATGTCGCTGGGCTCGGGAGACGTTGAGACAACGAATGCGGTGCTCATGGATTCGGGGGCGCCGCCCTCAGATATTGGGGTCGTGGTGCCGGATCCGAGGCGCTGGTACGCGCTGGGGGTCATCGCCATTGCCCAGCTGATGGTAGTGCTCGACTCGTCGATCGTGAACCTGGCGCTCCCGTCAGCCAAGGCCGACCTGGCCATTTCGGACGCCAACCAGCAGTGGGTGGTCACTGCCTACACCCTGGCCTTCGGCGGCCTGCTGCTGCTCGGCGGACGGGTGGCGGACTACGTCGGCCGCAAACGTATGTTCATCATCGGCCTGCTGGGCTTCGCCGCGGCCAGCGCACTCGGAGGGCTGGCCCCGACCCAGGGGCTGCTGTTCGCCGCCCGCGCGTTGCAGGGTGGCTTCGGCGCGTTCCTCGTCCCGGCCGCCCTCAGCCTGCTCACCGTCACCTTCCACGACCCCAAAGAGCGCGCGAAGGCGTTCGGCGTCTATGGCGCGATAGCCGGCGGTGGCGCCGCGATCGGCCTGCTGCTAGGTGGGGTGCTCACCCAGTACGCCTCCTGGCGCTGGTGCCTGCTGGTCAACGTCCCGATCGCGCTGCTGGCGGTCGTCGGCGCGCTCAGGGAGCTCAAGGAGTCCAAGGCCGGCGGCAACACCCGCTACGACGTGCCCGGCGCCGTCACCGTCACCGGTGGCCTGATCGCGCTGGTGTACGCCTTCACCCAGGCTGCCCCGGCAGGTCCCGGGGCTCCCAGCCGTTGGACCGACCCCGCGACGCTGGGCTGGTTCGGCCTCGCCCTGGTGCTGCTGGTCAGCTTCTTCGTGATCGAGGCCCGAACCCAGCACCCGCTGCTGCCGATGCGCGTGCTCCTGGAGCGCAACCGGGGTGGCTCCTACCTGGTGCAGCTGATCGTCGGGATCGGCCTGTTCGGCATGTTCCTGTTCCTGAGCCTGTACCTGCAGGTGGTTCAGGGGTACTCGCCGATCCAGGCTGGCTTCGCATTCCTGCCATTCTCGGCCGGCGTCATCCTCACCGCCGGCGTGGCCGCCAACCTGCTTCCCAAGGTCGGGCCACGCCCGCTCATGGTGCCCGGGCTGGTGCTGGCCGCCATGGGGCTACTGCTGCTGAGCCGGCTCACCCCGACCAGTTCGTATGCCGCCCACGTACTGCCGTCCATGGTCATGATGAGCGTTGGGCTGGCCCTGGTGTTCATCCCGGTTGCCAGCACTGCGCTGCACTCGGTCGGCGGACACGACGCCGGTGTCGCAAGCGCCCTGATCAACACCAGCCAGCAGGTGGGCGGGTCGCTGGGCATCGCGCTGCTAAATACGGTGGCCGCCGCCTCGACCACGACCTACCTCGCCTCCCACCGGGTGCTCCCGCCGCCGGTGAAAGCCGCCCTGACCCACGGCTATACCCAGGCCTTTCTCGTCGGTGCAGGGTTCTTGCTCGTCGCAGCAGTGGTGGCCGGACTTCTGATCAATATCGGCAAGGCCGCCGCTTCAGAAAACGACCCAGTACCCCTCGCCGGTTGAACCCACGTCCCTGCCCCGATCTTGTTCCTAGAAGGGATCAGACATGAGCATTACCTGGTTTGAGTGCGAGATCGCAGAACCCAACCGAGCAGATCACGCCTGAACCACATGATCCCGGTCACGAGCCGGCGAGACGCTCGGCCGCGGTCACCGGGTCAC
>JBBQUB010000175.1:0-6117 GCA_038212865.1 Actinomycetales bacterium
AGATCGCCTGGGACGGCTCCCAGAAGCTGCCGATCCGCGTTCTTCCCACGCTCCGGCTGGAGCATGCGGCCGGGCGGCTGCCGTCTGGGGCCACGCGGCCTGTTGCCGCCTGGGTGTGCCACCTGCGCGGCAGCGGCGCCACAGTGACCGATGCGCAGGCCGCAGAGTTCCGCCGACTCGCCTCGGGATCACTGCCCGAGGCCGTGCGTCTGGTGCTCAAGGCTCTCGCTCCCGACCTGGCGACCGACGACACCGTCGTCGCAGCGGTCCTGGCCCAGGCACGGGAGCTCGGGCAGTCGTGACTATGTGGTTGCTGGCCGGGCATGCCGTTCGAAAGACGAGAACCCCCTAAGGAGGCTATTCGATGGAACAGACATGGCGATGGTTCGGCCCGAACGACCCGATCACCCTGGCGGACATTAAACAGACCGGTGCAACCGGGATCGTGACAGCCCTGCACGAGGTGCCCAACGGCGAGCCCTGGACGGTGGAAACAATCGCCGAGCGCAAGTCGCAGATTGAGGCATCCGGCCTCAGCTGGTCCGTCGTGGAGAGCATCCCTGTGCACGAGGACATCAAGCGCGGCGGCCCGATGCGCGATCGGTTCATCGCGGCATACCAGGAGAGCCTGCGCAATCTCGGCGCGAACGGCATCGACCTCGTCTGTTACAACTTCATGCCGATCCTGGACTGGACCCGCACCGACCTGAGATACGTCCTGCCCAACGGCGGCTGGGCGCTGAGGTTTGACCAGGACGCGTTCGCGGCCTTCGACCTGTTCATCCTGGCCCGCGCCGGTGCAGCAGCCGAGTATGACGACGCGGCGATCGCCCGCGCCCGGACGTACTACGACTGCCTTCCGCAGGAGGGCCAGGACCTGCTGGTACGGAACATCATCGCCGGGCTGCCGGGCTCGGAGGAGGCATACACCCTCGAGTCGCTGCGGGAGATGCTGGCCACCTACGCCGACATCGACGCCGATGCGCTGCGAGAGAACCTCGGCTACTTCCTGCGCGCGGTGGTTCCGGTGGCCGAGGAGGTCGGGGTGCGTCTGGCCATCCATCCCGACGACCCGCCGCGGCCGCTGCTCGGTCTTCCGAGGGTGGTCTCCACGCAAGCGGACGCCCAGTGGTTGCTCGATGTAGTGCCGAGCTTTACGAACGGCCTGACCTTCTGCGTTGGCTCGTACGGGGTCCGTGCTGACAACGACCTCGTGGCCATGGCAAGGCACTTCGCCCCACGTATCCACTTCGCCCATCTGCGCTCGACCGAGCGTGAGGAGAACCCGCTGAGCTTCCATGAGGCCGACCACACGGCCGGCGATGTTGACATGGTGGCGGTCATCTCGGCGCTCGTCCTGGAGGAGCGTCGACGCGACCGCGACGGGGGCCCCAGGATCCGACTGCGCCCCGACCACGGGCACCGGCTGCTTGACGACCAGCACCGGGAGTCCAACCCTGGCTACTCCCTGATCGGGCGGCTCAAAGGACTGGCCGAGCTCCGTGGCATCGAGCTCGCGGTGCGCCGCCTGCTGCCCTGAGATCCGGGGCACCGCCAGAAAGGTCTCAGCCCACGCAACGGGCTCCGACCCGATGATCAGCCAATGCCATGCAGCGCGGACGCGCCGCGACCTACCCGTTTGGGTGGGTTGCTGCCGTGGTGCCCCCCCCCCCGCGTCTGGCCGTCGACCCAGGTCGCCGAGTGGGCACGTCCCAGCGTGAATGTCCTTCTGAGGGTCTATGTCCAGTGCGTGTATGGCCAAAATGAGGTCGCCAGGCAGCATTCGAGGCCGCCGTTGGACGCTGTCGGCTGCTGGCGATGCGCCGGGCGCGATCTCGGAGGGTACGCGACATTAACCTCCTCACGTATTCCTGACAGACACCCGTAGGTAGGCAGCCGTTTGACCCGATCACAGCCGGACAAAAGCCAAAGGCCCCCGACCAGCGCTTCCGGTGGTGCAAGGCCCTTGCAGCACGTGGTGGCAGGTGAAGGATTCGAACCTTCGAAGCTTTCGCGATGGATCTAGAGTCCTAAGACTGAAACGCCAACCGGGGCGAGGTGGACGCCCTCTGGACGCGACCGCAGCCACCGTCCAAATGGTGCGGCTCCGGTGCTGGCCATCACCGTGGGAGGGCACGGTCTCGCTCATCTCGCGGACCGGCAGGGTCATCACACCTGGACCGGGGATAACTTGGGGGTGGGTCTATCGGGTGTTGCCGGTGTGGCCCAGGGAGAAGGAGCCCGGCTGCGGCCACACCAGCAGGCCGTGTGGGCCGGGGTTGACCTTGATCCGTTTGACCAGCGCGCCGGTCGTGGTGTCCAGGACATAGACCTCGCTGTGGTAGCGACCCGAGAGCCAGAGCTGTGAGCCGTCCGCGGTGACTCCGCCCATGTCGGGCGACCCACCTCCGGGGATCCTCCAGGTGGCGGTAATGGCCAGGGACGACGCGTCCAAAACCGAGACGGACCCCTCATCGCGGTTGCTGACGAAGATCCGCCGCCCCTCGCGGTCGGGATAGATGCCATGGGCACCCTTGCCCGTCGGGATGAAGCGCTCGAAGGACCTAGTGCCGGCCTTGATGACCCAGATCCCGTTGCGCAACATGTCGGCCACCAGGAACCGGGTGCCGTCGGGAGTGACCCGCACGTCCTGTGGCATGGCCGAGGCGCCAGGCATCAGGTTGCTCCTCGGGCCGCCCATCTGCATGCCCTGACGGGCACTGGTGGCGCCCGGGGTCTTGACTGCGTTGAGGTCGATCACCTTGGTGACCGTGGTGGCCTCGCGGTCGATCACGAGCAGCTTGCCGCTGAACTCGCAGCTGGCCACGAAGAAGGACAGGTCGGCGGAGTAGTCGGCATGGTTGACCCCGTGGCAGGGCACCGGGAGGGACCGTTGCCGGGCCATGGTGCGGGGATTGAGCACGTCGATGCGGCGCAACCTCTCGGCCATGACCAGCGCGTGCCCGCCGTCGGGGGTGAAGTACAGGTTGTAGGGGTCCTCGACATGGACCCGCCTGCCGGGTCTGCCGGTTATGGGGTTGATGGACACGAGGTCGTTCCCGATGTCGTCGTTGACCCACAGCGTCTTCATGTCCCAGCTCGGCACCACATGCTGGGGCTGACCGCCCGTGGGATAGGTGCCGATCACCGAGAAGGTCCTGGGGTCGATTACCTGCACCGTGTTGGCCGCGGAGTTCGGGACATAGACGAGGGTCCGGGCCGTACGCGCCGTGGCGGACAGCATCCCGGCACCAGCACCCGCGTAGACGTTGAGCTTCCGGTCCGACGAGGTCGAGGCAGTCGAGGTGGGCGACGTCGAGCCGGAAGCCGTCGAGCCCGACGTCGGGCGCGTTGATGGGTGCGCCGTTGTCCGGGTTGCAGAGGGCGTCGAGGACGTGACCACTCCAGCGTCGACGGGACCGCACGCTGCGAGCAGCAGGAGCGCACCCATGGCGCTGACGGCATGGATCAAGCGTGCACAAGACAATCCAGCTGACACGCGAAACCACCCTGATAGAAGGACGATCGGACTCGGTTCGATCCTTGCAGAGTCCGCGTCAGTCCCGGAGCAGTCTGGACAGGGTCACAGGCTGGAGCCCCCTGGATGCCAGGCCGGCGAGGATCTGTGGCAAGGCCCGAACCGTGCCTTGGTGACCGAGATGCAGGCTCACAATCGACCCCGGCTGCACCCGCGCGAGAGTCCGCGAGACGACCTGGGCGCTTCCCGGGTCCAGATAGTCCTGAGGGTCGACGTCATACGAGACACACCGCTGGTATCCCGATCGGCTGGCCGCCGCCCGAATCGTCGCGGTGCTGTGCGGCGTGCCGGAGGGTCGGAACCACCAGCCCGCCGAGCCGGTCGCCTTGCGAAGAGCGTCGGCGCCGCGCTTGATCTCGTCATGGGCGGCCTTCGCCGACAGGGATGGCATCTGCTGGTGGCTCCAGGTGTGGTTGCCGAGCTCATGGCCCGCGGCCAGGATCTGCGGCCCCAGCGATGACGCGCCTGCCAGCCACTGCCCCACTGCGAATACGGTGATGCGCGCGTCATGTTGGGCGCAGTCGCGCAGGACCTGTTCGGTCAGTGACCGGTCTCCGGCTCCATGGAAGGTCAGGGCCACCTCATGGCGGGTCCGCGGACCGTTCACGATGTCCGGGCCGGCACTCCTTGCGATAGCGGGCTCGGGGCTTGGGCCGGCTTCCGACTGAGTGCCCCGGGGTGTGGCGACAGTTGTGGTCGGCCGGGACGAAGGGGTCTGCGCCGCGGGGTCCGTCGTGGGCGACGACCCCCGCGGGCCGACGACACTCGACGGGGGGGCTGCGCGGGTCAGCTCGCCAGAGCATCCCGCCGTGGTCACCACGGCCGCCAAACCGACGATGGCGGCGCGTCGGTCAATCCTCGGGTCCCTCACGAGTTCAACCTAGCTGCGCCAGTTTCGGTGGGGATGCCTGGCAAGAAGAGGGTGAACGTCGCGGGTGATCTATGGGCCAACAACAGCCGGGCACCGCTGGCCTCTGCCATGGATCGCGCCAGGGCGAGGCCGATGCCTTGCCCGTTGCCGCCGGACGTTCCGCGATCAAACACCGCACCCGGCTCCAAGGCGATCGCCCCCTCGTCGCCGACATCGATCGCCACCGTCTCGCCCATCTCGCGGACCGTCAGCGTCACCGCCCCCCGGCCGTGGCGAAAAGCGTTGTCTATCAATACATTCAGAATCTGAGTAACTAGACTTGCCGGGGCTTCACGCGTGGTTACCTCGGGCGGAAGGTTCACCACCAGCCGACGACCCTCAGCGGCCAGCTCACCATGCCAACGACTCTCAAGCTCGCCCATAAGCTGGCCCAAGGGACGAGGCTCGGCGGCCAGCCATTGATCTGGGCCAAGTCGTGCCAGGGCCAGCACCTCGTCAACTGTGCGATGCAGCTCGCGCACCCGCGCCGACGCGTCAGCCAAAACCGCAGGAAGGTCGGCTGCCGGGTCCTGCAGAGCGGCGTCCAGTCCGAGCTGAAGCCCGGTCAGCGGCGTGCGCAGCTGGTGAGAAGCGTTGGCGCTGAAGTGCCGCTCCTTCTCGAGCGTCTCCGTCAGTCGGCTGACCATGGCGTTGTGCGTATGGGCAACCCGGTCAATCTCCGGGATGACACTCAGGTCGGCACGGGCGGTGAGGTCACCGTCGGCGACACGCTGTGACGCCGCGGACAGCGACTCCAACGGCTCACTGATCAGGCGAGCCTGGCGCCGTGCGACCACGATCGCGGCGAGCAGGGAGCTGGCCGCCAGGCCACCCAGCAACAGCCACGCGAGTATGACGCGCCGCCAGACCACCCACGCAGCCACGGACGCGCGTGCCACGCCGACGACGTCCTCTGCTGAAGACACCGGGACGGCTAAGACGAGGTCGTTGCCGATCTGCCCGTCGGCCACCACTCCCCTGGCCGCGCCTCGGGTAACGGGGTCGGCAGCTGCGGGTCCACTTCCAGCTCTCAGTTTCATCGTCATGTCGTAGACCCCGACAGGGGTGTCGGTTTCGACAGCAGGCAGCTCCACCGGGTCTCCCGATGTGAACTGGGGGCCCACGCGCAGCGCCGCCGAAAGGGCCGCACGCTCGAGCTCGCCCCGCTCCTGGGTGAAGAACGCCGCCCGGATGGTGATGGCCAGTGGTACTGCGAACAGCACCAGCGCGACGACGACAGCCGTCACGGCAACTCGGACCACTCGCTGACGCATGGGACCCATCATGGCTTCTGCGCGCGCCGAACTTGCTGAATCGAGGGGGGTTATCGGCAGGTTTTGCCGTCCTCTTGCCGTTTGGGGTCCGCCCGTTAACCGTCCGCTTCCTAGCGTGATCAGTGTCGTTGTTCGTACGTCGTTCTTCATCCGTCGTTGTTCGGCCCGTTGTTCGTCCGCAAGCTGGAGGCATCATGACTGCAAGAAGGACCCTGACCATGGCTGGAGCCCTGGCAGCGACCGCCATCGTGGTCGCTTGCTCGGGCCCCTCGACACCAAGGGCCACTTCGGGCGGCGCGTCGCCCAGCGCATCGCTTAGCGCGCCCTCCACCGCCACGACAACGGGCCAGCCGGCTCCGGCGGCGACCGAGCTGAACCCGCAGGGCGACATCCCC
>JBBQUB010000176.1:0-6100 GCA_038212865.1 Actinomycetales bacterium
TCCCTGCCCTGTTGGCTGGAACGGCCAAGACACTGAGGCGCCAAGCTCGGCGGTGTGGCCATCGGTGTGGCCACGCGAGTGGACGTGCGGCGGATTCGGCTTTATAGCGCGCAACCGCTGCGCCGAATGATGGGCTCCAAAACCAGAAGTCGGGGGTTCGAATCCTCCCTGCCCGTTCGCTCTGGCAAGCGAAAAGCGTCGCGTTTGCGGGGCCTTTCGTCTCTGAGGTGACCTCTCGCACTAACCGCTCATGACCGTTAAAAACCGCATCATTGGGGTGCTGACTTTCCCACGGGCGGCTGACAACGTCCCTGGTCGCAACGGGTTGACCCCGGTGCGTCGCATGGCGATCGCAGAGCTTCACGAGCGTCTGCGCCGCGAGGCGGGGTTTGAGATCCACAAGCGCGCCAGACGCCTGCCCGAGCTTGCCCGAAGCGACCTCGACGATCTCGCCGCGCAGGCCGCTGACGACGCGCTCATGACGCTTTTACGCAAGCTCGACGACTATCGAGGGAACAGCCAGTTCTGGACCTGGGCGCGGAGATTCGCCCAACTCGAGGCGCCGGTGAGCATTCGCCGTCGTCTGGGGCATCACCACCTCGTGCCGACTGACGCCTCGCCCGCGGTGTTGGAGCCAGCAGCCGCCGGGTGCTCCCCGCCAGACCTCGTGGAACTCCGCCAACTGCTCCGGCGGGTCACCGTCCTGATCGTGATTCAGATGACGCAACGCCAGCGAACCATCCTGGTCGCGATCGCGATCAACGGCGATTCGCCCGCAGCGCTCGCCACCGAGCTCCACACAACACCTGGGGCGATCTACAAGACGCTGCACGACGCACGCAAGAAACTGAAGGCGCAGATGGTGGTGAGCTGACCTGGTTTGGCCCGATCCCGGACTGCATCGACGCTGACGCAGGCGGACCGTCGGGTTGCCCAACCTCTCGTCGCTGGTCGTTCCGGTCAGCGATGGCGGTCGGTGAAACGGGCACGGCGACATCGCGCGCGGGGGTAAGACCGCTGCGAGCAACGACGCTAGGGAGGCATGTGTGATCGTCCCGTGGCCGAGCGGTGCCATCGCTCGCGCAAGCGAGTCGCGACTCGTCAGGCGCAGTCTAACGCCGCCGTTGCGCTGTGGCGGGTCTGGGGTGTGCGCCCCTTGCACGGCGACGCACCAATTGGGACGCGAACTCATGAGCGAGACCACGCCGCGAACGCGAGCATCCGGATTCGGCGTCCTGACAGCACCTGCGTCACGACAACAGTCAGGAGATCCGCGGAATGAAGGCGATCACCGTAGTGCCCGGCAAGCCCGACCAGATACGGGTCAGCGACCAACCCGACCTGCAGCCGGAGTCCGGGACCCTGCTCGTGCAGGGACGGCTGCTGGGCATCTGTGGCACCGACATCGACATAGTCGAGAACGGTTATGGATGGCCACCCCCTGGACGGGAGCGGCTGGTGATCGGGCACGAATCGCTCGGCGCCGTCCTCGACGCCCCCGATGACAGCGGGTTCAGCGCCGGAGACCTGGTCGTCGGGATCGTGCGCCGCCCCGACCCGGTGCCGTGCGAGCCCTGCTCACAAGGGGAGTGGGACTTCTGTCGCAACGGCCAGTACACCGAGCGCGGCATCAAAGAGCTCGACGGATACGGCTCCCAGCGGTGGCGGATCGAACCGGACTTCGCGATCCGCGTCGACCCTAGCCTCGGCGACTGCGGGGTGCTGCTCGAACCGGCCTCGGTACTGGCCAAGGCCTGGGAGCAGACCGACCGGATCTTCACCCGAGCGACCTGGAGGCCCGCAGTCGCCTTGGTCACCGGCGCCGGCCCGATCGGCCTGTTCGCCGCCCTGCTTGGCGTGCAGCGAGGCCTACAGGTGCACGTCCTCGACCGCGCTGCCACCGGACCCAAGGCGCAGCTGGTCGCCGACCTCGGCGCCACCTTCCACACCGGCGAGGTCACCGACATCGGCATCACCCCCGACGTGGTGATCGAATGCACCGGCCACGGACCGCTGGTCTTCGACCTGGCCAAGGTGGTCGCGCCCGACGCCGTCATCTGCCTGACCGGCATCTCCTCCGGCACGCGCACAGTCACCGTTGGCCTGGACCAGGTCAACAAGGCGATGGTGCTGGAGAACACGGTGCTGTTCGGCTCGGTCAACGCCGGGCGGCGCCACTACCAACAGGCCGCCGACGCGCTGGCCAGCGCCGACCGCGGCTGGCTCGAGCGCCTCATCACCCGGCGGGTCCCGATGAGCGGCTTCGCCGACGCCCTGCACAAGCACGACGACGACGTCAAAGTCGTCGTCGACCTGAACGCTTGACCGGTGACCGCGACGGTATTGACCGGTTCACCGGCCAACCGAGCGAGACCCTGGCCAGCACGCTCGGACAGACCGGGCCACGCGACCCGCCGTCCGGACAGTGAAGGGCTGGGCGCAGTCAGCCGCAGCGGTGGCGTCCTAAGCCACACCGGTTGCCACTGCTCAGACCCGGCCCTTTCGGCTCCGTCGGGCTCGGCCTCGACGAGCGCCGTGCTGGCGCGAGGCCCATCACCGTCGCTGTATCAGGGGCTCGAACTCCGGTTGACCGGCGGCAGATCGTGCACTTCCTGCTTGGTCAGGTTCACCCGTATCCAGTCGGTCACAGTGGTCACTGCCCCGATCGGGATCGCGACCTGCTTGCGACCCCACAAATGTCCCTCCTGGAGGAGAACGTCGATCACGTGGTGGTCTTGGGGGTCGTCACCAATCCATGAACGGAGCCGATCTCGCCGTCACTGGCGTGCACCTTGTCCCCCCCGGCGCACCTCGACCTCCCCGGGCGGCACGCGGTCAGAGACGATCGACTGCGGGACATTTCCAACGCCACCGAGCATCCCGCCGCCGCCCATCCCGCCGGCCAGACCGCCGCCGTAATAGGGGCCACGGGCTGATACGACCGGACGCGGGCCGGTCGCTGACGACGACCTGGGGCGTCCGGGTCATCCGCCCACCATTTGTCCGACGCATATCCAAGTCACGGGCGCCTGGTCCGGTGCTCGACACCGTCGGGGCTGCCGATGACGAGGTCGGTCGCCAGCCCGCAGAACAGTCCGACCGCCACCACGCCGGCGCGGGCGATCAGCCGGAGCTCCATCCCTCGGGATCGTCGATCGGGCCGAAGTCGCAGTCGAGGATGTAGTTGCTCTGATCGGTGCGAAACGGCGAGCCGACCCCGGTCGCTCGCCGGGTGACCTTGGTACCCGGGGACTCCAGATGCAGGGCCTCCGGACGCCAGCCGAATTCGACCACCTCCACTGGAACGCCGTGGTGGGTGCCGAGTCGCGGCGAGCACTTGGTCGAATCGACCACGATGACCTGGCGACGGCTGGCCTGGGCCACGATCTTCTCCCGCAGCAGCGCCCCGCCCCCGCCCTTGATCAGGTTGAGGGCGGGGTCGACCTCGTCGGCCCCGTCGATCGTGAAATCGATGACGGGGTGCTCTTCCAGGCTTGTGACCGGGATGCCCAGTTCGGCGGCGGTGGCCGCCGCTCCCTCGGAGGTGGGGATGCCCATCACGTCGGTGAGGCTGCCCTCCGCCATGCGCTCGGCGATCCGGCGCAGAGCGAACACGACGGTGCTGCCTGTGCCCAGCCCGAACACCATCCCGGTCTCGACCAGCTCCGCGGCCCACTCGGCAGCGACGCGCTTGCCCTCGGCAAGCTCGTCCGCCTTGGCGTGCGCGGCTCTCACCGCCCCAGCACCTCCTTGACCTTAGCGGCGACCGCCTCGGGAGTGATGGCGAAGAACCGGTACAGATCCGGACCCTTGCCGGACTTGCCGAACGTGGTCATGCCGACCACGTCGGGGGTCAGTGCCGACCAGCCGAACGGGCTGGCCGCCTCGACCGCGACCCGCGGGATCGAGGGCGGGAGGATCGCGTCGCGCTCGGAGTCCGGACGCTCGAAGAACAGCTCGAAGGATGCCAGCGAGACAACCCGAGCGCCGATCCCGTCCTCGCTCAAGATCTCACGTGCCCCCAGCGCGACCTCGACCTCGGAGCCCGAGGAGATGATCGCCGCATCCTCACCCGGGGCGACGACCGCACCCCGGACGTCGACGGCGTCGGGGTCGAGGACCGTCAGTCCCTGGCGGGAGAGCACCAGGGCTGTTGGCCCCGGGCGCTGCAGCGCAACCGCCCAGGCCTGGGCCGCCTCGTTGGCGTCGGCCGGGCGGATCACCGTGAAGCTTGGCATCGCGCGCAGGCCGGCGAGCTGCTCGACGGGCTGATGGGTGGTGCCGTCCTCGCCCATGCCGATCGAGTCGTGGGTGAACACCCAGACGCAGGGAAGCTCCATGATCGCCGACAGTCGCAGCGCTCCGCGCATGTAGTCCGAGAAGCAGAAGAAGGTCGACCCGAACGGGCGCAGGCCGCCGTGGGCGGCGATGCCGCTGACGATCGCGCCCATCGCGTGCTCGCGCACCCCGAAATGGATGCTGCGCCCGGACCACTCCTGGCGGGCCACGTCGGGATAGCCGTCGAGATGGGTCTCGGTGGAGCTCTGCACGTCCGCCGCCCCGCCCATAAGCTCGGGGATCACCCCCGCCAGGGCGTTCAGCGCCTGGCCGGCCGCCACCCGCGTGGAGATCTTCTCCGCGCCAGGATCGAACCGCGGCAGCGTCTCCTGCCAGCCGTCGGGCAGATTCCCGGCCATGACCCGCTCGAACTCGGCGGCCAGGTCAGGATCTTCCTGGCGGTAGCGCTCGAAGCGCTCGAGCCAGCGCTGCCGGGACTCGGCCCGCTCGGCCACCTGGCTGCGCCAGGTCTCGTACACTTCGTCGGGAATCTGAAACGGCTCGTAGGGCCATTCCAGCAGGCCCCGCGCGATCCCGGCGTACTCCTGTCCGACCGCTGCGCCGTGCGAGCGGTGGTCGTCGTGGATCGGGGTGCCGATCCCGATGTGCGAGTGCATCAGGATGATGCTCGGCCGCTCGGTCTCCTCGGCGGCCTCGGTCAGGGCGACGTCGATCGCCGAGAAGTCGTCGACGTCGAACAGACGCACCACGTGCCAGCCGTAGGCGAGGTAGCGGGTGGCGACGTCCTCGGTGAAGGTCCACCAGGTCGGGCCGTCGAGGCTCACGCGGTTGTTGTCGTAGAGCAGCGTCAGCTTGCCGAGGCCGAGATGTCCGGCGAGCGAGCACGCCTCGGCCGAGATGCCCTCCATCAGGTCCCCGTCCCCGCACTCGGCGAACACGCGGTGGTCGACCACGCCCAGGCCCTCCCGGTTGAACCGCGCGGCGAGTAGCCGCTCGGCGATCGCCATCCCCACCGCGTTGGAGACCCCCTGCCCGAGCGGCCCGGTCGTGACCTCGATGCCGGGCAGCAGCCCGCGCTCGGGGTGGCCGGCGCAGCGAGAGCCGAGCTGGCGGAAGGAGCGGATGTCGTCCAGCGTGGTGTCGTAGCCGGAGAGGTGGAGCGCCCCGTAGAGGACCATCGAGGCGTGGCCGCCGGAGAGCACGAAGCGGTCGCGGTCCACCCAGTCGGGGTCGGCCGGATCGTGGCGGAGATGGCGGGTGAACAAACGGTAGATGACCGGGGCCATGTCGAGCGGAGCGCCCGGGTGCCCCGACACCGCCCGGTTGATCGCGTCGATGGCCAGGAAGCGCAGCGCGCCCACGGCAGGGTCGTAGATGTCGGGAGGGATCACCGCCCCCCGGTCGTGGCTGGTGGGTACCGCATGCTTGGTCGTGCTCATCGAAGCCTCCTCGGCTGGGCTACGGCGGTCATGAAGTCTTCCGTCCTCGAAGCTTGCGGTAGCGGCGAACCAGGCCCGCGGTCGAGGGGTCCTGCTCGCTCAGATCCGGCGCGGCGGCTCCGGTCAGGGCAGGGGCCAGGCGCTGGGCCATCGCCTTGCCCAGCTCGACGCCCCACTGATCGAAGGAGTCGATCCCCCAGATCGCCCCTTCGGTGAACACGGTGTGCTCGTAGAGGGCGACGAGCTGCCCGAGCACCGAGGGGGTCAGCTTCGGCGCGAGGATGGTCGAGCTCGGTCGGTTGCCCGGCATGACCTTGTGCGCCACCAGCTCGGGGGCCGTCCCCGCACGTTCGATCTCCGCG
>JBBQUB010000177.1:0-6071 GCA_038212865.1 Actinomycetales bacterium
TGGGAGCCATGCCGGTACCTGGCCCTATGGGTTGCCCGAGCTACCGCTGCCACTGGGACGAAAGGGCCGCGAGGCGTTGTCCGGCGCTCACCGGATCGCGATCCCCGGTTGTTACCCCACAGCGTGCTCGTTGGCGTTGGCGCCAGGGTTCGTCGCGGGAGCTCTAGAGCCCGAAGACGTGGTCATCGTTGCGGCCAGCGGCACCTCTGGTGCGGGCAAGTCCCTGAAACCCCACCTCCTCGGGGCCGAGACGATGAGCTCGATGTCGCCCTACGGGGTCGGTGGTGTCCATCGGCATACCCCGGAGATCGAGCAGAACCTCAGCGCCTCGGCCGGGCGCTCCGTGATCGTCTCGTTCACTCCGACACTGGCGCCCATGCCGCGGGGGATCTTGGCAACCTGCACGGCCAGGGTGAAGCCGGGGGTTTCGGCGGCAACCGTGCGCTCAGCCTGGGAGGCGGCATATTCCGATGAGCAGTTCGTTCACCTGTTGCCGCAGGGACGGTGGCCGCGCACCGCAGATGTGTTGGGAAGCAACAACGTCCACCTTCAGGTTGCCCTGGACGAAAGGACCGGCAGGGTCATTGCCGTCGCCGCCATCGACAACTTGACCAAGGGCACTGCCGGGGCTGCGGTCCAGTGTGCCAATCTGGCTCTCGGACTACCGGAGGCTACGGGGCTGCCAACCGCAGGAGTGGCACCGTGAGTGTCACTACCCCGGCCGGATTCCGGGCCTCAGGCGTGACCGCCGGCCTCAAACCCAGTGGTCGCCCTGACCTCGCTGTCATCGTCAACGACGGCCCGGACCATCATGCTGCGGCTGTGTTCACCAGCAACCGGGTGCAAGCCGCGCCGGTGACCTGGAGCCGTCACGTGCTGGCCGATGGTCGGGTCGATGCCGTGGTGCTCAACTCAGGAGGAGCCAACGCCTGCACCGGCGCCGCCGGGTTCGCCGACACTCACCGCACCGCCGAGCACCTTGCTGCTGCCTTAGGAGTGACAGCCGGCGACGTGGTCGTCTGCTCCACGGGGTTGATCGGCGAGCTCCTGCCCATGGAAAAGATCACGGCCGGAATCGATGTGGCCCTTACTACCATCTCGGTCACCGGCGGCGAGGCTGCGGCGACGGCGATCATGACGACCGACACCGTCCGCAAAGAGGCGCTGACAAGGAGAAACGGGTGGTCCGTCGGGGGCATGGCCAAAGGAGCGGGCATGCTCGCTCCGGCACTGGCAACGATGCTTGTCGTGATCACGACGGACGCCGTCGCGGAACCCGGCACCCTGGACCTGGCGCTTCGGGCGGCGACGAATACCACCTTTGACAGGATCGACTCGGATGGCTGCATGTCGACCAACGACACGGTCCTGCTGATGTCCTCGGGTGCGTCGGGCGTGAAGCCGTCCGAGGCCGAGCTGACCGAGGCAGTTACGTTGCTCTGTGCCGACCTTGCCAGGCAGCTCATCGCGGATGCGGAGGGTGCCAGGCACGACATCGCAATCGAAATCTGCTCTGCCGAAAGCGTTTCCGACGCAGTGCAGGTCGCTCGGGCCATCGCGCGAAACAACCTCTTCAAGTGTGCCGTCTTTGGTGGCGACCCGAACTGGGGCCGTATCCTCGCGGCCGTGGGGACGACCGACGCCGCCTTTGAGCCGGCCGCCCTGGACGTGAGCATCAACGGCGTGCAGGTGTGCCGTGCAGGCGGCGTCGGCGAGGACCGACTGCTGGTCGACCTTGGCTCTCGGGAGGTGCACGTGGTGGTGGACCTGCACGCTGGGTCGCAGACAGCGACCATCTGGACCAACGACCTCACTCACGACTACGTCCACGAGAACTCGGCCTACTCGACATGAGGGCAGCGAGTGAGGATCGCAACGCGGGCGGGACCGGGGGCGAGCGCGGAGTGAGGTCAACGGGCATCGACATGACCACAAGTGAAAGTATCCGAACGCCCGGTGGCCAGAGCCGTTTGGCGGCTGCCGCTGCCAAGGCCGAGACCCTGGTCGAGGCGCTGCCGTGGCTCGAACGGTTCCGCGGGGCGCTGATCGTTGTCAAGTACGGCGGCAACGCCATGGTTGACCAACAGCTCAAGGCGGCGTTCGCTCAGGACATCGTGTTTCTGCGCTATGCCGGGCTGCGTCCGGTCGTCGTCCACGGCGGTGGTCCGCAGATCGGGTCCATGCTGGATCGGCTCGGGATGATCAGTGAGTTCAAGGGCGGTCTGCGGGTGACCACACCCGAGGTCATGGAGGTCGTTCGCATGGTCCTCACCGGCCAGGTTGGGCGTGAGCTGGTCGGGTTGCTCAACCAGCACGGGCCATTGGCCGTGGGTCTGTCCGGCGAGGACGCCGGCTTGTTCGGGGCCCGCAAACGAGCCGCGGTGATCGATGGTCTCCCGGTGGACCTTGGACTGGTCGGCGATGTCGAGAGTGTGAATCCCTCTGCGGTCATGGACATCCTGGACGCTGGGCGGATCCCGGTGGTTTCAACGGTGGCACCGGACCTCGACGTCGAAGGGCAGGTCCTCAACGTCAATGCGGACACTGCGGCAGCCGCCTTGGCGGTCGCCCTGAGGGCCCAGAAGCTCGTGGTGCTCACCGACGTCGAGGGTGTCTATGCCAACTGGCCGGACAAGGACTCCCTGCTCTCGCAGCTGTCAGTCAGCGCTGCCGCCGATCTGCTGACCAGGGTCCAGTCCGGCATGGAACCCAAGCTCGAGGCCTGCGTTCGAGCCGTGGCACACGGGGTGCCGCAGGCACACATCATCGACGGTCGCCAGCCCCACTCGCTGCTGCTCGAAGTCTTCACCAGCGAGGGCATCGGCACGATGATCCTCCCGGACGCCCAGGCGGATGGGGACGCAGGCGCAGTGCATGACGCAGACGCTGTGCATGACGCAGAGACCGATCTGAGCGTGGAGACCGATCAGGACACCCAGCGCAACCGCGATGATGACAGGAGCGATGACTGATGCCTGCGCTCGACACCGCGACATACCTCGATCGTTACGCCCACTCGGTGATGGGCGTCTTCGGTCGCCCCAAGACCGTCCTGACCCGCGGGGAAGGATGCTACGTCTGGGATGCCGACGGCAACCGCTATCTCGACCTGCTCGGCGGGATCGCGGTCAACGCGCTGGGCCACGGGCACCAGGCATTGGTCGACGCCGTCTGCAAACAGGCCACGTCCTTGATCCATGTCTCCAACTTCTTTGCCACCCCACCGCAGATCGAGCTGGCCGAGCGGCTGCTCGCGGTCGCCGGCGCTCCGCAGGGGTCGGCCGTGTACTTCGCCAACTCGGGGACTGAGGCGATCGAGGCCGCGATCAAGCTCAGCCGCCGCACCGGCCGCAGTGCTCTGGTCGCTGCCGAAGCGGCCTTCCACGGTCGCACGATGGGCGCACTAGCCCTGACCCACAAGCCTGCTTACCGGGAGCCGTTCGAGCCGCTCATCGCCTCAGTCACGCACGTTCCGCTCAACGACGAAGCCGCCCTCCGCGCAGCCGTCAGCACCGATGTGGCCGCTGTGTTCTTAGAGCCCATTCAGGGCGAGGCAGGCGTCGTAGCCGCCGACCCGGCATACCTGCAACTGGCCCGCGAGCTGACCACAGCAACGGGGGCGTTGCTCATCATCGACGAGGTCCAGAGCGGCGTGGGGCGGACGGGCACGTGGTTCGCCTTCCAGCAGGCTGGCATCGTCCCCGACGCCATCACGGTCGCCAAGGGGCTTGCCGGCGGAGTACCGATCGGTGCCCTCGTGACGTTCGGCCCCGACATCAGCGGGTTGCTCACGGCCGGTCAGCATGGCTCGACCTTTGGTGGCAACCCGCTGGCAGCGGCCGCAGGGCTGGCAGTCCTCGACACGATCGAGAAGGACGGGCTGCTTGCGCATGCCACGTCAGTGGGCGATCACCTAGCTGATTCGGTTGCGGCGCTTGCTCATCCGTTGATCTCAGGTGTTCGCGGGACGGGCCTGTTGCGCGCCATCGTGCTGTCGGCTCAGGCGTCGGCCGTTGTCGCCGATCGTGCACTGAGCGCTGGCTTCATCATCAACGCGCCGACGCCCAATGCTCTCAGGCTGACGCCACCGCTGGTGATCACGGTCGAGCAGATCGACGACTTCGTGGCGGCGCTGCCAGCCCTTCTTGACGGGCTGGAGCCAACACCATGAGCGGCTATTTCTTGGGCAGGTTTGTTGAGCGGCCGGACGTCACCGTGGTGACGTCGTGATACCGCAGACCCGGGCCGGCCGTCGTCAGCTCATCCTCGACATCCTTGGGCGTGAGAGCGTGCGATCCCAGGGAGCGCTCCTGGAGATCCTGTCGCGAAACGGTTTCGAGGTCACTCAGGCCACGCTCTCGCGTGACCTCGACGAGCTTGGAGCTGTCAAGGTGCGTGAAGGCAGGACGCTGGTCTACGCCGTGCCAGGTCAGGGCGGCGACCGCACTGCGCGGGTGGCTCCGGGACCGGATGAGGTGAGCGCGCGCTTGCGGCGGCAGTGCGAGGAGCTTCTCGTCACTGCTCGGGTGTCGGCCAACCTGGTCGTGGTTCGCACGCCGTCAGGAGCGGCTAACTACCTGGCATCGGCGCTCGACCACGCGGACGAGCCAGACATCTTGGGCACCATCGCAGGCGACGACACCATCATGATCATCACCGGGGGGCCGCGAGCGAGCCGGGCGCTGACGAGCCGGCTGCTAGCTCTGGCCGGTCGCGACAAGACCGACCCGCCAACCCACAAACCTAGGGACCATGCACCGATCCGACCAACAACACCAACAAACCTAGGCACTGACATCAACAGACCGACTGCATCAACAAGGAGCTCCACATGACTGACCGCGTTGTTCTCGCATATTCCGGAGGCCTCGACACCTCCGTCGCCATCGGCTGGATCGGTGACGCCATCGGCGCCGAGGTCATCGCCGTCGCCGTCGACCTTGGCCAGGGCGGCGAGGACCTCGACACCATCCGTCAACGCGCGCTCGACTGTGGCGCCGTCGAGGCCTATGTTGCTGACGCCCGCGAAGAGTTCGCCGACGAGTACTGCCTCCCAGCGATCCAGGCGAACGCCCTCTACATGGACCGCTACCCCCTGGTCTCGGCGCTGAGCCGTCCCCTGATCGTCAAGCACCTGGTCAGGGCGGCGAAACAGCACGGCGCCAGCGTTGTCTCCCACGGGTGCACCGGCAAGGGCAACGACCAGGTCCGGTTCGAGGTCGGTATCTCCTCACTTGCTCCCGGGCTCACCTGCGTCGCCCCGGTCCGCGACCTGGCGCTGACCCGCGACAAGGCGATCGACTACGCGACCAAGCACAACCTGCCGATCGAGACCACGAAGAAGAACCCCTACTCCATCGACCAGAACGTCTTCGGCCGTGCGGTCGAGACCGGCTTCCTGGAGGACATCTGGAACGCCCCTGTCGAGGACATCTACTCCTACACCAAGGACCCGTCCCGCCCGCATGAGGCCGACGAGGTCGTCATCACCTTCGAGGCCGGGGTCCCGGTGGCCATAGACGGTGAGAAGGTCAGCGTCTTGCAGGCCATCCAGGCACTCAACGATCGCGCCGGCAATGCCGGCGTCGGGCGCCTCGACCTGGTTGAGGACCGCTTGGTCGGCATCAAGAGCCGCGAGGTCTACGAGGCCCCCGGCGCACTCACCCTCATTACCGCACACCAGGAGCTCGAGAACGTCACGGTGGAGCGCGAGCTCGGCCGCTTCAAGCGTGGCGTCGAGCAGAAGTGGGGCGAGCTCACCTACGACGGTCTCTGGTTCAGCCCGCTGAAGCGCTCCCTCGACGCCTTTGTGGCATCAACGCAGGAGTTCGTCAGCGGCGACATCCGGATGACATTGCACGGTGGTCGCGCCGTCGTCACGGGCCGTCGTTCCGACACGAGCCTCTACGACTTCAACCTCGCCACCTATGACGAGGGCGACACGTTCGACCACCCCCAGGCCAAGGGCTTCATCGAGCTGCACGGTTTGTCCAGCAAGATCGCCGCTGCCCGCGACCTGCGGCTGGGCGCGTGACCAAGGACAACCCCAGCGGTATGGCGGGCACGGAGAA
>JBBQUB010000178.1:0-6067 GCA_038212865.1 Actinomycetales bacterium
CAGCAGCTGGCCCTGGCCCGGCTGGTACTGGCCGACCCCCACACTCTCGTGCTGGACGAGGCCACGTCGTTGCTGGACCCTCGTGCCGCGCGTCACCTCGAGCGGTCGCTGGCTGCCGTCGTCCAGGGTCGCACCGTTGTCGCGATAGCCCACCGCCTGCACACTGCCCACGACGCGGACCGGGTCGCCGTCGTCGAGGATGGCAACATCAGCGAGATCGGGACCCACGATCAGCTGGTTGCTGCCAATGGTGCCTATGCGGCGCTCTGGCGTTCGTGGCGGGACGAGCCCGCCCCTATGGAATCGGAGTGATCGCGGCCAGACGTTCGTATGCCTTCCCCTGCCTCGGGCGCGAATCGTCGCCTCCGCAGTTCGGCCAGAACGACATCGCGCGCTCGGCCTGAGCCGTGATGGTAAGCGCGGGGTTGACGCCGAGGTTGGCCGAGACCGCGGCTCCGTCCACGACGTGGAGCCCCGGATAGCCCCAGACCCGGTGCCACGGGTCCACGACGCCCGTAGCCGGGTCGTTGCCGATCACCGCACCGCCAAGAAAGTGTGCCGTCAGGGGAACGTCCACGATCTCGCTGAGCGAGCCGGCCGGCACGGTCCGGATACCGGTCCGCTCCTGCAGACGGATGGTCAGCTGCCGGATAGCCCTGTGCCCGCTAGGGATCCACGTCGGGTTTGGCTCGCCGTGACCCTGCTTCGAAGTGAGGCTGACGCCACCACCGCGGCGACGCTTGGCTGAGACGGTGAGTGAGTTGTCGCGTGACTGCATGACCAGGGCGATGATGGCGCGCTCGCTCCAGCGCAGGACAGAGAGCGCGCGCAGGAAGGCCAGCGGGTGCCGGGCGGCCTCGGCGAGAAAGCGCACCGGCCGCGGCACAGATCCCCCGCCCTCGATCAGGATCGTGGCCAGCAGCCCCATGGCGTTGGACCCCTTGCCGTACCGCACGTTCTCGACGTGGGTCTCCGGGTCGACATGGAACGAGGACGTGATCGCCACGCCCTTGGCCAGGTCGACGTCTGGCGGCACGCGCACGGTCATCGCGCCGCCGAGCGCCTCGGAGTTCGTCCGTGTCAGCTCACCGAGGCGAGGCGAGAGATCAGGCAGCAGCCCGTCATAGGCCATGCGGTGCAACAGTCGCTGGGTTCCCCAGGCACCCGCCGCGAAGACCACCTGCGACGCCGTGACCTCCTGAGTGCCCTTGCGGACCCAGGCCCCAGTCGCCTCAGTCGTCACCCGGTATCCGGCGTCGCGACTCCCTTCGTCGATCGGCTCGACCGCGACGACCGTGCGCATCGGCTCAATCGTGGCGCCGAGGCCTTCGGCGAGGGCGAGGTAGTTCTTGACCAGGGTGTTCTTGGCGCCAACGCGACAACCGACCATGCAGTTGCCGCACTGGGTGCAGCCGGTGCGGTCTGGGCCGGCGCCGGCGAAGTAGGGGTCCGCGACGCGCTCGCCGGGTTTGCCGAAGAAGACACCAACGGGTGTCTTACGGAAGGTGTCGCCGACCCCGAGGTCGTCGGCGGTCTGGCGCATGACCTGCTCGACCGGGCCTTCGCACGGGTTGGTGACCACGCCGAGCATCCGCGACGCCGTCTCGTAGTGCGGCGCGAGCTCAGCCTGCCAGTCGGTAATATCTGCCCATTGAGGGTCCTGGAAGAACGCAACAGGCGGGACGTAGAGGGTGTTGGCATAGTTGAGGCTGCCACCGCCCACTCCGGCACCCGCAAGGATCATGACGTCGGGCAGGCGGTGGATCCGTTGCACACCAAAGCATTTCAGCCGCGGAGCCCATAGGTATCGGCGCAAGTCCCACGACGTCTTGGCGAAGTCCTCATCGGCGAACCGGCGCCCGGACTCGATGACGTGTACTCGGTAGCCCTTCTCAGCCAGCCGCAGGGCCGCGACCGAGCCACCGAAGCCGGAGCCGACGATGACCACGTCGTAGTTGTCGGTGCTCCGCTTGATCGTCAACGCACTCCCAGCCGCTTCATGACGCGGAGCGCGACGGTGAGCGTGTTCGCCCACCGCTGGTCCGAGAACCCGAATGGTGCCGCAAAACCCACGAGGTGCTGGGCCGTAACATTCTGGGCCTCGGTGAACTTGGTGATGCCCTCGATGCCGTGCCGCCGAGCCAGGCCGGAGCTCTTCATACCTCCCATGGGAGCCCCCACGCTGCCCCAAGCCGCGGCGTAGCCGTCGTTGATGCTGACGGTTCCCGCCATGATCAGCCCGGCGATCCGTCGGCCGCGCGCGACGTCCCGGGTCCACACCGACGCGTTGAGGCCGAAGTCGCTGTCGTTGGCCAGGCGGATGGCTTCCCCGTCGCTACCCACGCGCGTGACCGAGACAAGGGGACCGAACGTCTCGTCGTCGCGGCACGCCATGGCTGCCGTGACCCCGGTCAGGATGGTGGGCTCGTAGAAGTACGGACCGATGTCGGGGCGCGCCCGGCCACCGGCCAGAACCACGGCGCCCTTGGCCCGGGCATCCTCGACGTGCGCGCTGACCCGCTCGAGCTGGGCGGCCGACCCGAGCGAGCCCATATCGGCGTCGAAGGTGAGGTCGGGCGACAGCCGCATCGCCCGCAGGGCTCCGACGAACCCGTCCAGGAACTCGTCAGCAATGCTCTCGTGAAGGTAGAGCCGCTCTGTGGACACGCAGAGCTGCCCGGCCGATGAGAAACACGCCCTCACCGCCCCGCGGACGGCCTTGACGAGGTTGGCGTCCTCGGCGACATACATGGCGTTCTTGCCCCCGAGCTCGAGAGAGGCGCCGACAAGCCTGGCGCCGGCGTTCTGGGCCACCACCCGACCAGTAACAGTGGACCCGGTAAAGCAGACGTAGTCCGCGAGCTCGAGCACGGCGCTGCCGATCGTCGCGCCTTCGCCCAGCACCATCTGCAGAACGCCCTCGGGCAGGCCTGCCTCGTCGAGAAGAGCCACCGCCGCCAGAGCGGTGAGGGCACTGTGGTTGTCCGGACGCAGAACCACCGCGTTGCCGGCCAGCAGCGCCGGGATCGCGTCGGTGATCGACATCGACAGCGGGTAGTTCCAGGGGGCGACGATGCCCACGACCCCCTTGGGCTGGCGCAGCTCGACGGCCTGGCTGAGCAGGGGAAAAGCGCCCTGGCGGCGGTGTGGACGCAGGTAGCCGGCCCCACGACGCGCGTAGTGCCGGCTCACGATCGCGGTGTCCGCCACTTCTTCGAAGGCGTGCACTCGAGCCTTGCCCGACTCGAGCTGGATGAGGTCAAGCAGCTGCACCTGGCGCTCCAGCACAAGGTCGTGGAACCGCAGAAAGATCCGGGCCCGGCGGGCCACCGACATCCGCGACCACGAACGCTGCGCAGCCCGGGCGGCCGCGTAGGCCACCGTGACGTCAGCGGGAGTCGACTGGGGCAGCGACGCGAGGGGCGCACCCGTCATGGGCGTGTGGGTCAGCAACCTCACGGGCCGGGGCACGCACACGACGCGCGCAGTGAGGCGGCGGGCCAACCCGGGGTCGACGGCATACGTTGCCGTGCGGTCTGTTTCGGGATCGGCGAGGAGGTCCGGGGTCATGTCTCCCACATTAGGGCGACGCGGCGCCAGAGTGCTACCAGCGAGTAACAAATGACCCAACCGTTGGCAACCTTCGTAGGCGACCCGCAACCTTCGTAAGCGACCCGCAACCGGCGAACACGGCGGTACCGCCAGAGGGCGTGACACCGTGGTGGGATGCGCGTACTTGTGACCGGTGGAGCCGGTTTTATCGGACAGGCCGTCGTCGCCGAGCTCGTCGATACCGCCGACCGGGTGCTGGTGCTCGACTCCCTGCGTGCTGACGTGCATCGAGACGGAGGGACGTCCGCCCAGGAAAGGCTCGGGGCGCTGGGCGTTGACCTCATGGTCGGCGACGTTCGGGATCCCGAGGTCGTGGGGGCCGCCCTGGCCGGTGTCGACGCGGTCGTCCACCTCGCGGCCAAGGTCGGGCTGGGGGTCGACATCGCCGACATGGATGACTACGTGTCGAGCAACGACCACGGGACGGCGGTGCTGATGCGCTGCCTGGCGGCCTCGGGGAGCCCCCGGTTCATCCAGGCAAGCTCGATGGTCGTCTACGGCGAGGGTCACTACACGTGCAACGACCATGGAGTGCTGTCACCGACCCCCCGAACCCGAGAAGCACTATCCCACGGTCGTTTTGAGCCCGGGTGCCCCCGTTGCGGCGCCGATCTCATTCCTGGCCTGGTCCACGAGGAGGCTGCGATGGACCCTCGCAACACGTACGCCGCCACCAAGGTCTCCCAGGAGCTCCTCGCGTCGATCTGGTCCCGCGAGACGGGGGGGGCAGCGGTTTCGCTGCGGCTGCACAACGTCTATGGGCCAGGCATGCCACGCAACACGCCGTATGCCGGAGTCGCGTCGATCTTCTCCTCCTCCCTGGACCGGGACGAGGCGCCCCAGGTGTTCGAGGACGGCGCCCAGCGACGGGACTTCGTCCATGTCTCTGACGTCGCCCGCGCTTTCGTGACGGCTCTGGCCGCTACGAACGACGAGTCAGCGCCGCATCGCGCGTACAACGTCGGGTCGGGCACGGTCTCCACGATTGGCGACCTGGCCCAGGCGTTGTCCGCCTCCCGCAGCGGGCCGGACCCCGTGGTGACCGGGGAGTTCCGGCTTGGGGACGTCCGTCACATCACCGCATCAAGCGCAAAGATTCGCGACGAACTCGATTGGCGCGCAACAGTTTCGCTGGCAGATGGGGTGTCGGGGCTGACCTTCGGTCAGACAGGCTGATGCGCGGGTAGCTCGACATCGAATCGGCATCCACCATCAACGTTGGCCACCGAGATGGACCCCGCATGCGACTCAACGACCCCGCGGGCGATGGCGAGTCCCAGACCTGCTCCCGCGTCCCTCGTCCCCCGTTCCGGCTCACCGCGCCAGCCGATCTCGAAGACCCTGGCCAGGTCGTCGTCCTTGATACCTCCGCACCCGTCGGTCACGGCGAGCAGCGCCCGGCCATCGGGTGCCCGGCGGGCGCTGACCCGGACCTGCCCGTCCTCGTGAGTGTGGCGGACAGCGTTGCCGACGAGGTTCGACAGAGCACGGGCGAGCTCGTCGCCATTGCCCTGCACCGCAAGGCGATCGGAGTCGTCGGCCACATCGAGGACAAGCTCAATATGACGCTGCCGGGCATGCTCGCGAGCCTCACCCACCACGTCATAGGCAAGCTCGACCAGGCTCAGCGGGCCTCGGGCCTGCACTGGGCGATCCGGTCCGGCATTGAGCCGGGACAGCTCGAAGAGATCACCCACCAGACCATTCATTCTCTCAACGGTCTGGCGCATCTGACCCAGAGCCGCGCTCTGATCCTCGATCACCCCGTCCTCGAGACCCTCGGCGAGAGCCCTCAGCCCCGCCAGCGGAGTACGCAGGTCGTGGGACATGAAGGCCACCAGCTCACGACGACTCTGCTCCAGTGAACGTTCACGGTCGCGCGAGAGCCGCAGGCTCGCTCGTGTCGTCTCCAGCTCGGTGGCCAGGGCGGTGAGCTCCGCCGGCGCCGACGACCTTCCGTTGGCGGCCGGCGCTGGCCCGGACGCGGACCCGGCGGACCCGGCATACGAGCTGTCGGCAAGTCTACGAAGCGCCTGCGTCAGCTCCCGGGAACCCGAGGCGACCCTGCGACCGAGCACGAGGGCCAGGGCGACGGCCAGGAGGGTGGAGAAGCCCAGAGCCACCGAGACGACGGTGGAGTCGTGCGAGCTCAAAATCAACATCATAAAATGCAATGTATAGAAATACTACAGCAAGCATGATTGATAGACCGTAGTTAACTATCATTCCAACATTACCAAATTTATTCTTCTTATCTGAGGTCAACTACAGTAGTTCCTTCCGGTGCTGTAAACGAAAATTTGGATTCAGATAAATTTTGATTGAGCTTATAATTTGAAAATAAAACCTCCATCGTTCCACTTGCGGGATTTGAAATTACAACTTTATTAATCAAATTTTCTTTTGAGATATAAAGTTTTACTTCACCAAGATTATTTTTTTTTGATTTTGGTTT
>JBBQUB010000179.1:0-6040 GCA_038212865.1 Actinomycetales bacterium
GGTCTTGGGCAACGCCACGACGACGTCGACCAGCCGCAACGCCGCCACGGCACCGACCTCGTCGCGGACCCGCTGGACCAGCTCGGCCTGCAGCGCCTCCACAGCCCCTTCGCCGGAGACGTCCACACCAGCCTTCAGAACCACGAGCGCCCTGGGCACCTGACCCTTGAGCTGGTCAGCCACCCCGATGACGGCGCACTCGGCCACCGCTGGGTGACCGGCCAGTGCTGCCTCGAGCGATCCGGTGGAGAGACGATGTCCAGCGACGTTCAGCACGTCGTCGGTACGGCCCATGACGAAGAGGTAGCCGTCCTCGTCGAGGTAGCCTCCGTCCCCTGTCAGGTAGTAGCCCTCGAAGGCAGAGAGGTACTCGGACACATAGCGTCCGTCGTCCTGCCACAGCGTGGGCAGGGTGCCCGGCGGCATGGGGAGCTTGATGCAGATCGCTCCCTCTGTCCCGGGCTCCACCTGCTGACCCACCTCGTCCAGGACATGTACGTCGTAGCCCGGGACCGCCACGGTCGGCGAACCGGCCTTGATCGGAAGAAGTTCCAGACCGATGCAGTTGGCTGCGATCGCCCAGCCGGTCTCGGTCTGCCACCAGTGGTCGATCACGGGTATGCCGAGGCGCTCACCCGCCCAGTGGTACGTGTCCGGGTCGAGGCGCTCCCCAGCCAGGAACAGGGTGCGCAGCTTCGAGAGGTCGTAGCCGGCGATGAGCTTGCCGTCGGGGTCCTCCTTCTTGACCGCACGGATCGCGGTAGGAGCCGTGAACAATGCCGAGACACCGTACTGCGCAGCAACCCGCCACAGCGCGCCCGCGTCAGGGGTGCCCACCGGCTTGCCCTCGTAGAGCACCGTCGTACACCCGGCAAGCAACGGCGCGTAGACGATGTAGGAGTGGCCGACCACCCAGCCGACGTCACTGGCCGCCCAGAACACCTCACCCGGCTTTATCCCGTAGACGTTGCTCATCGACCAGTGCAGCGCCACGGCATGTCCGCCATTGTCACGCACGATGCCCTTGGGCCGACCCGTGGTCCCCGAGGTGTAGAGGATGTAGAGCGGGTCGGTCGCCTCGAGCGTGACGCACTCGGACTTCGTCCCGCTAGCCGGATCCATGAGCACGGACCAGTCAAGGTCCCGCGGGCCCATCTCCGCCGGGGACTGTTCCCGCTGCAGCACCACGCAGTGGTCGGGTTTGTGGGTTGAACGCTCGATGGCGGCGTCGAGCATCGGCTTGTAGGCCACCACCCGCGTGGGCTCGATGCCACAGGAGGCAATAACCACCACCTTCGGCGTGGCATCCTCGATCCGGGCCGCCAGCTCACCGGGCGCGAAGCCGCCGAAGACCACGGAGTGCACCGCCCCGATCCTGGCGCAGGCCAACATCGCGACCGCGGCCTCAGGCACCATCGGCATGTAGATGACCACCCGATCGCCCTTGTCGACCCCAAGCGCCTGCAGGGCGCCGCCGAAGCGGGCCACCTGCTCCAGCAGCTCGGAATAGGTCAGCGTGAGCGAGGACCCGGTGACGGGGCTGTCGTAGTGAATCGCCGGCTGGTCGCCCCGTCCGGCGATCACGTGCCGATCGACGGCGTTGAAACAGGTGTTGAGCTGACCGCCCTGGAACCACCGGTAGAACGGCGGTCGGGAGTCGTCCAGCACCACCTTGGGTTCGGTGATCCAGTCGATGCCACGGGCGGCCTCTCCCCAGAAGCCTTCCGGATCCTCGATGCTTTGGCGATGCGCGCGTGCGTAGTTTCCGTCGGTCATACCGGCATCTTCGTCTCTCGCGCGCCCTCATGCCACAGGGGACTCCACCCGGTGAGACGAACCGTCCCCTTCGTGCGGCGAACGGTTCAGGCGGTCGAGGCCGCCAGCTGACCGCAGGCGCCGTCGATGTCCGAGCCACGAGTGTCTCGCACGGTCGTCGGCACCCCGAAGGCGCGCAGCCTGCGTACGAACTCGCGCTCCACCCCCGGGTCCGAGGCCGTCCACCTTGAGCCCGGCGTGGGGTTGAGCGGGATCGGGTTGACGTGCACCCACCCACGGCCGCGGGCGTTGAGCTTCTTGCCCAGGAGGTCAGCGCGCCAACCCTGGTCGTTGATGTCGCGGATCAGGGCGTACTCGATGCTGACCCTGCGGCCGGTCACCGAGAAATAGCGGTATGCCGCGTCCATCGCCTCGTCGACTGACCACCTGGTGTTGATCGGCACCAGATCGTTGCGCAGCTGGTCATCGGGCGCATGCAAGGACAGTGCCAGAGTGACCGGAATGCCTTCTGCGGCAAGCTTGTCGATGGCCGGGACCAGCCCCACTGTCGACATGGTGATCCCACGCGCCGACATCCCCAGGCCGTCCGGCGACGGATCGGTCATCCGGCGGATCGCACCGATCGCCGCTGCATAGTTGGCCAGGGCCTCTCCCATGCCCATGAACACGACATTGCTGACCCTCAGCGGAGTCCCCTCGGCGCCACCCGCCACATCTCCGCGCCGCAGTGACCGGGCGGCATGCACAACCTGCTCGACGATCTCGGCACTGCTCAGGTTACGGCTGAGCCCCCCTTGCCCGGTGGCGCAGAACGGGCAGTTCATGCCGCACCCGGCCTGGCTGGAGATACAGATTGTGACCCGCTTGGGATAGCGCATGAGCACGCTCTCGACCAGGGCGCCATCGTGCAGCCGCCACACCGACTTGATCGTCTTTCCCTTGTCGGCCTCGCGGACCCGCATGGGAGTGAGCAGCTGCGGCAACAACCGTGCGACCAGATCGTCTCGGATCGCCTTGGGCAGGTCGGTCATCTCCTGAGGCGACTCGACCAAGTGCTGGAAGTAGTGCGTCGAGAGCTGCTTGGCCCGAAACCCTTTGTGTCCCAACGCTTCGACGGCGGCCTTGCGCTCCCCTGGATCCAGGTCGGCTAAATGCTGCGGGGGCTTACCCCGACGGGGAGCCTCAAACATCAGCTGTCCGGGCTCGGGGCGCACACCAGTTTCGACGTCAGACATCACCCATAGTGTCTCAGGGATCAGGCAACGGGGACAAATACTGCGAGCAGCGCCCACACGACCGGAGCCGAGAACAACAACGAGTCCAGCCGGTCCATGAACCCACCATGACCCGGCAGGATACTTCCCATGTCCTTGATACCGAGGTCACGCTTGATGGTCGACTCGGTCAGGTCGCCAACTGTCGCCGAGACCACCACGGCCAGTCCAACCACGGCACCGACCCACCAGTGTCCGCCCAAAATCAACGTCACGGTGGCGATGCCTGCGATCACACAGGCCACGGCAGATCCGGCAGCGCCCTCCCAGGACTTCTTGGGACTGACCGACGGTGCCATCGGGTGCTTACCGGCCACCACGCCCACGGCGTAGCCGCCAATGTCACTGCTGATCGTGACGATCATGAACACGAAGATGCGCTCGACACCGTCGGGTGCGGCCAGCATCAGGCTGGAGAACGACGCCAGCAACGGCACGTATGCCGCGACGAAGATACCGCCGGCGATGTCGCGGACGGCATCCTGCAGGCCGTCGACCATCCGCCAGAGCAGGACGGAGATGCAGGTCAGGCCGAAGGAGACGGTGAGCGCCTGACCTCCGCCACCGAACGTTGCCGTGATCATGGTGATGGCGCCCACGATGCTGGGCACCAGCGGGACGTTGATCTTGCCCTGGGCGAGCCCCTCACGCAGCTCCCAGATGGCGAAACAGGCCGCCACGACCACGACCCCGAGGAAGGCCTCCTTGCGGAAGACAAGGCTCGCGATGACCCCGAGGCCAAGGCTGACACCCACACCAATGGCCGTCGGCAGGTGGCGCCCTGCGCGGCTCGCTGTCGTCCCGGCGGCTTCGCCCGAAGCGCGCCGTTCGCTGCGGGAGGACGGGGGTGTCGTCATACGTTGGTCTCTTGGTCTGCCTCAGACGTCGAGGAGCTCGACCTCTTTGGCCCTGAGAGTCGAATCGACATACTCCACATGCTTCTTGGTGGAGGACTCAAGCTCCTTCTCAGCGCGCGTGCCCTCGTCCTCGCCGACCTGGCCGTCCTTGACCAGGTGGTCGATCTCTTCCATGGCCTTGCGCCGGATGTTGCGGATGGCCACCTTGGCGTCCTCGGCCTTATGGCGCGCGAGCTTGATGTACTCCTTGCGACGCTCCTCCGTCAGCTGCGGCAGGTTGACCCGGATGACGGTCCCGTCGTTGTTGGGGTTGATGCCCAGGTTTGAGTCACGAAGGGTCGTCTCGATCTCGGCCATCGACGACTTGTCGAAGGGCGCGATCAGGATGGTGCGCGCGTCAGGGGTCTGGAAGGAGGCGAGCTGTTGCAGCGGCGTCTGAGAGCCGTAGTAGTCCACGGTGAGCCGGTTGAACATCGCCGCGTTGGCCCGTCCGGTGCGGATCGTCGCGAAATCCTCCCTGGCGACCTCGAGGGCCTTCTCCATCTTTTCCTGGGCCTCGAGCAGGGTCTTGTCGATCATCAGGACTCCTCATTCGCAGTAACGAGCGTGCCGATCTTCTCACCCCGGATGGCGCTGGCGATGTTGCCGTCGCCTCCCATCCCAAAGACGATCATCGGCAGCTTGTTCTCCGAGCACAGTGCGAAGGCGGCCGCATCGGCGACCCGCAGACCCTGTTGAAGGGCCTGCTCGTAGGAGACTCGGTCGAGCTTGTGGGCGCCGGGATCGGTTCGCGGGTCGGCGCTGTAGACGCCGTCCACCCCGTTCTTGCTCAACAGGACGACCTCGCAGTGGATCTCGAGGGCGCGCTGGGCAGCGACGGTGTCGGTGGAAAAGTACGGCAGACCGAAGCCCGCCCCGAAGATGACCACGCGCCCCTTCTCGAGGTGCCGAATCGCCCGCAGCGGGATGTAGGGCTCAGCGATCTGACCCATCGTGATCGCGGTCTGAACACGGGTCGCGACACCGGCCTTCTCCAGGAAGTCCTGCAACGCAAGGCAGTTCATCACGATGCCGAGCATGCCCATGTAGTCAGCGCGGGCGCGGTCCATGCCTCGGCGCTGGAGGTCGGCCCCCCTGAAGAAGTTGCCGCCACCCATCACTACGGCTACCTCGACCCCTGAGCTGGCTGCTTCGGCGATCTGGGCGGCGATCCCACGCACGACGTCTGGGTCGAGCCCGACCTTGCCGCCACCGAATGACTCACCGGAAAGCTTGAGCAGCACCCGTTTGTATGTCGGGTGCGGAGCTTCCATGGTCATGGTGCCTCCCAGGGCATGAACCAGAGGTATGTCGCGTGAGTCTTCCACAATCCCGATCAGGATCCGATGCGGAACCGGGCGAAGGCCGTTATCGTCGCGCCGGACTCCTTCAGAACCGTTGCCACCGTCTTCTTGGCGTCCTTGGCGAAGGCCTGCTCGAGCAGGACGTTCTCCTTGAAGTAGCCGTTGAGCCGACCCTCGACGATCTTGGGGAGAGCAGCTTCAGGCTTGCCCTCTTCCTGGGCCGTGGCCAAGGCCACCCGACGCTCGTTCTCAACAGTCTCGGCGTCGATCTCATCACGGGACAGAACCGACGGGCTGAACGCCGCGATGTGCATCGCGATGTCACGCGCCGTCACCTCGTCGCCGCCCTCAGTGGCCACGAGGACACCGATCTGGGCGGGCAGGTCGGGGCTGGTCTTGTGCAGGTAGGACACGACGTGGGACGCCTCGAGGTGCGCCACCCGACGGATCTCGATCTTCTCGCCGATGGTCGCGTTAGCCTCATCCAGGACCTCCTTGACCGTCTTGCCGCCCATATCGCTGGCGAGCAGCTCGTCCGGCGTGGACGCACCGACGGTGACGGCCTGTGCGAGGACCCGCTCGGCGAGTGCGATGAACTTCTCGCCCTTGGCCACGAAGTCTGTTTCACAGTTGACTTCGACCAGGGTGCCGACTCCGTCGCCGGCTTTAACGGCCACGAGACCGTTCATGGCCGAACGACCTTCACGCTTGGTGACGCCCTTCAGACCCTTGATGCGCAGGATCTCCGTCGCCTTGCCGTGATCGCCGTCAGCCTCGTCCAGGGCCCTCT
>JBBQUB010000180.1:0-6004 GCA_038212865.1 Actinomycetales bacterium
TCGGCCTGGGTGGCGCGGGCCCGGACGAGCTCGGCCTCGTGTGGGCCGATCCGGATCCTGCGACCGTCCTTGGCGGGTGTGCACTTGGCGGCCAGCGGGCACCTACCACAGGCCGCGCCGAAAGCCGCGATAGCGCCGCCAGCCTTCACTGGTCGGATGTTGGCGACGACCCCTGAGGGGCACGTCACGGTGCCGGCGCCGGTGTCGATGACGAAGCGGTCCTTGGTGAAGCGACCCCCAGGTGCGACCGGGGGCTGGATCTTGGTCATGATCTGCACCCCGGCAGCCTCGAGGTTGGCCAGCAGGGCCCCGGAGCCGTACGCGGCGTCCCCATAGACGGCCAGCGGTGCCTCCTGGGCTTCGGCCCGGACGCCCTGGCCGTCGTCGCCCTGATCGTCGTCGGTGCCGTCGGAGATGTCCGTGTTACCTGGGTCGGGGATGTCGCCGGCCAGCAGCCCCATCGCGCAGGCCGCGTCGCCGACGTTGCCCGGCGTGACCGCGGTCGCGGTGATGACCTCGGCATCCGGGTCGATCGCGATATGGCCCTTATACCCATCGAAGCGGTGGGCGGAGGTCTTGTGCCCGTGCCGGGCCTGCGGGTCCACCGTGGAGATCACCCGGTCCGGGGCGACCCGGCGGGCGATCGTGAAGACCCCGCCGGTCCCGATGTCCAGGTCCTGGCCGAGCACGGTCGCCAGCAACGCGCCAGCTTGGGCCAGGACAGGCTGCAGCTGGCGACCATCCAACATGGCCAGGACCGCGGTGCCGTCCTTGGCCAGGGCGTCCACGAGCAACTTGCGGGCGGGCCCGTCGTCGTAGTCACAGACCGGCTTGCCCGCCGTGGCGTAGTCATCGTCGCGGCGGATCACCGACCGCAGCTGCGCTTCCAGGTCGGCGCCGGCGGCCTTGAGTACCCCGCGGATGCCCGAGCGGATCAGCGTGACGGTGTCCATCGTTGCGACCGCGTCATACAACGGGGTGGAGTCCAGGACCCGTTTGCGCCCGACCAGCCCGGCCGCCTTGGCCGCCGCAAGGGTCACCTCAAAGATCCGGTCCGGGCGACCCGAAGCCGCCAGGCGGGCCCGCATGTCCACCAGCACCGTGTGTACGAAACCGGGGTAGTCAAAAGCCAGGCCGCCCGCGGCGTACTTCCACCGGGCGTCGAAGGTGAACCGGTCCACGGCCTCCCGGTCGCTGCACCCCTCGATCCTCTGCAACACCATGACTACCGCGACGATCATCGGCGGCACAGACCGCCGCCCCACGTCGGTGAACAGGTCGGCGAACATCTCATCGGGAAACAACGTGAAGCACTCCCGGTTCAGCACCGCGTAGATCGAGTCCGCCCCGACCCGCCCCTCGCAGTAACCGACCGTCGACCGCAGCAGGTCGCCCTGTTTCGGTGTCAGACCCAGCGTCATCGCGAACTCCCAAGCCAGACAACGAAACCCGTCGCCATCATTGTCTCAAGACGCGTACATCAGCCAGGTGGCCGACACGCGAAAGACACCAGCCACCTAGGGACGGTGTTGACCCCACCAGGCACCCGACAAACTCCCTCGGTTTGCGGGGTGTGGCAGGATCGCCAGCGTGAATCCGTCGACCGCTCTGGCCACTGTCGTGGTGGACGAGATGGTCCGACACGGGGTCCGCGAGGCCGTCCTTTGTCCCGGTTCCCGCTCCGCCCCCTTTGCCTATGCCCTGCAGGAAGCGGACCGTGCAGGCCTTCTTCGCCTGCACGTTCGCGTCGACGAGCGCTCCGCCGCGTTCCTGGCCCTGGGTATGGCCAAGCTGACGCGCCGGCCGGTGCCAGTGTTCACGACCTCCGGAACCGCCGTTGCCAATCTCCATCCGGCGGTGCTCGAGGCCAGCCATGCCGCGGTGCCGTTGGTCATCGTCAGCGCTGACCGACCGCCAGAGCTGCACGGGACCGGCGCGAACCAGACCACCGATCAGGGCCATCTGTTCGGTCACGCTGTCCGCATGTTTCACCAGCTGGGTGCCCCCGAGAATCGGGGGGGTCAGAACGCGGTATGGCGGTCGGTCGTGGCGCGCCTGTGTGTGGCCGCCACCGGGGCGAACGGAACGGACGCCGGTCCGGTTCATCTCAACGTTGCACTCCCTGAGCCGTTGGTGCCCGATCTGGCGACCACCGGCGGGTGGCCCGAAAGCCTCGACGGCCGTGAGGACGATGCCCCCTGGGTCCAGATCTTGCCCGCGTATCGACAGGGCGCGACCATCGCGTCGATTCCCAGAACCCTTGTCCTGCTTGGTGATCTGCCCGATCCTGGCATGGCCGTGGAGGTGGTCGAGCTCGCCCGGGTTGCGGGGTGGCCGATCGTGGCCGAGCCGTTCGGTGCCCACGACCGCCGTGACCTGGTCCCGCACGGTGCACTCTTGCTGACCGCCGGTGAATGGTTGGGGCGGCATCTGCCGGAACGGGTTCTCGTGATCGGGCGGCCCACGCTTACGCGTGCGGTCGGCGCTCTCCTGCGCGAGCCCGCGGTCACGGTGGAAATCGTTTCAGCGCAGACGAGCTGGCCGGACCCCTCGCATGTTGCATCGGTCGTCCACTCCTTCGAGGCCGTGGCAGCCTCCATCCCCGGCGGTCGCCAGGTGGATGAGCAGTGGGCGCGCGACTGGGCCGATGCGGGCGAGCAGGTCGCCAAGGCCGCCGGGTCGATCATTGAGCAGTCCTGGCCGAGCGGGCTTGCTGTGGCGGCGGCGGTCCTGGCCGGGCTTCCCCCTGAAGCAACCCTGTTCGTGGGTTCCTCTAACCCGGCCCGAGACGTGGACCTGGCCATGTCGCCTTCTCTGAGAAGCGGGCCCCTCAGCGTTGTCGCCAGCCGCGGGCTGGCTGGCATCGACGGTTGCGTGTCCACAGCCATCGGCCTGGCACTGGCCCAGCCGGGGCGACCGACCTACGCGCTGATGGGCGACCTCACGTTCCTGCACGACAGCAACGGTCTGCTGATCGGCCCGCAGGAATCGCGGCCAGACCTGACCATCGTTGTCACCAACGACGACGGCGGTGGCATTTTTACCCTGCTGGAGCCCGGCGAGCCAAGCAGGGCAGCGGATTTCGAGCGAATCTTCGGCACGCCCGCGGGTGCGTCGATCGTGGACATCTGTCGGGCACATGGCGTGGACCACACCCTCGCCGGGGCCGCGGCTGAGCTCGGCGTTGTTGTCGAAGAGCCCCCGGACGGACTGCGCGTCGTCGAGGTGCCCGTTGACCGCTCGAGGCACAGGGATCTGCACGCAGTGCTGCGAGCGGCCGCCGCCAGCGCACTGCGCTAGAACCGGTCGGGCCAGGGCCCGCCCGCGCTAGAACTCGATTGCTGCCGCTGGCTCGCGGTCGGAGCTCATGGCCCGCGAGAGCAGTCGTAGCGAGCCGGGCGTCAGCTCGGTAACCAGCCCCAGATGTGCCTGTGTGGCAAGACTTCTGGACCCCAGGTAGGCCGCGCCAAGCGCCTCGACCGGTAGCCGCACGTCGGCGCGGTCAGCCGTGGACATACACGTGCCGACTCCGCCCACGTCAATGCTCAGCCGCCACGCGTGCTGGTTCCACGGACAGACGGGGTCGACCACGTCCAGAACGATGTCGCAGGCGTTCGAGTAGCCGCGCTCAGTCAGGGCGGCGCCGACGTCGATCAGCCTCAGCCACAGCGAGTCCGAGGCCTTGACGCCCAGTGCGCGCGGACCCCCGGCCCACCACACGAGGGGGTCGTCAGCCCCGCGACCATGGATGGTGATCGATGTGGTCAGATCGAAGTCCACGAGTCGTCTGGCCAGGGCGAGCAAGGTCGCGGGATCCAGAGCCGCGACCTCGCGGACCGCGACTGTGCCCTTGGCTCTGTTGTCCTTCCACTTGGCTTCGCGACTGAACACCGCATACCCCATCGGTTGGCCATCAACGTGGGCCAGGAGCACCTGCCAAGGCTCGCGCCCCTGTCGGGCCAACGGAAGGTCCGCGAACTCAGGTCGTGCCATCCGCTCCGGGCGGGTCACCGCTCCCAATGTGCTTTCAGCACAACGCAGGTGGAGTTCATGGACGGTCTGGGCCACGTTGTCGGAGTCCGCCGCGACGAAACGGGTCGTGACCCGGCTGGCCGCATCCGCCACCGAGGGCGCCGTCAGCACTGCCCCCCGCTCAAGCTCGAGATCCAGCTCGATCGAGCTGATGCCGTAGCCGAACCGTCCGTAGATCCCGACCTCGGCCGCGTGCAGCCCGCCCAGCGCCGCACCGTCATCGTGCAACCGGGCGAAGTGGTGGGAGATCATCGCGCGCAGCACGCCGCGGCGTCGATGGTCAGGATGCACCGACACCCAGGTCAACCCCGCCATCGGCACCCGGGTCAGGGTGTCAAGCGGCCCAGGCGCGGTCACCGCCATGTCGTAGGACGAGTAGACGCCGGCCAGCTCGCCGGAACTATCCCGGGTAGCGCCGAACGTGCGCGCCCAGTCCAAGTGGCTGGTGACGACTTCCCCCGGGTACATGTTGGGGTCGAAGAAGAACGCGGCATTGTCGACGTCCAGGAGCCGCTGCCGGTCCGCAGAGGTCAGAGCCGCGATGGAGGTGGTCATGCGGCGAGCCTTACGGGTGCCGGATGCAAGCGCAACCGGGTTTGGCGCCGAGGGGGTCGGGTCATGGCCATGGCCGGGTCCTCGGGCGAGCAAGCGGTCTGGGAGGGCAGGGTTGCCGGACGCCTCGCCTTGCCTTGCCTTGCAGTTCCCCGACGTGACCTCCCGCCAAACAGGCACACCCGGCCGTGCCCGACTGCCTCCGTGCTTGAGTCGTCGATCGAGCAGACACCTGTGCCTGTTTGACGGTCGTACCACTGGGCGAAGTGGTGGGTGATCATCTCGCACAGGACGCCCCCGGCGGCGAGGGTCGGGGTGGGCGGAGACCCCGCGGCATTGCCGAGATATCCATGGACACCACTTCCCAGAGGCGCCCGTCTGGCTCCTGGCTTGAACCACTTTGTAACGATTTGGTCAGGAAGGCGCCGACCCTCAACGCGCTGACCTGCAGTGACGCGGGCTCGGAAGCTTTTGCCACACCCCGAGGAGCTTCTGAGGTCTTGACACCTGGTGGTGCCCGGCTCCACTCTTCAGGGGCAAGGCGTGGGAGCGCTTCCACACTTTTGTGGGAGCGCTCCCACGCTTCGGATCGATAGAGTCCACGCGACCGGACGGCGTCCGCCAAGGCCGCAGATTGTCACGGCGAGGACGCCGTGCAACTGACAAGGGAGTCATTGTGCGCAAGACCAGCAGATTGTCGACGCTCGTCGCGGGGGCCACGGGCGTTGTCCTGCTCGCCACGGGCTGCGGTTCCGGCACCCCGAGCGGCACGGCCACTCCGGGCGCAACCAGCTCGGAGAAGATCACGCTCACCGTGGCCACGTTCAACGAGTTCGGCTACGAGAAGCTGCTCGCCGAGTACACCAAGCTGCACCCGAACGTCACGGTCACGCAGAAGAAGGCCGCGACCTCCAACGAGGCTCGCGACAACATGAACACGCGGCTCGCCGCCGGTTCGGGCCTCTCGGACGTCGAGGCGATCGAGGTCGACTGGCTCCCCGAGCTCATGCAGTACCCGACCAAGTTTGTCGACCTCAAGGACACGTCGGTCGACGGCCGCTGGCTCGACTGGAAGGTCGCCCAGGCCACCACCAAGGTCGGCGTGCTGATCGGCTACGGGACCGACATCGGTCCCGAGGGCGTCTGCTACCGCTCCGACCTGTTCAAGAAGGCCGGCCTGCCGACCGACCGCGCTGAGGTTGCCACGCTCCTCGGCGGCGCCAACGCCACCTGGGACAGCTACTTCGCAGCAGGCAAGAAGTTCAAGGCCTCCGGCAGTAAGACGCCGTGGATGGACTCCGCCGGCGCGACGTACCAGGGCATGATCAACCAGGTCAAGAACGCGTACGAGCAGGATGACGGCACCATCGTGGCCGCCACCAACCCCGAGGTCCGCAAGACCTACGACACGGTGCTCGGC
>JBBQUB010000181.1:0-5991 GCA_038212865.1 Actinomycetales bacterium
AGGACGGGTATCTCTTTGTCATGGGCCGCACCGACGACGTGCTGAACGTGGCTGGACATCGTCTTTCCACTGGATCGCTCGAGGCAGCACTGGCCGCTCACCCAGCGGTGGCGGAGTGCGCCGTCATCGGAGTGGCCGACCAGCTCAAGGATCAGCTGCCCAGGGCGCTGGTGGTCTTGAAAGCGGGTGTCGACGTGTCCGCGGAGGGCGCCGTGGAGGCGCTGCAGGCCGAGCTGGTCCAGCGGGTCCGCGACGAGGTCGGTGCCGTGGCGGCGTTGCGGCTAGTCGACGTCGTCGTGGCGTTGCCCAAGACCCGGTCGGGCAAGATCCTGCGCAAGACCATGCGACAGATCGCCGATGGCGGTGCTCCCGCGATTCCCAGCACCATCGAGGACGCTTCGGTGCTGGAGGTTCTGACGTCGGTCCTGAGGCGGGGCTGAGGCTCAGCGGTTGGCCTGGGCGTCAGTGACCGGTCACGGCTGAGAGGGCTCTGCCCAACAGTGCAGGGCGACCCGTCAGCCTTTCCTCAGCGTCGGCCAGCCGGGCGAGCTGAAGTCCTGCGTTGACGCCAAGCCAGCGCATGGGCTCGGGTTCCCATTTGCGAGAGTGGTGTTGGACCCACGGAAGGCGAGTCAAAGCCGTATCGCGGGTGGTCACCAGGTCTGCCAGCGTCCGCCCTGCCAGGTTGCTCAGCGCCACCCCGTCGCCGACATAACCACCGGCGAAACCCGAACCTGTCGATGGGTTGTAGCTCACGCCGGGGTGCCAGTCGCGCGCGATGCCCAGCGGTCCGCCCCAAGCATGGGTGAACTCAACGCCCTGGGTCGCCGGCAGAAGCTCGTTCAGGCTCCGACGTAACGTCCTGAAAACCTTTGTATCTGCATCGAACTCGGGTTTGATGCCGGATCCGAAGTGATAGGGCGCACCTCGACCGCCAAACACGAGCCGATCGTCGACCGAGCGTTGGCCGTAGACGATCACGTGTCGATGCTCGCTGAAGGTCTCGGCGTCGGCCAGCCCGATCTGGTCCCAGGCAGCCTTGGGCAGGGGTGCGGTTGCCACGACCAGCGAGTACACCGGTGCCACGGTCCGCCGCTGACCTGGCAGCCTGGCAGTCCAGGCTTCGGTGGCCCGGATGATGTGGCGGGCGCGTACGACGATGCCGTCGGCGGTCTGCAGGCGACGATCGCCCAGGCTGGCCACCCGAGTGTGCTCGTGGATCCGGGCGCCTTTGTTCTCCACGGCCCTGGCAAGTCCGAGGACAAGTCGTAACGGCTGGATGCGGGCACAGTTCGGGTTGAACGTGGCGCCTAGGAGTCCTTGGGCAGCCAGGTGATCGGCGGCGGCCGGGCCGTCGAGCCACGTCGTCCCGGTGCCCCAGAAGTCGGAGTCCTGGGCCATGGCCCGAGCCCGTTTCGCCTGCGCGCGGTGACGGGCGACGTCCAGGGTTCCGCCCTGGCGGAACCCGCAGTCGATGCCTTCCGCCTGTGCGGCCCGGCCCACCTCGGCGACACTCTCCCGCAGTGCTGCGTACTGATCTCTGGTCGCGGACTCACCGTGGGCAGCGGACAGCGTCGCCGGCCCCACGGGATACAGGGCTGAGACCCACCCGCCGTTGCGTCCGCTGGCGCCGAAGCCGACCTGCTCAGCCTCCAGGACCAACACGCTCAGGGATGGATCGCGCTGGAGCAGGTAGTACGCGGTCCAGAGCCCGGTGTAGCCGGCGCCCACGATGCACACGTCGACCGTCTCGTCCGACGCCAGGGTGGGACGAGGCGCGCTGGCACCCTCGCCGTCCCACCACAGTTGCTTCGCCGGTGTCTCGGCCCTTGCTGTCATGGCGTCGCCATTCTGAGGCCGGGTGAAAGATCTCAGATGTGGTTCTCGGCCTCGGTCAGGACAGCGCGCAGGCGCTGCTCGATGTCGTCGAACTCGGGCTGGCCGATGATCAGTGGTGGTGCGAGCTGGATCACCGGGTCGCCGCGATCGTCGGCCCGGCAGTACAGCCCGGCGTCGAACAGTGCCTTCGACAAGAACCCGCGCAGCAGCCGCTCGGACTCGTCGTCGTCGAACGTCTCGCGAGTTGCCTTGTCCTTGACCAGCTCGATCCCGTAGAAGTAGCCCTCGCCGCGGACATCGCCGACCAGTGGTAGGTCGAGCAACTTTTCGAGGGTGGCCCGGAAACCCGGGGCGTTGTCCTTGACGTGCTGGTTGAGGCCTTCACGCTCGAAGATGTCCAGGTTGGCCATCGCCACGGCAGCCGAGACCGGGTGACCACCGAACGTGTAGCCGTGGGGGAACATCGTGTGGCCCTTCTTGAAGGGCTCGAAGAGTCGGTCGCTGGCGATCATCGCGCCGATCGGGGAGTAGCCCGACGTCA
Organism: Actinomycetales bacterium; assembly: GCA_038212865.1. Lineage (GTDB taxonomy): Bacteria > Actinomycetota > Actinomycetes > Actinomycetales > Dermatophilaceae > UBA4719. The sequence goes on from JBBQUB010000181.1 coordinate 2,381, forward strand.
TCCCCTTGGCGACGGTGATGATGTCCGGCTGGTAGCCGAAGTCGGTGCTCGCGAACATGCTGCCGATCCGGCCGAAGGAGCAGATGACCTCATCGGAGACCAGCAGCACGTCGTACTCGTCGCAGATCTCACGGACCCGCTCGAAGTACCCGGGCGGCGGCGGGAAGCATCCGCCGGAGTTCTGCACCGGCTCCAGGAAGACGGCGCACACGCTGTCCGGGCCTTCGAACTCGATCGCCTCAGCGATCCGTTCAGCGGCGTAGATGCCGAATGCCTTGGGGTCCTCGCGAAGGTGCTCCGGTGCGCGATACAGGTTGGTGTTGGGGACCTTGATCGCACCCGGGACCAGGGGCTCGAACGGCTCCTTGGCAAAGGGGATACCGGTGATAGAAAGCGCGCCCTGAGGCGTGCCGTGGTAGGCGATGGACCGACTGATCACCTTGTACTTGCCCGGTTTGCCGGTGAGCTTGAAGAACTGCTTGGCCAGCTTCCAGGCCGACTCGACCGCCTCGCCGCCACCGGTGGTGAAGAAGACCCGGTTCAGGTCGCCGGGCGCGCTGGCCGCCAGGCGTTCGGCCAACTCGATCGCCTTGGGGTGCGCATAGGACCACAGCGGGAAGAAAGCGAGCTCGCGCGCCTGCTTGGCAGCGGCCTCGGCCAGCTCCTCGCGGCCGTGTCCGACCTGCACGACGAACAGGCCGGCCAGGGCATCGAGGTACTTGCGCCCCCGGTCGTCCCAGATATAGGCGCCTTCACCCTTGACGATGATGGGGACCGAAGCGCCAGCGCCGCCGGATTCCGTTGGTTCGTAGGTGGATTGGCGGGTGAAGTGCATCCATAGGTGATCGCGAGCGGCGTCGGCGTAGGCCGTGCCAGCGGGTGTGGTGCCAGGCGTTCGGGTTCCTGCGGTTGTCATCAGAGAGCTCCTGGGTGGTAGCGGTGGATCGGGTTGAATCGGGTGTCGGGCCGGAGCAGTACGTTGCGTTTGGGGAAGAAACCGTGCGTTACACGTATCGCCTGAGGCCGGGCGTGCAGGCGCAGACAGCGCTGATTGCCGAGTGGCATCGCTGCCGGTTCCACTGGAACGAAGCAGTCCATCAGCAGAGATCTGGGAACAAGCCGACATGCTGTCGCCTGCCCAAGCTCCTCACCCAGGCCCGTGGCAGATCGGCATGGTTGCGCAACGGGTCGCACACTACAACTGACCCGGTTGATGACCTGCCTTACCTCGGACATCGCAAACGCTGCGCAGCCGCGCTGGGCCGAGCCCAACGGAGGATGAGTCGCCGCATGCGATCTCGAGGCCAGGCCCAGTCGGCCGGCTATCGAGTGGCGAGACTCAACGTCGCGAAAGTGCACAAGAAAGCTCAACGCCAAAACACCCACGAGGCCCGACTTTGGGCGAAGGCCGTTGTTGACAGCCCTCAGCTGATCGCGATTGAGGACTTCAAACCCACGTTTCTCGCGAAGACGACGATGGCCCGCAAGGCTGCTGACGCCGCGATCGGCGCAGCCAAGAGAGAGCTTATTGAAGATGGCACGCGGGCGGGCCGAACGGTGGTGTTGGTGCCGCCCGCCTACACGAGGATGACGTGTTCGAGGTGCTGCAAGAGACAAGCACGCCTCGGGCTCGCCGAACGAACCTTCAAGGGTGCGAACTGCGGTTTCACTGCAGGGCGCGACCCGAACGCTGCCGGGGGGATCCTGGCCACGGGTGGACGTATCCGTGCTGGTGTTGACGACGTGAGACATCTGCTTCCTCCCTCCGGGCCGGATGTGGGTGCTGTCCGAGTCAGAAATCCCCCGGCTTTGGTCGTGGGGAACCGTTACCTCGTACCCCAGTTGTAGTGCTGCTTGTTGAGTTTCAGATAGACGAAAGTCTCGGTGGAGACCACACCCGGCAGGGTGCGGATCCGCCGCGACAACAGGTGGAGAAGCTCGTCATCGTCCTCGCAGACGACTTCGATGATCACGTCAAAACTGCCTGCTGTGGTGACGACGTAGTCCACCTCGGGCATCTCGGTGAGGCGATCGGCGACCAGCTGCATGTCGCCGTTCGTACGGATCCCGACCATCGCCTGACGGGTGAACCCGATCTGCAGAGGATCGGTGACGGCCACGATCTGCATCACCTCGCTATCGAGCAGGCGTTGCACCCGCGCCCGGATAGCGGCCTCGGAGAGCCCAACGTCCTTGGCGATGGCTGCGTAGGATCGACGGCCGTCGGTCTGCAGCTGTTCGATGATCGACTTGGAGACGTCATCGAGGCCGACGGCCGGCGGTTTGCGGTCGATCGCGCGGCCATTGCCGGTCACCGCTCTTCGTGGGCTCACCAGCCGATGGTCTCTGGTTCCACCCCACTTTGGCAAGTCCCCGCACAACGGAAACCGCTGCAAAGTGAGCAAAAAAGCAACGGATTCAGCAACTCTTTGGTCTCAAGGCTGTTGAAAGCGCCCCTCTTGTGGTTAGAGTTCCCTCACGGAACCCGTTCCCACCAGGAGTACTTGTGAGTGCAAGCCCGCGCACCCTGCGCAACTTCGTCAACGGCGACTATGTCGAGCCCGAGAGCGACGCGGTCTCCGACATCATCAGCCCCGTCACGGCTCAGGTGGTCGCCACGGCACCGGTGTCCTCGGTCGCAGAAGTGGACCGGGCCTATGCCGCCGCGGCCGCGGCGTTCGAGGTGTGGGGTGACACGACCCCCAGCGAGCGTCAGCAGGCTTTGCTGAAGTTTGCCGACGCTGTCGAGGCTCGTGCCGAGGACTTCGTCCACCTGGAGGCGGAGAACACTGGCAAGCCTTTCGCCCTCACAGCAAGCGAAGAGCTGCCGCCGATGGTCGACCAGATCCGCTTCTTCGCCGGCGCCGCCCGCGTCCTGGAGGGGCGCGCTGCCGGTGAGTACATGAGGGGCCACACCTCCTGGATCCGTCGGGAGCCGATCGGGGTCATCGGCCAGGTCACTCCCTGGAACTATCCGATGATGATGGCGATCTGGAAGATCGCCCCAGCCCTTGCCGCCGGCAACACCGTGGTCCTCAAGCCGAGTGACACCACTCCCGAGACCACGTTGCTGCTGGCGGAGATCGCCTCCGAGTTCCTTCCCGCCGGCACGCTCAACGTAGTCACCGGCGACCGTGGCACCGGACGCGCCCTGGTGGAGCACAAGACGCCGGCCATGGTCTCGATCACCGGATCGGTTCGCGCCGGTATGCAGGTGGCCGAGAGCGCCTCGCGGGACCTCAAGCGGGTCCACCTCGAGCTCGGTGGCAAGGCGCCAGTGGTCGTCTTCGATGACGCCGATCTTGAGGCAGCCGTGGAAGCGATCGCCACGGCTGGCTACTTCAACGCCGGACAAGACTGCACCGCGGCGACTCGTGTCATCGCCGGGCCTCGCATCCACGACGACTTCGTCGCGGCGCTGGCGCAGTATGCCGGGTCCAGCGTCAAAGTCGGCCTGCCTGACGACGATCACGCGCTGTTCGGTCCGGTCAATAACGCGGGCCAGCTCGCGCACGTCGAGGGATTCCTGTCGAGGTTGCCGGACCACGCCAGCATCTCGGCCGGTGGCAGCCGGGTGGGCGGACTCGGGGACGGCTACTTCTTCGAGCCGA
>JBBQUB010000182.1:0-5940 GCA_038212865.1 Actinomycetales bacterium
GAAATCCTGCCGTATGGCGACGCGGCCCGAGCGCCGGTCGCCGAGGGTGAGGCGCGTCGAGATCACGACGCTGGTCTGGACCCGCTCACGCACGGTCTCCGGCAACAGCGTCGGCTGGTCCCTGAAGGACCACTGCCCAGCGCGTCTGCCGTCAGCCCAGGTCACCGTCAGCGTCGCTGTCTCGGGCTCCCAGGCGCCGGCATCCACCGACAACCAGCGACGCCGGAGAGTGCGCTCCGCGGTCAAAGCCACCACCGGCGAAGTCAGTGCGGGGGAAGTCCGTTCAGGCGAAGTCACTGCAGAAGTCAGAGGGGTCGATGACACCACCGCGAGGGCATAGGTGGTCGCGACCACGTGGGCACCGGTGTTGTCATCGGCAGCGAACGCCAGGACCCGCTCGCCTTTGACCAGCTCCAGTGCCTTCAGGACCGCCCGAGGTAGCTCTGGGCGGGGGGCCTTGCGGGTGAACAGTCCCATCAGCGCACGAGCCCCTTCGGCTCAGTGTGGTTCATCCAACGTGGTGGCTTCATCAAAAGCGGTGGCACCATCAAAAGCGGTGGCACCATCAAACGGGGTGGCTTCATCAGCTCAGTGTGGCCCTCAGGGTGGCGAGCTCACGCTGAAGCGTTTGCAGCTGGACACCGAGCGCTCGTGAGGCTGAGCTTTCATCCGGCGGCACCCGGCGCATAGCACTGATGGCATCGCCGATCTGGCGGGTGAGTGCCACCTCCTGAATCCGGACCAGGAGCTCGTCGACATAGCGGCGCTCGGGCAATCCGGTGTGAGGGTCGAACCGGGCCGGCACGGGCGCCACCGCGAGCTCGCTGACCAGGGGTCGAACGCTCAGGGCCGCGGCTTCGCTGACCCGGTTGGCCCACCGGCCCGGCCCGCTCGCGGCCTCGATCCCCCCAGCCGCCCGGATGGCGTCGTGCACCGCGCGATGGGCCGGTGCGCTGAAAGAGTCGCCAGCGATGGACTCGAAGCCGGCCGGGTCGAGCAGGCCCGGGAACTGCAACGCCGCCTGCAGCAGCTGCCGTTCGGCCGAGACCACCGGGTCGCGCAGGTCTGGACGGGCCAACAAAAAGGCATGCTCGTCGCCATGCTCCCCGTGCCGATCCCCCTCCTCGTAGCCAAGCTCGTGCCCCGGGTCGCGATCATGCTCTGAATTGGTCCCTCGCGATGCCGAGCCGCCCACGTAGTTCGTCGCCGGTCCGGTAGGTGCGGGCGCAGCGGTGGCCGCGCGAGCCGCCATACGAGTGGCTCGACCAACCTCGCCCGCAACTTGCTCGACCTCGACCCCCAGCCAGCCAGCGACGGTGCGGGTGTATTCCGGCCGAAGGGAGCGATCGCGGATGCCGGCGACGATGGGGGCGACCGCCTCAAGGGCACGGACCCGGCCCTCGGCATTGGCCAGGTCAAACCGGGCGAGAGTGGTGCGCACAGCGAACTCGAACATCGGCACCGCGTCCTCGACCAGGGCGCGGACCGCCGCGTCGCCGCTGGCCTGGCGCAGCTCGCAGGGGTCCTGGCCTGAAGCCTCAACGGCCACGAAGGACTGCGAAGCCCATCGCTGGTCCTCCCCGAACGCGCGCATAGCGGCCTTCTGGCCGGCAGCGTCGCCATCGAAGGTGAAGATCACCTTGGCCGGCGCCATGTCGCTCTCGTCGCGCATGATCCGCCGCAGCACCTTGATGTGCTCAACGCCGAACGCGGTGCCACAGGTTGCCACGGCCGTCGCGACACCCGCGAGGTGGCAGGCCATCACGTCGGTGTAGCCCTCGACCACAACCGCCTGTCGATCCTTGGCGATCAGCTTCTTGGCGACGTCAAGGCCATAGAGCACGGAGGACTTCTTGTAGATGGTGGTCTCGCTGCTGTTGAGGTACTTGGCCTCGATCCGGTCATCATCGAAGAGCCGCCGCGCGCCAAAGCCCACCACATCACCGGTGATGTCACGGATGGGCCACATCAGGCGCCCCCGGAACCGGTCATAGAGGCCGCGGCCGCCGCGTCCCGCTAGCCCGGCCGCAACGATCTCGTCGTCACTGAAACCCTTGCCACGCAAGTGTTTTGTGAGCTCCTCACCGTCGCGGGGTGAGAAACCGACACCAAACTTGTCGGCCGCCATACGATCGAACCCACGCTCACGCAGGAAGTCCCGACCGACGCGCGCCTCGGGCAGGTTGACCAGCGCGGCGCTGTAGTACTCGGCGGCCACGCGGTGGGCCTCGATCAGCCGCGACCGCTTGCCCAGGCCCTCACCGCTGCGGGGCGCACCACCCTCTTCATAACGGAGCTCGATGCCGAGCTTGGCGGCCAGGCGCTCGACCGCTTCGGCGAAGGTGAGGTGCTCAACCTTCTGGACGAACGAGATGACATCACCGCCCTCGCCGCAGCCGAAGCAGTGCCAGGCGCCGACGACCGGTCGGATGTTGAATGATGGGCTCTTCTCGTCATGGAACGGGCAGAGCCCCTTGAGCGAGCCCGGCCCCGCGGCGCGCAAGGTGACGTGCTCGCGCACCACATCCTCGATCGACGACCGCTCCTTGACCTGGGCCACGTCGTCAGCCTTGATCAAACCCGCCACACTGCCTCCTCCACGCCGAGGTGAGTCTAGGCGGTTGGCCCCCTGAGGCGCCGATCAACACCAGGTCCGGTGCAACGCCCTGGCCCGAGGGTCGGACAGCGACGCCACCTGGTCGATGATCGCGCGCAGCGCCGCCGCATCGTCTGCTGCGCCCAGGTAGTCGACCCGATGCAGAGGATCCAGTCGGGCTTCGGGCTGGTCGCGGTAGGCGTCCACGAGCTCGTGTATCTGTTCGCGCTGACCCCCAAGGACCGACCTCCGTTCGTCCGTGAACATCACGAAGTGTGCGGCCGTGCCCTTCAGGACGGCACACTCCGCACGGACGTCGTCGGGGATGACCAGGTCGGCGGCATATCGGGTCAACGGACCGTCGCCGTACTTCGCCCGGGTCGCTACCTCGACCGCCTGGACGAACCGACCGATGAGCAGGCTCGTCATGTCCTTCAACGAGGCCAGATCGGTACGAGAACCGTTATGGGACAGAGGGATCCAGCCAGTCGCCAGCAAGCGCACCAAGGCCTCATCCAACTGCGCTTCGGCCAGGTCGCGGGCATAGAGCTCGCGGGTCACTGCGATGACGGCACCCATCTCCGAAGGCGATCGCAACGCGCGCAGATCGACCCGCCCTGAGGCTACGCCGTCCTCGACGTCGTGGACCGAGTACGCCACATCATCGGACCAGTCCATCGCCTGCGCCTCGAGGCAACGCCTCCCGTCTGGCTCAGAGCCGCGGTACCAGCAGAAGACCTCAAAGTCATCGGCATAGACGCCGAACTTGCCAGTGCCCCAACGGTTTTCATCCCTGCCCCAGGGATACTTGGTGACCGCATCCAGGCTGGCCCTGGTCAGGTTGAGCCCTGCTGACCGGCCGTCGGCATGCACCCGTTTTGCCTCGATACGGGTCAGCAGCCGCAGGGTCTGGGCGTTTCCCTCGAAGCCGCCGATGCCATGGGCGATGTCATTCAGGGCCGTCTCGCCGTTGTGACCGAACGGCGGATGCCCGAGGTCGTGAGCGAGGCACCCGGTGTCGACCACGTCCGCGTCGCAGCCGAGCGCGGCGCCGAACTCCCTGCCGATCTGGGCAACCTCCAGGGAGTGGGTCAGCCGGTTGCGAACGAAGTCGTCGCTGTCCGGCTGCACCACCTGGGTCTTTGCCGACAGCCGCCGCAGCGAGGCCGAGTGCAGCACCCGCGCGCGGTCCCTGGCGAAGTCATCGCGGTCAGCCTGCTTGTGCGCCGGGTCTTCTCGGACCCAGCGCTCGCGATCGGCCTCGGCATACGTGCTCACAACGAGGCACTGTATGCCGGGTGCCCGGCCAACGTGCTCTGGGCCTCGTGCTCGGCGCTGACCCAAACACGGCATACGACGACACCGCACCACCCAGCGGCGGGCTGGATGGTGCGGTGCCTATCGTGCACCCGACGCACAGCAGGGGTGGGCGCGTCAGGACTCTCTCGTTGGTCAGGCCTTGGCGCCGACCGGTTCGCGAGCGCCCGTCGTGGTGCTCGTCGAAGTGGTGACCGTCGTCGTCGCGACCTTGGTCAGGGCGAAGCCGAGCAGTCCGAACAGGACGCCGAGGCCGATGGCCAGAGCCGAAATTCCGTAGGAGATGACCGAGGTGAAGAGCGAGGCCCGAAGGAAGGATGCGTTCATCGTCGAGTCGCGCGTGTCGGCAAGGGCTTTGACGTCGGGGTTCTTGGCGATGTCTTCCTTGCTGAGCCCGTCAGCGGCCAGCTTGGCCTTGAGCACCTTGGCGTCAGCACCGATCTGGGCGTAGGTCCTGTTGTTGGCGCCCTCGAGCGCGTGGAAGTTGATGGCGCTGGCCTGAGCGTAAGCGGTGAACGGGCCTGCGACGGGTTTGCCAGCCAACCTGCCGGGGTTTGCATCGCTGACGGCTGCAACGGTGATGTTCTCTGCCTTGAGCTGGGTCGTCACCAAAGCCCACGTGGCGCCACCAGCGATGATCATGATGATGCCGGCAATGATCGTGAAGAAGCCGATCAGCTTGACCGGTGATTTGGTGCTCGTGGTGGACATGTCTGTTGTTCCCTTCGAGGAAACCGAAGTAATCGGAAAGCCGAGCGGCGCCCGACCCGGTGACCTCCGTGGACCACCTGAGATCCATCATTGCCTCAATGCGCTCATATCGCTTAGGACGAAGGTCCCCCTAACTGAAAAGACTTTTCGGGCGCGGGCAGACATCTAAACTCTTCGCATGCCACCGGAGCGTTACACACCCCTGGTCCACGTGGACGAGCTCCAGAGGCTGTTGGCCGGCCCCGAGTCCGTACGGCCAGTCGTCCTGGACGTGCGCTACCGGATGAGCGGCGCAACCGGGCGTCATGAGTTCGAGCGTGGCCACATCCCAGGGGCGTCGTACGTCGACATGGACACCGACCTGGCGACGATCCGTGCCGATGCAGTGGGTGGACGTCACCCGATGCCGACGGTCGAGACCTTTGGCGCTGCTATGCGACTCGCGGGCGTCACGATGGCGCGACCGGTCGTTGCCTATGACGACTGGGCCTCGCTGCCCGCCAGCCGGGTCTGGTGGATGCTGCGGCGCCTGGGCTTCCTCAACGTCCGAGTACTCGATGGTGGGATCGCTGCATGGACCGCGGCCGATCAACCGACCGAGGCGGGTGCAGGCGGTGATGGCATCGGCGACTTCGCAGCCTCCGACGCTGGTGTCGGTCACCTCCTGAACGCCACCGATGCCTCGATGTATGCCGCACGTCACCTCTTGCTCGACGCCCGCTCCACCGACCGGTTCCACGGGGAGAGCGAGAGGATTGACCCGGTCGCCGGACACATCCCCGGAGCAGTCAGCGCACCCACACTGGACAACGTCGATCTGGACGGGCGTTTCCTGCCGTCCAAGGAGCTGGCAGGTCGCTTTCAGCAGCTTGGGGCGACAAATGTGAAAAGTGTTGGGACCTATTGTGGTTCAGGAGTGCAGGCCACTCACCTGGCGCTGGCGCTGAGCGTTGCAGGCATCACCGACGCAGCCGACGTCTACATCGGTTCGTGGAGCGAGTGGATCACCAACCCAGCGCGTCCGATAGCGCTGGGCTGAGAGTCACCCGGCCCGAGTGGACTCGCCGAAGCGGATCGCGCTGCGGGCTCGGGCCTTGGCGGCCTCGACCTCACGGTCCTTCGGTGGCGCGGTGGTCACGAGCGCCTCCAGCAGATGCTGGGTCGTGTGAGCTATCGCGGCAACCGCCTGGTCGAAGGCCGGCGCGTTGGCCGCTGAGGGCTTGGTTGTCCCGCTGACCTTGCGGACGTACTGAAGGGCGGCAGCTTGCACTTCGTCGGACGTGGCCGAAGGCGCGAAGTTGGACAGGGTTCTGATG
>JBBQUB010000183.1:0-5832 GCA_038212865.1 Actinomycetales bacterium
GCCAGCTCCGCGACCCGCTCGGCCGGCTTGACGTTGAAGCCGATGATGACGGCACTGTCGACGGTCGCCAGGTTGACATCGTTCTGCGTGATCGCACCCACGCCTCGGTGGATGATCCGCAGGTCGACCTCGTCGCCGACATCGATCTTGAGCAGGGCGTCCTCGAGTGCCTCGACCGAACCCGACACGTCACCCTTGAGGATGAGGTTGAGGTTGTCGACCTTGCCGGCGGCCAGCGCCTCGTTCAGGTCCTCAAGACTGATCCGCTTGCGACGCTTGGCCAGGCTGGCCGCACGTTGGGCGGCCTCGCGACGCTCCGCGATCTGTCGGGCGGTGCGGTCGTCGGGCGCCACCAGGAAGGTGTCGCCGGCGCCGGGCACCGAGGTCAGACCCAGCACCATGACGGGCCGGGCCGGGGTGGCCTCCTCAACCGTGCCACCGTGCTCGTCGAGCATGGCTCGGACGCGGCCGTAGCCACCTCCGGCGACGATCGAGTCGCCGATTCGCAGCGTCCCGGACTGGACCAGAACCGTGGCGACAGGACCGCGGCCTTTGTCGAGGTGCGCTTCGATGGCCACACCGCGAGCATCCTTGTTGGGGTTGGCCCGCAGGTCCAGCCCCGCGTCGGCGGTCAGGAGCACCGCCTCCAGGAGGGTGTCGATGTTCGTGCGCTCCTTGGCGGACACGTTGACGAACAGGGTGTCGCCGCCGTACTCCTCGGCGACGAGGTTGTACTCGGTCAGCTGCTGGCGCACCTTGTCGGGGTTGGCCCCCGGCTTGTCCACCTTGTTGACAGCGACCACGATCGGGACGCCAGCGGCCTGGGCGTGGTTGAGCGCCTCGATCGTCTGCGGCATGACACCGTCATCGGCAGCGACCACGAGGATCGCGATGTCTGTGACGCTGGCTCCACGAGCACGCATGGCCGTGAAGGCCTCATGGCCGGGCGTGTCGATGAAGGTGATGGCGCGCTCGACGCCCTCGTGTTCGGTGTAGACCTGATACGCACCGATGTGCTGGGTGATACCACCCGCCTCGCCCAGTGCGACCTCGGAAGAACGGATCGCATCGAGCAGCTTCGTCTTTCCGTGGTCCACGTGACCCATGACGGTCACGACCGGTGGTCGAACCTCGAGATCCTCGTCGCCCTCGTCGGCCAGCTCGGCGTCCAGGTCGATGTTGAACTGACCGAGCAGCTCACGCTCCTCGTCTTCGGGCGAGACGACCTCAACGAGGTAGCCGAGCTCGGTTCCGAGAACTCGGAACGTCTCTTCGTCCAGCGACTGCGTCGCGGTAGCCATCTCACCGAGGTGGATCAGCACCGTCACCAGGCTCGCCGGGTTGGCGTTGATCTTGTCGGCGAAGTCGGTCAGCGAGGAGCCGCGGCGCACCCGGATGACGGTCTTGCCGTCACCACGAGGAACCGAGACACCACCGAGCGACGGGGCCTGCATCTGCTCGAACTCCTGACGCTTGGCCCGCTTGGACTTACGTCCACGAACCGGACGTCCACCGCCACGGCCGAAAGCACCTTGGGTGCCACCACGGCCACCGGGCCCACCGGGACGGCCGCCGCCACCACCGGGACGACCAGCGAAACCGCCACCACCACCGGGAGCGCCACCACCACCGGGACGACCGGCGAAACCGCCGCCTGCGCCGGGACGACCAGGGGCACCACCGCGAGCCGGGCGCTCGCCGGGGCGACCGACCGCCGTGCGATCGGGCATCATGCCGGGGTTCGGACGCGGAGCGCCGGGACGGGGTCCGCCTGCGCCCGCTGGAGCCGGACGGCCACCCTGCGGACGAGGCATGCCCTGACTGGGAGCAAAGGGGTTGTTGCCCGGGCGCGCGGGCGGCGGGGCGTCGCGACCCTCGTGGGGCTCGCGGCTCTCGCGGCCACTTCGGGGCATGCCCTGGCTGGGCGCAAAGGGGTTGTTGCCGGGGCGGGGTGCGCCGGGGCGAGGTGCCGGGCGGGCGTCGCCACCGCTCTCACGGGCAGCAGGAGCCAGGGGTGGTGCAGTTTCGGTTGCGTCAGCGACCGGACGAGCGGGCGACCTTGGCCCGGGGGTGGGAGCGCTTGCCACGGAGGGAGCCTCGGAAAGGCTCACCGACGGGGCAGCAGGAGCCTCAACCGAAGGAGCTATGGGAGCGGCGGGGGCGACCGCAACGGGCGGAGGAGGAGCGGCGACGTTGGCTGCCGTCTTCTTCGCAACAGGCTTTTTCGCGGCCTCTTTGACCTCCGCGGCAGGGCTATCTGCGGCAGCGCGCTCAATGGGGAACGTCTCGCGAATCTTGCGGACGACCGGGGGCTCGATGGTCGAAGACGCAGACCGGACGAACTCGCCGTTTTCTTTCAGATGGTTGAGCAAAATCTTGCTCTCGACTCCGAGCTCCTTTGCGAGCTCGTAGACCCGGACCTTAGCCACGTTTCTCCTCGTCTATGGCCCGGGCAAATCGAGGTGAAGCGCGGGCCGTCTTTAGTGCTGGGTGTTGCTCATCGGTGAGTACTCATCGGGTGCTCATCAGCGTCAAACCCGCTTTCGGATTCAGGAACCTGCTGAACCGCCGACTCCGGGGGTGGAGCCGACAGCATTGTCCAAGGACTGCTCACGAGCGTCTATGTGCGCGCTGACGGCCGCCACATCAAGAAGGGCCTTAACTCTCAGGGCCCGCCCGAATGCTTTGAGCCGCACCGCGCGATCGAGACATTCCGGTGTCGGGTGCAACCAAGCGCCACGACCTGGCAACCGGAGCCGCTGATCGACAACAACGCCGATGATGTGCTCACCGGTGTCGTCGCGCTCGGCGACAACTCGCAACAATGCGGATCGAACATCACGACGACGGCAGCCCACACACGTTCGTGCCATGCCATGGGTTTGCCGCTGACGGATCCGTCGCAACCGATCGATCCCCACCATGCTACCGCCTAGTGCTCATCGTCTGAGCCAGCGGGCGCGGTATCCGAGCGGATGTCGATGCGCCAGCCGGTCAGCTTGGCGGCGAGCCGGGCGTTCTGACCCTCTTTGCCGATGGCCAACGACAGCTGGTAGTCGGGCACGACAACTCGAACCGAACGCAGATCGGGGTCGACGATCTCGACCGAGTTGACCCGAGACGGCGAGAGCGCCGCTGCCACAAAGGCACGAGGGTCCTCCGAGAAGTCCACGATGTCGATCTTTTCGCCGTGCAGCTCCGTCATGATTGCCCTCACCCGCGCCCCCATCGGTCCGATGCAGGCGCCCTTGGCGTTGACACCGGGGATCTTGGAGTGAACGGCAACCTTGGTCCGGTGTCCAGCCTCGCGAGCGATGGCCGCGATCTCAACCGTGCCGTCGGCAACCTCGGGGATCTCGAGCGCGAACAGCCTGCGTACCAGGTTGGGGTGGCTGCGCGACAGGCTGATCTGAGGCCCCCTCTGGCCGCGCTTGACGCTGACCACGAAGCAGCGCAGCCGCTCACCATGGACGTACTTCTCCCCCGGCACCTGCTCAGCCAGGGGCAGCGACCCCTCGATCGCGCCGAAGTCGACCATCACGTAGCGCGGATCGCTGCTCTGCTGGATGACGCCCGTGATGATGTCGCCTTCGCGACCATTGAAGTCGCCCATGATCGCCTCGTCCTCCAGATCTCGCAGACGTTGCACGATCACCTGTCGCGCCGTGGAGGCCGCAATCCGCCCGAAGCCAGCGGGCGTGTCGTCGAACTCGGGTCCTGGCTCGGCTCGCTCCTCGGTCTCAGGGTCCGTGGCGCCCTCATCGCGCGCCCACACGATCACGTGTCCGGTCTTGCGATCAAGCTCCACACGGGCGATGCGACGGGCGCCTTCGGTGCGGTGATAGGCCACGAGCAGGGCTTGCTCTATCGCCGGGATGATGACGTTCAGCGAAAGGTCCCGTTCACGCTCAAGGCCCTTCAGCGCCGCCAGATCGATATCCATCAGGTGTCCTCCTGCATAGTGGGGCGGGCGAACTCGACCTGCACCTGCGCGCGCGCGATGTCGGCATACGGGATCCTTATCTCGGTCTCCCCCGCGTGCTTGGTGGCGGCCACCAGCACGGTCGCGTGGGTCGCCCCGGCGCCGACCAAACGGCCCGTGAGCATGTCGCCGGCACCCTTGACGCGCCAGACCTCGACGAGCCGAGTGACGTTGTGCCGGAAATGACGAGGCGTCGTGAGGGGGCGGTCGACACCGGGCGACCCGACCTCGAGGACGTATGGCGCCTCGCCCATCGCATCAGAGGCGTCCAGAGCCGCGCTGATGGCGCGGGTAGCCTCGGCGACCTCGTCGAGAGAGAGCGAATCGACCGGGCTGGACTCATCGTCAGCCTCGAGACTCGCGAGGTCACGGTCGAGCCAGACCCGGACCAGTCGGCGCGTGCCCACGGGCGTCACCGTCACGTCCTCGACGACGAGGCCGAGCTCACCGATGGGGCCGGGGACCTGCTCCGTGCCCTGGAGGTCGAGCAGGACTTGGCGAATTCGTTCCTGAATGCTCAACTTCCGCCTCCGCTTCCCTGCTCTTCTCGAATGCCGCCACCTCGCGCGCCTGTTGCCCGCGGTGGTCGTCGACCCCAGTCTGTCATCATCGAGACCATGCCCGCGAACGACAGTATGCCGAGCGTCTGGTCCCGGCGGTCGCTGTTGGTGGCGCTCGCGGCCGGGTCCGTGACCGCACTGTCCGGGTGTGGGGTGCAGCTGGAGGAGGGCGCGCCGAGCATCCCGCTCGTCCCCACCCGCGTACCCATGAAGGACGAGAAGGCGCTGTTGGCGGTGCTCCGCCGCACGGAGTCCCTGCAGCTGCTGGCCGGGGCCGCCGGTGGGCCGTCCACGTCGATGGCGGGTCGGCTGCTCGCGATCCACGCCACCCAGGTCGCCGTGATCGCACGCGTGCTGCGGGACGGAGGGGTGCCCCAGTCGCTGGTGGCCCCGACGCCGACCTCTGCGCCGCCGACCGCCACGACGCCCCCGACACAGCCCTTGGCTCCGGGCGCCTCGTTGTCCGCCGCCGAGGGTGACTCCGTGGGCGCGGTCGCTCTGGCCGACTTCGCGACCGACCACGTCGCCCTGATCGGCTCCATGCTCGCCCAGCGCATCGCCTCAGTGACACTGCTCAGCGGCACGACCCCCCCGCTGCTTCCATCCGGTCCCGAGGGTGTCGAGGCGGTGCCCCTGCTCGAAGCCACTCGCGCCACGGTCTACGGCTTCGAGATCGTCGCCGCGCAGATCGACAGCTTGGGTCGGGCATTGGCAATGTCCACGCTGGCCTCGCTGCGCAGGCGAGTCACCGATCTGCAGACGCTCGCGGGGCCAACCGTCGCCCCACCGCCTCTCGGCTACGAGCTGCCCTTCCCCGTCACGGACAGCCGTAGCGCGCGGCGGCTGGGGAGGCAGCTGCTGGAAGCACTGCTCACGGCCCATGCCGCAGCGCTGGAACCGGCGACGGGTCAGACCACCGCCTTGGCCGCCCTCGTGCAGTGGCTCGGCGCGACCGAGGTCATCGCGACGCGTTGGGGTGCCCCCCTGGCGGCCTTCCCCGGGCTGACCAACGGATGAGGCGCAGTTGTCCCAGAGTCCTTCGAAGCTCTGGTCGCCGGGCGGTGAGCCTGAGCCGTATGTGAGCGGTGACGACTGGTTGGCCAGCCTGCCTCGGCTCGTGGAGGAGTCGTTGGCGGAGTGGGAACTCAGCCTCGACGGTGACCCGATGCACGGTATGGCGGCGCTGGTGCGCCCTGTCCGGCGTGCCGACGGCTCCCCCGCCGTTCTGAAGGTTGGTTCCCGCAATGGCCCTGGTCAGCTGAGCGAGCCGCCGTCGAGTCGGCTCGCGAA
>JBBQUB010000184.1:0-5820 GCA_038212865.1 Actinomycetales bacterium
CATTGGCTGCGAGATCAATGGCCGTGAAGACAGCTGCCAACGTTAAAAATCCTGTTACGACTATTCCCAGGATGCGTGGCGGTCGCCTCCGCCGAGGACGGGGCCGGGTGGCTGAGCTTCTTCCGGGACCTGACCGCCTGCGGCCTCCTGACGATTTTGGCTTGACATGACGCCATAATGACGTCACTATGGTGTCATGGATTTGGCACAGTACGTCAACGACCTCCAGCATCAGCTGGAAGTGGCCGCGGAAGCCGGCGGTGAGGAGGCGCGCGCGCTCGCCGAGCGCCTGACCGCGCCGCTCGAGTCAGCCACCCGGCTCGTCCTGTTGGAGGCACTGTCCGTCGCTGCAAGCGAGATCACCCGTGAGCTTGCGCCGGGCTCGGTCGATGTTCGCCTGCGCGGGCGCGACCCGGAGTTCGTCGTCACATCAGCACTGGCTAGCCCGGACTTTGAGGAGGTCCCTGAGAACAGGTCTGTGGTAGCCCCCTTGTCCGGCCAGATGGTGTCGGATGACGCTGATGAGGGTGGGACGTCGCGAACCACGCTTCGCCTGCCTGACCAACTTAAGCTGCGGATCGAGCAGGCAGCCACGCGAGAAGGGCTTTCGGTCAACTCGTGGCTCGTACGCACCATCGCTGCTGCCCTTGAGCCCAAAGATCGCCACCCCGCACAGCGCGCCCGCTCTGGCGCCGAGCGATATACCGGCTGGGTTCACTAGCTGGACCCAGGCCCCATCACCCGACTCGACCAGCGCGCCGTCAAGAACAGTCGTCAGAGAAGGAGCACTGCCATGCCCGTTTTCGCAACACCCGAACCGATCTCGGTGACCATCGAGCAGGGTATGGGCGACGCACGGATCATCGCCAGCCAGCGCACCGACACAGTCGTCGAGGTGCGGCCCCGAGACGACTCCAAGGCATCTGACATCAGGGCCGCAGAGGAGACCCGCGTCGAGTACTCCGGCGGGAGACTGCTGGTCAAGACACCGAAACAGCGCGCTTTCGGCAGAGGCAGCGCAGTCGACGTGACCGTCGAACTGCCGGCAGGCTCAACCGTGCACGGCGACACGGGCATGGGTGACTTCGGTTGCGAAGGTCGGCTCGGACAGTGCCGACTCACGACCGGAATGGGCAACATCGCACTCGAGCACACGGGCGTACTGCACCTCAAGAGCGGCATGGGCAACATCGCCGTGGATCGCGGGGTGGGTGACGCCGATATCACCACGGGTTCGGGCGAGGTGCGAATCGGTGAGATCGAAGGGGCTGCGGTGATCAAGAACTCCAACGGTGACACCACCGTGGAGGAAGTCACCGGTGATCTGCGAGTGAAGTCGGCCAACGGCCGCATCACCATCGACCGGGCGCACGCTTCCGTCATCGCTAAGACGGCCAACGGCAACATCCGGATCGGCGAGGTCATCCGAGGCGCGATCGTGCTCGCGACCGCGGCCGGTGAGCTGAAGATTGGTATCCGCGAAGGCACCGCGGCCTGGTTGGACGTGAGCTCCCAGTACGGCAGGGTTCGCAGCTCGCTGGACGAGACCGGCAGCCCCGGGCCGGCGGAGGCGACCGTCGAGGTCCGGGCCCGCACCTCCTACGGCGACATCACCATCCAACGTTCGAACCAGCCCATCCAGAAAAGGACCAGGTAGTCGTGAACCCCCAGATTCCAAGACCCATGGAAGAGAAGAACCCGGCGATCCGGGTCCACGGACTACAGAAGTCCTACCAGAAGCTGCAGGTGCTCAAGGGTGTGGACTTCGAGGTGGCCAGCGGGAGCATCTTCGCGTTGCTCGGCTCCAACGGTGCCGGCAAGACCACGATCGTGAGGATCCTCGCCACACTGCTCAAGCCGGATGGCGGCACGGCAAGCGTGAACGGATTCGACGTCATGTCTGAGCCGGCGCGGGTGCGGGAGTCGATCAGCCTGACGGGGCAGTTCGCGGCGGTGGATGAGATCCTCACCGGCCGGGAGAACCTGGTCATGATCGCCAAGCTGTGGCGGGTGGAGAACCCTCGCCGGGTCGCCGACGACCTGCTCGAACGATTCGGCCTTGCCGATGCGGCCGGACGCAGGGTGTCGGCATACTCGGGCGGAATGCGCCGCCGCCTCGACATCGCCATGAGCCTCATCGGCGACCCGCGGATCCTCTTCCTCGACGAGCCAACCACCGGACTCGACCCGGAGGGTCGCATCGAAGTGTGGCAGGTGATCCAGAACCTCGCTGACAGCGGCACGACGGTCCTTCTCACGACCCAGTACCTGGAGGAGGCCGAGAAGCTCGCCGACCGGATCGCGATCCTGCACGAGGGCACGATCATCGTCTCCGGCACATTAGCGGAGCTGAGGACGCTGCTCCCGTCCGCGAAAGTGGAATACGTGCAACGGCAACCCACCCTGGAGGAGATCTTCCTGGCGATCATCGGAAGCAACAAAACTGCCGAGAGTGACAAGAAGGAGCAGCGATGAACAAGCGCTTCTTCGGCGACACAGGCGTGATGCTTGAGCGCTCCATGCGACACGTCACACGCAGCATGGACACCATCATTACGGTCACGATCATGCCGATCGCGTTCATGTTGTTGTTCGTCTACGTGTTCGGCGGCGCCATCCAGGCAGGCACCGACAACTACGTGAACTACCTGATGCCCGGCATCCTGCTCATCGCGATCGCCAGCGGCATCTCATACACCGCGTTCCGGCTGTTCAACGACCTGCAGAGCGGCATCTTCGAGAGGTTTCACTCCATGCCGGTCGCGCGTTCGTCCGTGCTCTGGGGACACGTGCTGACCTCGTTGGTGTCCAACGCAATCTCGGTGGTGGTCATCGTCCTGGTGGGGCTTCTGATGGGCTTCCGCTCGTCGGCGGGGGTGCTTGGGTGGCTCGCCGTGGCCGGGATCCTCGTGCTGTTCACGCTCGCTTTGACCTGGGTCGCGGTGATCGCCGGACTGTCGGCATCCTCCACCGATGGTGCGACTGCCTTCGCATATCCGATCATCTTCCTGCCTTTCGTGAGCTCGGCGTTCGTCCCCACCGACACGATGCCCGGGCCAGTGCGCGCCTTCGCGGAGAACCAACCGGTCACCTCCATCGTCGACACCATCAGAGCCCTATTTGTGCAGCAGCCGGTCGGCGGCGCAATCTGGATCGGCCTCACCTGGCTGGTCGGCATTCTTATCGTCGCCTATGTGTTCGCCATGGTCGCCTACCGGCGCAAAATAGCCTGAAACATCGGTCCGAAATGGACGACCAGGTCTGACCGAACACTCATCTTCATGGCGACGTCAAGATCTCTCGCCCGAGGGTTCCTGCTCCGGCGCTGAGGTTCAGAGCGCGCGCGACGCTTCGACGGCTCCGCCGATGCCCGGCACAAACTTGCCAGCCAGCTTCCGGTGCTGGCGTTCCGGCCGCTGACCCGCTGGTACCCGTGTCGCCGCCGATGGCGTCGACCACTACCTGGCGCAGCGCCTGTGCGGGCGGTCACCTCTTCTGTGGGTAGGGCGTTTCCCCGCGCTCGAGCATCGCAACGAACCGGGCGATCTTCTTCGCCCTCGTCACAGCCCCTTTCACTGTGTTCACCCGGTAGATCAGGGCGTACCGGTTGGTGGAGCTGAGCGTGTCCAGCATTGCCTTGGCCGCAGGATTCGCACTGATCGCCGCCTCAAGGTCTGCCGGCATGGTGGCGGTGCCCTGCCCGGCATACGCGGCACTCCAGCGGCCGTCCGCCCGCGCCGCGTCCACTGCCGCCCTCCCGGCGGCGTGCATCCGCCCGGAGGCCATCAGCCGCTCCACATGCTCGACGTTGCGCGCCGACCAGGCACTACGCGACCTTCGCGGGGTGAAGCGCTGTCGATAGCTTTCACCATCGCGGCTGCCCAGCTGACCGTCGATCCAGCCGAAGCACAACGCCTCGTCCAGGGCCTGGTCGTAGGTCAATGTGGTGACCTGGCCACCCTTCTTGTGCAACACCAGCCACACCCCCGGCGACTCACCGTGGTGCTGCCCAAGCCAATCCCGCCATGCCCGCGCATCAGCCAGCAGCAGTTCGGGCAGCTCCACAGGCATACCGTCAGCGTAGCGATAGCCCGAGCCAGCGGGTGCTGATCCCACCTCCCAGGCCTATCGCACCGAGCACCCAGCACCAGGTTTGGCCATGACGACTAGATCCTCCGGCTCTTGCCTCTGGCTCGTCCCTCGGGCTTTCAGTTAAGGTGCTCGGGATCACAGAAACCGAATCCGTGTCAGAAGCTGGCGCCGAAAGTCACGATGGGCAATGTCTGCTTTCGATGAACGCAAAGGAGCGATCATGAGCACGTACGTCGTTACGAACCCCGCTACCGGCGTGAGCGGAGCGCTCTTCCCTCTGGCTACAGACGATGAGGTGATCGATGCTATTGGGGCTGCGGATCGTGCCCACCGTGAGTTCTCTCGCGGCACTTCGGTGGCCGAACGCGCCGCTCTGATGCAGCGAGTGGCGGACCTGCACTCCAAGGAGCGCGAACATCTGGCCGAGCTCATCGTGCGCGAGATGGGCAAACCCCTCGAGCAGGCCCTCGCAGAGGTGGACTTCTCAGCGGACATCTACTCGTACTACGCCACCAACGGCGAGGCATTCCTCGCCGATGAACAGATCGAGTTACTGGGCGGCGAAGGCACGGCGTTTATGCGCAGCTCATCGATGGGCGTGCTTCTCGGGATCATGCCGTGGAACTTCCCGTACTACCAGGTCGCCCGCTTCGCCGGCCCGAACCTGGTGCTCGGCAACACGATCCTGCTCAAGCATGCCTCGCAGTGCCCCGAATCCTCCGCCGCCATCGAGCGGATCTTTTCAGAGGCCGGCTTCCCTGAGGGCGCGTACCGTAACCTCTACGCCTCGAACGATCAGATCGCCGACATCATCATCCCGGATCCCCGCGTGTGCGGCGTCTCGCTGACCGGTTCAGAGGGGGCCGGTGCCGCCGTCGCGGAGGTCGCCGGCCGTAACCTCACGAAGGTCGTGCTCGAATTGGGCGGTTCCGACCCGTTCATTCTGCTCAGCACCGACAACCTCGATGAGGCGGTCAACGCGGCCATAGCTGGTCGTCTGGATAACTCTGGCCAGTCGTGCAACGCAGCAAAACGCTTCATTGTTATCGACGGCCTCTACGACGACTTCCTTGAACGCTTTACGGCGAAGCTAACCGGAAACGTTCCGGCAGACCCCATGTCGGCGGATACCACCCTGGGTCCGCTCTCCTCGCTCAGTGCCGCGGAGAACCTCGAGGCGCAGCTTCAGCGCGCCGAGGCCCAAGGCGCCACAGTTGTCGCCCGCGGTCGCCGAGACGGCGCCTTCTTCTCGCCGTCGGTTCTCACCGGCGTCTCCCCGGACAACGACGCCTACCGGGAGGAGTTCTTCGGGCCGGTCGCGGCTGTCTACCGGGTGCAGGACGAGGCCGAGGCGCTCCAGCTGGCCAACGACATCCCGTTCGGGCTTGGTTCCTACCTCTTCACCACGGATGCGGCACAGGCCCTGCGCGTCGCCGATCTGATCGAGGCGGGGATGGTGTTCGTCAACGGCACGGGCCTCGACAGCCCGGAGCTTCCCTTTGGCGGAGTCAAGCGGTCAGGTTTCGGACGGGAGCTCGGACGCTTCGGCATCGCGGAGTTCGCCAATAAGAAACTCATCCGTATTCTCAAGTAGTCCTTGATGCCCCTTCCGGGTCGCCCGTTCCGGGCTGAAAATGGGGTTGTGGTTGCCCGCCGATGCCGTCGCTCCTTGGTCCGTTAGGCCGTCAAGTAGTCGGGCACCGGGAGCTGCGTTTATGGGCCCTTCAG
>JBBQUB010000185.1:0-5742 GCA_038212865.1 Actinomycetales bacterium
ATGTTCTGGAACCGCAGCCGGACCCGCTGACCCGCCTCGACCTGTAACGGGTCAGTGTCGGGGAAGGTCTTGCCGTTGAGGGTCCACCGGTACGGGGCCATCGAACCGCTCAGCACCAGGTTATGGGTCCGGTCCACGCCCTTTGTCGGGAGCCGGACGGAATCTGTGCCGGTCAGGTCGGTGCTGAGAGTGACCTTCCCGGCGAGCTCGGCTGGGCGGGCGGATGCCTTGGGCGGAGTCCCTGACGCGGAGCGCACCAGGGCAAGGGCGTTGCCCTGCTTGCCCTCGGCGAGCGCGACGAGCGGGAAGACCCCGTCGCCGAGGGTGACCAGCACGTCATACCGCTCGCCCATCCCGATCAGCAGCGAGTCGGTGGTCAGGGGCGCGACGGCGAACCCATCGCTGTGGGTGACGGTGAGCCGGTGCCCGCCGAGCGCGACCCGGAACGCAGTGTCCGAGCCGGCGTTGATCAGGCGCAGCCTGGCCCGTTGTCCGGGCTTGGCGGTCAGGGTCACCGGAGCGGCGGGAACGCGTCCGTTGGCAAGGTAGTGCGGATAGGCGATGTCGCCGGCACCGCCAAGCAGCGGTGAGGTCATGCCCTCCCCCATGCCGCTACCCATGTCCATGCCACCCATGTCTCCCATGTCGTTGCCTGAGCCGGCCGCTGCACCGCTCGAGGTCGAGGTGAGCCCCTTGAGGACCTGCTCGGGGGTGCGGCCGGTGCCGTCAACCCAGTCATCGAGCACCACGGTCCATTCGACGTCGTAGCCGCCGGGATCGGCGACCTCGTCCACCAGCAGCGCGCCGTACAGCCCGCGGTCGAGCTGGACACCGGAATGGGGGTGGTAGAAGTAGGTGCCCGGGTCCGGGACGGTGAACTCGTAGGTGAACTTCGTCCCCCGGTTGATCGGGGCCTGGGTCACTCCCGGCACGCCGTCCATGTCGTTGCGCAGGGCGATGCCGTGCCAGTGCACGCTCGTGGTGGCCGGTAGCTGGTTGTCCACCTGAACCCGCAGCAGGTCGCCGGCGCGGGCCCGCAGCAGGGGTCCCGGGACCGCGTCGCCGTAGGCCCAGGTGTTGACCACCGGACCACCGAGATCGACCGTGGCCGCTCGTGGCGTCAGCTTTGCGGTGACCAGACGCTGGCCTGTGCTGCGGCGCACCGCTTCGGCGCGGCGGATGGCCTCGGCTGGGGTCGACTTTGCGGTCGTGCCCCCGCAGGCGCTGACCGCCGCTAGACCGGCAAGCCCGAAGGCTCCGAGGAAGACGTTGCGACGGGACAACTCCGACATGCGGGCCTGGCCTTTCGATGAGAGCCCGCCCGTATGGCTGGCACCGTCAAAGCCTCGCGCCCTAGTACCGGGAGTTTGATGATCGTTTTGTAAAGATTTGCTGAAGTTTGACGCCTGCTCGTTGACTCCCGGGTCGCCTCAACGACCCAGTTCGGTATCAGCAAAGCGCAGACGAGGCTCGTTCCGGCGGCTGCTCACCGCCAGGTTGTGTCCTAAGGGGACTGAGGGGAGGTGATGTTAGGCGAGTCCTGCCACGTCTCGGGTGCAGCATCGTTGCGGCTGCCAGTGGTGTCGTTGTGGTCGGGTTGGTTGGTGGTGTCGTTGCCCTGCTTCTGGCCGTTGCCGACCCGCATCATCATGAACATCATTCCGCCCATCATCAGCGGGCACGCCAGCAAGATCGCGAACGGCAATGCCGTCCCGAAAGAAGTTCCGGTGGCCAGCAGGACGACGAGCACGACTCCGCCGATGCCTAGCATCTGGAGCAGATGGTTCTTCCCGCCGTGGTTGTGACCTTGCATGTTGGCGTTCATTGACTTGGCCTTCCTGTTGTTGATGCGGTCAATAGCTCGTCAGCGCCGGGTGTCTCGGTTGCTATTAGTCGCGGACGGTTCCGGTAGTGGATACCAGCGATGAGCACGATGCCGATCATCAGAGATGCGAGTGCCCACAGCTGAGGTTGGGTCAGCCCGAACAGGGCTGGTTGGTTGATACGCAAGAACTCAGCGAGGAACCGGGAGATCCCACTCAACGCGAGGTAGGCGCCGAATACAGCGGCCGGGCTCCAGCGCTTGGCTAGCGTCCACAGGACGGCAGCGATCACGAAAGCGGCCAGCGCTTCATACAACGCGGTGGGGTGGACGGGCACGGTCGTGGGCACCACCCCGTTGGGGAAGGTCATCGCCCAGGGCACCGACGTGGGTCGACCATAGGTGCCGTCACCGGAAAGCAGGCAGCCGAGCCGGCCGATGCCATAGGCAACGGTGAGCGGAACGGAGGCGGCACCGGCGACGATACCGAGTGGGAGCTGGTGGCGGCGCACGACGACAAGAGCGGCCACAACCCCGCCGATGAGGCCCCCGTACCACGTGAAGCCCATCCCACCCAGGTGGTGCAGATCGAAGTTCGGCAGCTGCTCGAGCAGGTAGTAGATCTTGGCGCCGACGAAGCCCCAGATGGTTGCCCACATCACGAGGGAGTATGCCGAGTCCCGTTTAAGACTCAGCCGTTCGAATGCGCGGGCGAGCATGAAGGCGGCCACCAGTGCGGCCAGCGCCTTGCTTACCCCGTAAGACTGAATGTCGAAGCCAAAGACCGAGAACAAGACCGGCCGCACGTGTCTCTCCGTTCGCGCGCACAGTTGGGTGGGTGACCCATCGGGTTCTGCGTACTGGAGCAACGGTGGAACATCGTGGTGAAGAACACCTCAGGAATACGGTCAACGTTTGATGAAGTCACCCATCCGATGAGGCCTAAACGGCCACATCTTCATGGCATCTTCATGGAACCGCGACAGTCCGGCATGGGTTGGCGCGGGAGGCTTGGAAGCGCCCACCTGGCCGATGGCCGGGTGGAACCGGTGGTGTGCTGCGCCGCTGAACCCCTGAGCATCAACTGACGGAGGAACGCATGTTCATCGCGATCGCCCGATTCCCTGAGGTCCCCACCGAGCGCGAGGCCGAGTTCCGGGCGTGGTTCGCCTGGTCGAACGACCAGCTTCGCGAGGTCGACGGGCTACAGGGCCGCCGGCTGCTACGCGCCGCCGATGGCAGTTACACGGCGCTCGTGGAGCACGACAGCGCCGAGACATTTGCGGCAATGCACGCCACGGAGGCTGCTTCGCAAGTACACGAACAAATCGGGGAGCTCCTCCCCGACGGGCCAGCCGCCACGACCTACGAGGTCGTCGCAGATCTCGCGAAGTCCGGGTCCTGCTGCGGCGGTACAGGCGGCCATGGCGATGCACGCAGGCACGACCTGGCTTTGGTCAGTGTCAGTGCTGAGACGCAAGTTGCCGGCGGCTGCTGCCAAGGAGCCTGACCGCAGCGACATCGCCCGAACACCCGAATCCCCGGTCCTGAAGTGGGGATTCGTGATTGTCATCCTCTTCACTGGCCCGATCGGTCTCGTGCTCTACATCCTCTCCTGCCCGGAACCTCTGCCCGGAGTCCACGCAAACTACGTACGCGGCTCGCTGGCGCCGCGTGTCTGGGCCACCATGCATTGCGTTTGCTGTGGACCGTATTGGGATTCATGTTGCGGCCGCAGTTCGCTCACCATTGCGACTGCCGTAGTGGGTGAACCTCCTGTCCGAGTATGGTCTCGGCTTCCTGTTCGGCTGGACAGTCTTCTGAGCGCTCTTCATGCGTGGAATGGTCAGCGGCAGCTATTCACTTAGCCTTCGGAAGACCTTCCTGCCCGAGTTCGTCTCGATGAACGGCCTCATGGCCGGAATGGTCGCGCTCGGCGGTCCATGGCGGCAAGGAGCCGGGACCCTGGCGACCCCGACTCATCCCGCGTTCGTGGACTCAACTGGTCAGGCTTCAGCGAATCTTTATCGTTCGGCCTACCCAATCGTCATGGTGTGAGCGGAATGTGGATATCGAGGTACGTGACGAACCTGGAAGGGGTGACCTTGATGTTTGCTGGAGCCTGGTGTGGGCAGTTGGGTGTAGGCGGATGGATCCTGATGGGCCTCTTCTGGGCGAGCTTCTTGGGGCTGGTTTTGTGGGCTGTGAACCGGTTGTTCGGACCTGCCCGGACGGCCGAGGGCCTTGACAGCCTTGGCGGGGATACAGACGACCTGGATCTGCGGTTGGAACGTGGGGAGCTTGACATCTCCGAGTACCAAACTCTGCGAGAGGAACTCGTCTCCTCAGTCCGTCACTGAGACAGAAGCGCGCCGCCTGCTGGCTGACATGACACCGCTGCTGGAGGTGACTACCTCCGGGTCCCGGCGGTGCGCTTTGATGGCATTCCTCCTCCAGCAGCCAGTCGGGAAGGTGGGACCGTGTTCGGCAAGGTGGCAAGGCTCCCAGAAAACCTGTCAAAGGTCCTCGTCTCCCTGGCGGTCTGTGAAAGTCAGGACTGGAGTTGAGACGCCACCTGGAAGGGTGAGGCAAGACCCCGGCGGCGGCGGCAACCCGGTCCACGGGGTCGGCATACCTGTTGTTCGTACCCTGGCGGAGTCACCCGGATGCCACCAGTGAGTGGAGGAGGCCAAGTCCGCGTTTTGGCAGTGCTGGCGCGGTCTATACCCCAACGACGGGGGGCGACGCGGTTCGCCGGGCCTGCTCCTGCGACCGCGTGCCATGGCGGGAGTCACCGCGGCGAACCGGGCAAATCGAAGCCACGGACAGCTGCCGGGTGAACCGGGCTTTCTTCATCGTTTCTCCATAGTCCCTCACTGGAACCGATACTTCAGGGCGTCAAAGTGGAGACACCACAGGAGCACGGCGGGACAAGAAACCACCAGCATCGGTCCTGTGGATGAACGAAGCACATTCACCACCACGAAAGGCATCGATCATGCATAAAGTCCGCGTCCTCGTCACGACAACTTTAGCGGCCGGCACCCTCTTGCTGTCCGCCGGCGCCGCATCCGCAGCGACACCCGCCCCAGTGCCCATGACTGGCCAACAGATCTCCCAATGCGCTAGGACGATGGGCTTTTCTGGGACACACAACCCCGCCACCATGCGCAAAACAATGTCAGGAATGGACATGGACATGGCGATGACCATGACGACCTCCCCCCCTACCAAATCAGCGGATCGCTTCGATGCTCGTGGAAATGAGCGGCAGTGGCGACAGGCCGAAAGTTAGGCCCACGGTTGAGGATGACCATCCGCTAGAAGGCGCCACAGCCCAAAACAGGGCCACTGCCTATGGAGGTTGACATGCACATCTCGATCGTCCGATTCCCCACTGTGACCGACGAGCAGGACAAAGATTTTCGAGACTGGTTCACCTCGTCCAATGACCAGCTGCGCGGGAGCGCAGGGCTGAAAGGACGGCGCCTGCTGCGCGCACCGGACGGGTCCTACACCGCGGTGATGGAACACGAGAGCGCTGGCACCTTCGCCGCCGCGCACGCGGCTGAGGCGGTCTCCATGGTCCAGTCTGGACTGGGTCAGATCCTCAGCGAATGTCCACCAGCGATGACGTACGAGGACGTGGTGGCCTTCGCCGCCTCAGGAGGGCGTTGCACCGTCGGCCAAAGAACAGACAGCCCCGATGATGCGGCGCAGACTCACGTTTCGGTTGGTTGTTGCGCCGGCGCGGCAGACCGCGCGTGAACAGAGGTCAGCGCCGTCGCCACCCCGCTGCCAAACCGCGTCCCTCGCCCGAGGCACAGCCCAATTCCGGAGCGGTAGCCGGTGGTGCGCGTCCAGTGCCGAGCGGCAGCGCCTTCATCCGCGAGCGTCCGTCCGGGGAGCGGCCTGCAGGC
>JBBQUB010000186.1:0-5696 GCA_038212865.1 Actinomycetales bacterium
GCATAGAGATTGGTCAGGGCATTGGCATCGGTGGTGTATCTGGTCTTGGTCTTCTTCGTCTTCGGCATGCCCAAGGTGTCGAACAGCACCACCTGAAGCTGTTTGGGTGAGCCGAGGTTGATCTGCTCACCGCCGATCGCGTCATACGCCTCACCCTGCGCCTTGTGCACCTGGGCGGCGAAGTCCTCCTCGAGCCGCTCCATGGCCGGGACATCGACAGCGATGCCGACCCGCTCCATGCCGGCCAGCACGTCGACCAGCGGAAGCTCGATCTGCGCCAGCAGCGCCCCTCCCCCGGTCTGTTCGAGCTGGACGTCCAGAGCCACGGACAGGTCGAGGATCGCCCGCGCGTGAACCATCGCGGTCTGCGCTTCGGCCTCGCCGTCAGCGCTGAAGTCCAGCAGACCCTGCCCGCTGGGCCCGCTGTCGTTGCGAAGTTCGCGGGACAGGTTGCGCAGCACCAGGTCGGCGAGGTCATAGGACCGCTGGTCCGGCCGGACGAGATAGGCAGCCAGCGCGGTGTCGCTGCTCAGCCCGGCCAGCGGCAGACCACGAGCTGCCAGAGCCTGGATCGGCCCCTTGGCGTCGTGCAGGGCCTTGGTCCTTGACGGGTCGCCCAGCCAGGAGGCGAGGGCGTCCTCGGCAACCGGGTCGAGGGCGGTCAGGTCGAGGTATGCCGCCGCACCGGTCCCAGCCGCAATGGCCAGCGCCTGCGCGTCACCGGTCCCCCGCGCCCAGGCACCGTCGAGGTGCACGCCAACGCGCTCGCCAGCTGCTGTGTGCTCGGCCAGCCAAGCCGGCACCTCGGCCGACGACAGCACGGAGCCATCGAGATCAAAGCCCGAGTCTGCTTCAACCTCAACGGCTTCGAGGGTCGCGAAGAGGCGGTCGCGCAGGACCCGAAACTCAAGACCGTCGAACACCTTGTGCACTTCTTCGCGGTCCCATGTCCTGCGCTCGAGGTCGTCGACCGTGACCTCGAGGGCGACGTCGTGGACCAGCTGGTTCAGCCGGCGGTTGCGAAGGACGCCGTCGAGGTTGTCGCGCAACGACTCGCCCGCCTTGCCCTTGATCTCGCCGACGTGGGCAACCACGCCGGTCAGGTCGCCATAGAGCTGGATCCATTTGGCTGCAGTCTTGGGGCCAACTCCTGGGACCCCGGGCAGATTGTCGGAGGACTCGCCCACCAACGCCGCGAGGTCGCTGTAACGCTGGGGTGGGACGCCATACTTGGTCTCCACTGCGGCAGGGGTCATCCGGGCCAGCTCGGAGACACCCTTGACCGGATAGAGGACCGTCACCTTGTCGTTGACCAGCTGGAAGGCATCGCGGTCGCCCGAACAGATGAGGACCTCGTCGATGCTAGCCCGCTCGATGGCCTCCGTGGTCAGCGTGGCCAGCACGTCATCTGCCTCGAAGCCGTCGACCTCGACATAAGGAACTCTCAGGGCGTCGAGAACTTCGTGCAGCAACGAGATCTGGCCCTTGAACTCGTCCGGCGTGGCGGATCGGCCCGCCTTGTACGCGGGGTAGTCGGCCATGCGGAAGGTCTGCCGGCTGATGTCGAAGGCAACCCCAACGTGAGTCGGCGCCTCGTCACGCAGGACGTTGATCAGCATGGACGTGAAGCCGTAGACGGCGTTGGTGTGCTGACCGGTGCTCGTGGAGAAGTTCTCCGCCGGCAGCGCGAAAAAGGCCCGATAAGCCAGCGAATGACCGTCGAGAAGCAGGAGTCGGCTCACGCATGGCAGCCTAGGGGCACCGGCCGACACGATGACGACCGACACAGATTTGACCTACACCGAGATGACTCACGAGATGGGCACGTTGATGGGCTATACGCACGAGCAGGTTCTGGCCGCACTGGGCACGATGAACGGTGGCACCCTTGGGGAGAAGATGGGCATCGAGTTCCTCGAGGCGGGGGCCGAGCGGGTCGTGGCTCGGATGCCGGTCGCCGGTAACACCCAGCCATACGGGTTGCTGCATGGCGGCGCTAGCGTCGTGCTGGCAGAGACCCTGGGCTCGATCGGGGCCGTCCTGCATGCAGGCGAGGGACGGATCGCGGTCGGCGTGGACATCAACGCCACTCATCACCGGGCGGCCCGGGCCGGGTTCGTCACGGGCACCGCGAGCGCCTTGTCCCTGGGCAACACTCTCGCCGTCTATGAGGTAGTCGTCACCGACGAGGACGGCAACCGGGTGTGTACCTCACGGATTACCTGCCTGATCCGGGAGCAGGTCCCAGGTAGCTGACCCGGGCCTTGTCCCCATCGCACGGGCTGCGGCCAAGGTTTCGCTCACCCTCCGGGCTGAGCTCGGGTGACATCAGCTTCCGGTGCTGAGGACGTGAACGATCGTGTCGCAAGCGCCCGCAGTGAACGTCGTCGTTGCAACAGCTGGTCGAGCGTAATCGAGCGGGTCGCGAGGGCGCGCATCGAACGGCGTCGCTGCAACAGCTGGTCGAGCGCCAGGTGTGGCTCCTCGCCGGTCGCCAGCCTGCGGTGCAAGGCCGAGGTGGTGGTCACCCGCCGCACGACGTAGGACGAGAAGCCGAGTCGGGCGAAGAAACGGTTCGCCTCGCGGACGTGAGAAGGCACCGAGCTGGTGACCTGTTCGGCACCGAGCCGGTCGGCATACGTCGCGGCGGCGCTGACCAACGCGCGCGCCGCGCCGCTTCGGCGGGCGTCCGGGGCAACGAAGATCTGCTCGATGGAGACACAGGTCGAGTCAGTCAGGAATGACAGCGGACGGCTGGTCAGCACGATGTAACCCACCGGCCGCTCGTCCACCACGGCAAGAAACGCCCGCACGTCATCGTTGGCGAGGGCCGCGGCGACCCGCGCCTCTGCGTCCTCATGGGATGCCGAGCCGCCAGTGACCTCCAGGTGGGCCATCGTGCACAGGGTCGCGAAGACACCTTCGAGCTCGGGGGTGACACGGCGAACGGTGATCTGGGGTCGCGGCACGATCTCCTCCATCGCAGGCATGAACAATACGTCTCGGACCCCCACCCGAGGTCACGGCCCGAGTTCGGACGAGCGACCAAGGCAGCATATGTCCAGATGTCGCCGGCGGTGAGGGGTTTGCCAAGACTGGGCTCCGCTGCCCCTACAGTGGCGCGCATGGATGGCGCCTTCCCCGGCCTCGGGACTGTGATCAACGTGGCCACTGTCGTCATCGGGTCCCTCTTGGGTATGGCCGTGGGTCACCGGCTAAAGGAACGAACCCGGTCGGTGGTCACCGACTGTCTGGGCCTGACAACCCTGCTCATGGCGGGTCTGTCCGCGGCCAAGGTCACCGACTCGTCCCTTGCGTCCGCTGTCGGGTCTGGCGTGCCGGTGCTGATCGTGCTCGGGAGTCTGCTGATCGGTGGCATTTCGGGTTCGCTGATGCAGATCGAGGGGCGCCTTGAGAGCCTGGCCGGTGCTGTCCAGGCCCGACTTGCCCGCCGCCCCAAGCTGGTGGGGGCCCAGGAGAGGGGTCAGGGGCGCGAGGCGCGCGAACGTTTCATCGAGGGCTGGCTCAGCGCTTCGCTGCTCTTCTGCGTCGGACCGCTGACCATCCTTGGCTCACTGTCGGACGGACTGGGCAAAGGCATCGACCAGCTGACTCTGAAGGCAGTGCTCGACGGATTCGCCGCTTTGGCGTTCGCGTCATCCTTTGGCATCGGCGTTCTGTTCTCGGCAGTGTCCGTCGCCGTTGTCCAGGGCTTGCTGACCTTGTTGGGGGTGCTCCTTGGTTCGCTGCTACCGGACGCCCACATCGCCGCGCTGACCGCGACAGGCGGTTTGATGCTTGTGGGAATCTCCTTCCGGTTGCTGCGCATTCGTGAGATTCCGGTTGGTGATCTCTTACCGGCGCTCATTGTTGCGCCGCTGCTGACCCAGCTGGTGATCTTCCTTCGATAGACACTGGCGAAGCGATGGTTAAGAGTTCTCGACCCCACCCGACATACCGGAAAGGACGACGTCGGCCACCGCGCGCATCCCCAGGCGACGGTCCATGGCGGTCTTCTGGATCCAGCGGAAGGCCTCCGACTCACTGATCTTCATCTGGGTCATCAGCAGGGCCTTGGCACGATCCACGACCTTGCGCGTCTCGAGTCGCTCCGAGATGTCCGCAACCTCGGCCTCCAATGCGTGCAGCTCGACCCAACGAGAGCGCGCAATATCGATGGCGGGCGCGAGGTCCGAGGCGGTGAAGGGTTTGACGATGTAGGCCATGACGCCCGCATCGCGAGCACGCTCGACGAGCTCCTTCTGGCTGAATGCAGTGAGCATGACCACGGGCGCAAGACGTTCGGCGCCGATCTGCTCGGCCGCGCTGATGCCATCGAGCACCGGCATTCGAACATCCATCAGCACCAGGTCCGGCTTGAGCTCACGGGTCAGGGCGACGGCCTGCTCGCCATTGCTGGCCTGGGCGACGACCTCATATCCGGTGTCGGTCAGCATCTCGACCAGGTCCAGGCGGATCAGCGCCTCGTCCTCGGCAACGAGGATGCGGGCCCTCGCGGGAGCGCCGACGGTTGAGCTTGAGGGCGGGCTCGGTTGGGCCTGTGCGTCGTCGGTCACACAGGTCAGCCTAGCGAGAGCTCGTGCCGAGGGCGGGACTTGAACCCGCCCCATGCCCGTTTGGCCATCTTCCAGAGTCGAGTCTTGTGCTCAAAGAAGGATCCTAGTTGCTGCCAGTTGAAGGCTGATGTGGACGCCGGTCCACACCTTCTGAGTTCTGGCCCATCAGCCAACGCACGTTCGTAGATCCCCCTGGGTCCAGACCTTCCGGCACGGACGGTCCCGCCTGATCATATGGGAGGACGGCGTCGATGAGCTGTTGGAGGCCCTCGCCGCTCCGCGCGTGGTCGGGCGCAAGCCCTGGCCGCGCCGCGGCGCCGGGACCGGGTTGGCCGGCACGGTCCCGCTCATTGTGAGGAACTCGAAGAACGCCCTGGCTGCGGCCACACGCCGGTTGACGGTGGCAGGTGCCGCGCCGCGAGGGGCAAGGCGGACCACCCTTGAACCGGTGTCCGGGGTCCGTACGCCCTGCCAGTCCACCCACCCGAACACGTCCATCGGTGCCACCTCGGTCAGGGTCCAGGTGCTGCTCAGCTAGGAACCGGGCGAAGTTGGCGACGTCGAAGGCGTAGGCACGGACCGTGGTCGGAGAGAACGCCCGCGCCCGCAAATGATCCAGGAACCCGTTGGCGACCTCCAGTCCTGCCCAGTCACCAGCGAGCCGGTGCTCACCTCCGGCCAACCGCACGCTGACAACCATGACGAGCTCCTCTCAGTTCACCGGCAGGATCGACCCGCATCCCGCTGATCGGTGGGAGGTCAGGCCGCGGACGTGAATGTGTCGTCCGAGGGCCGGTTAACAGATAGCGGGTTGTTGGACCAGATTTGTCTCCAGATCTCCTTGGGGAACGCGGTGAACGCCAGGACGTCGGCGCGGTTCTCTTCGAGGTGCTCGACGACCTTGGGCAGTTTCAGAGTCAGTGAGTCGATGACGCGGTCGTATTGTGCAGCAACGGATGTCGCGTCGGGCTGGTCGTACACCGAGTGCAGCAACGTCTTGACCCACGGCCAGGACGCCTTCGGGCAGGTGCTCATCAGATTCGCGGCGTAGTGGGTCCTACAGCGTTGCCACGACGCGCCAGGCAGGGTCGCGCCGGTGGCCAGCAGGGCGTGCACGTT